>NZ_JANNYP010000469.1:0-1395 GCF_031410135.1 Armatimonas sp. | reverse complement strand
CCAGAAGACCAAGATGCTTGTCGTACTCAATGACAACGAGATGAGTATCGCCGAGAACGTCGGGGCGCTGGCGACCTATCTGGCCAAGCTGCGGCTGATGCCCACCTACCAAAAAATCGAGAGCTCGGTCAAGCGCAACCTTAACAAAGATGGCCTGCTCTACCGAACCGCCGCCGGGGCTAAGCACGCCGCCACGCACTTTGCGGCACCGGCGAACACGGGCATTTTCTTCGAGGAGCTGGGCTTTCAGTACATTGGTCCCATTGACGGCCACGACACGGAATTTCTCGTCCAGGTCTTTGAGCATGCCAAGCACCTTGAAGGCCCGGTTCTGCTCCATGTCCTGACCACCAAGGGCAAGGGCTACGAGCCCGCCGAGAAAGACCAGCGCACCTGGCACGCGACCACCGGCTTCTCGATTGAAGACGGCAAGATGGAGAAGAAGTCTAGTGGGGTCACCTACACCCAGGCCTTTGTCGAGAGCCTAAACGAAGTCGCGGTCAACAACGATAAGGTGGTCGCGATCACCGCCGCCATGCCCGATGGCACGGGCCTGGCCAAGTTCGCCGATAAGTTCCCCAAGCGCTTCTTCGATGTCGGGATCGCGGAGCAGCATGCCGTCACTTTTGCCGCCGGGCTCGCCGCCGAGGGCTTTACCCCGGTCTGCGCGATCTACTCGACGTTCTTGCAGCGTGCCTACGACCAGATCGTCCACGATGTCTGCATCCAGAACCTGCCTGTGGTCTTTGCGATTGACCGCGCGGGCCTCGTCGGTGACGACGGCGCGACGCACCACGGGACGATGGACATTGCCTACCTGCGCTCGATCCCCAACCTGGTGATGCTCTCGCCCAAGGACCCCCAGGAGCTGCGCGAGATGACCAAGTTCGCGCTGGCGTATCGCAAAGGCCCCATCGCCCTGCGCTACCCGCGTGGTGGCGGCGAGAACCTCACCGACACCTGCGCCCCGATCCAGCTTGGGCAGTCCGAGACCCTACGGCGCGGCGATGATATCGGAATTCTCACCTACGGCCCGATTGCCAGCGAGGCGCTCATCGCCGCCAATACGCTGGAATCGCAAGGCCACTCGGTGGAGGTGATTAACGCCCGCTGGGTCAAGCCACTCGATGAAGTGGCGATCCTGGCGCTCGCCCGCCGCACCAAGAAGCTCATCACCGTCGAGGACGGCATTCTGGCCGGAGGCTTTTGTAGCGCGATTGTCGAGCTCCTCGCCGACCGTGGCCTCACCGACGTGCAAGTCACGCGCATCGGCCTCCCGAACCACTTCGTCGAGCACGGCCCGATCCCCAAGCTACGCGAGCTCGTCGGGATGGACGCCGCCGCGATTGTCAAAGCTGCGGAGAGCCTGCTCAAAGTCCCGGTGCTCCGCTAACC
>NZ_JANNYP010000468.1:0-8371 GCF_031410135.1 Armatimonas sp. | reverse complement strand
AGGCGTGTGGTGAAGAATAGCTCGTGAGCCTGCGCCTCGAAGTCACGGTAGATGGCCGTGCCCACTAAGGCGCTGGCAATCACGGCTCCAAACGCGCCCATGATCCCGACAACCTGGCCCAGCACGATCGGGGCATTCACTTTGATCTGCCCATCGCCGCCGCCGATTTTCACGGCATCGGTGGTGACAAAGAGAAAGGTCAGCAGAAAGAGCACCAGAAAGAAGAGATAGGTCGAGACCTGGCGCATTCGAAAGCGCAGCTCGAAGAGAAAGACATGGCGCATGGCTTAGGCGGCTCCCACGGCATGGAAGTAGGCATCTTCTAGATCAGCGGCGATGGCCTCGAAGCCCTCGCCGGGATCGGTGGCCTGGTAGATCGTGACAACAGGCTTGCCTGCAATCAGGCGGCGGGAGATCACGCGGTAGCGGCTCTCGTACTCGGCCAGCTCGTCCTTGCCAATCACTTTTCGCCAGACACTGCCCGCCACGCGCCCGATCACGTCCTCCGGGTTGCCCTGCGCCACCACGCGGCCTCGGGCTAGGATCGCCATGCGCTCGCATAGCTCTCTCACGTCCTCGACAATATGGGTGGAGAGGATCACGGTCGCGCCCTCCCCAACCTCGGCGAGCAAGTTCAGAAAACGATTGCGCTCCGTGGGGTCAAGGCCCGCCGTGGGCTCGTCCACGATGATCACCGTCGGGTTGGCCAGCAGTGCGACGGCTATCCCGAGGCGCTGCTTCATTCCGCCCGAGTACCCCCCGACATTTTTCTTACGCGCCTCCCAGAGATTGACCTGAGCCAGCAAGCCCTCGACCACGGCCTTGCGCTCCTTGCCGTTGTTTAAGCCCTTAAGCGTCGCAAAGTGATCCAGCGTCGCCTCGCCGGAGAGCGTCGGGTAGAACCCAAACTCCTGAGGTAGATAGCCCAGGGTTGCCCGCATCGCCTCTTTGTTCTTGAGCGTGTCTATTTCATCAAGATAAATACTGCCAGTGTCGGGCTCTTGCAACGTCGCAATCGTGCGCATCAGCGAGGACTTCCCCGCGCCGTTGGGGCCAAGGAGCCCAAAAAGTCCGTGGGGAATGCTTAACGAAACGCCGTCCAAGGCGCGCACGCCGTTGGGATAGGTCTTGGTCAGGTTCTCAATCTCTAGTGCCATACTCCCGAGGATACCGGAAAACGTGCTCAGGATACATCGGGCGGAGGGTTGATTTTACTCTCCTCCCGCAGGATGAGCTTGGCTGCGATAGAATTTGCTCAGGCTTATGACAGATGTAATCGTGGTGGGGGGCGGCGCGGCGGGAATGCTCGCGGCGTGGCGGGCGGCAAAACTGGGGGCGCGGGTGACGCTTTTAGAGAAGAAAAACCGGCTGGGAACGAAGATTCTCATCTCCGGTGGGGGCAAGTGCAACCTCACGCACGCCGGGGAGATGGAGGAGATACGTCGCCAGTTTCGCCCTAATGAGGCGGGGTTTCTGAAGGCCTCGTTCTATCGCTTCACCAACGACGACTTTCTGGAACTGCTCACGGGCCAGGGGCTAAAAGTTTACACCCGCCCCGATGGCCGCATCTTCCCCGTCCCGCCGATTGATGCCAAAGATGTGGTCGAAGTGCTGGAGCGCCATGTCCGTGATGCAGGCGTAAAAGTGCGCCTCGATTGTCCCGTGGAGAAGATTATCGTCACTGAGGGCTCGGTTTCTGGCGTGCAGATCGAGGGCAAAGTGCTCCCTTGCTCTCGCCTGATTATTGCCGTCGGCGGCTCCTCGTTCCCTGGGACGGGCTGCACGGGTGATGGCTGGAAGTGGCTCGCGGAGCTGGGACACACGATTGTCAAGCTCACCGCAGCGCTTGCCCCGCTCTATCTCGACCCCACGCCGCCAGAAGACTGGAGTGGGGTTGCGCTGCGGGACTGCGTGCTCCGTGCCCGTAAACAAAATCCTGATAACAGCACGGGCAAAGAGCGCATGCACTGGCGCGGCGATCTGCTCTTCACCCACAAAGGTGTCTCCGGCCCCACCGCGCTCGGCGTCTCCCGCGAGGTCGCCGAGGCCATCCCCGAGAACTCCACGGTCGAAGTAGACCTCTACCCCGACGAGACGTTTGAGCAAGTGAATGCGCGACTCATGGCCCAAGCCCAGCAGAACCCCAAAAAGACGCTCCTCGGCCTGATTGAAGACGCACCGCTCCCCGAGCGCCTGCGCAAGCCCTTGCTGGAGTCCGCCAAGCTCGACCCCGCCGCAAAGTGCGCGGCACTTACCGCCAAAGACCGCAACCGGCTTGCTAATACCCTCAAAGGCTGGCAAGTGGGCCGCGTCCGCGCCGTCCCACTGGAGCGCGGCGAGGTCGTTGCGGGCGGTGTGGCGCTGGAGGAAGTGGATTCCAAAACGATGGAAAGTCGAAAAATCAAGGGCCTCTACCTCTGCGGGGAAGTGCTGGATATCGCAGGCCCCGTCGGCGGCTACAACCTCCAGGCAGCCTGGTCCACCGGCATCGTCGCGGGTGATAGTGCTGCCCAAAATGCCGTAGAATAGAGCCATTATGACAACCATTGCCACAGCAGTTCTACCCGCTCAGGCCGTGCCACGCCGCAAACTCTGGACGCGTGAGGAAGCCCGTTTTATTCAAAACAGTGGCTTGCTTGACGATGGGCAGTACGAACTGGTTGAGGGAGAACTCCTACAGAAGATGCCAAAAAACGAACCACATGTCTTTTCTACTGCACTGACACGTAGCTGGGCCGAAGGAGTATTTGGGGGGCTTTTCGTCCGTTCACAAGACCCCATCGCGCTAGATGAGCACAACGAGCCAGAACCCGACGTTGTGGTTCTTTCCAAGGGCATGCGCGAGTACCTAACACTGGGGACACCTCCTGTTGAGGACGTGCGTCTACTTGTTGAGGTGTCCGACAGCACGTTGGAGTACGATCTCACCCGCAAGGCGGCACTCTATGCCCGTGCGGGAGTTGTCGAATACTGGGTTCTTGATCTACCCAACCGCCGCTTGCATGTCCACCTCGACCCTTCCGAAGCAGGCTACGGTCGTGTCATTACCCTCGCCGAGTCCCAGACAATCGCCCCGCTCGCCAACCCCGACGCGAGTGTCTTGGTAAGCACTCTACTTCCTTAAGACGTTTTCTTTTTGAAAAATAGTTTGAACTCGTTTGTCCTTTCTGCGATTCTCTTACTGACATGCAAGATAAGGAGCTCCACCGTGCAGCAACGCGGTTTGCTCGAAGGCTCCTGGGCTCCGATGAGCTGGTGAAAGATATTGTCAGTGAGGCGCTCTGGGCGCTCCAGCGCAATCTGGGGCGTCTGACGGAGCCGGGGAGCCAGAAGGCGTTTTTGTTTCGTGTGGTGCGCAACCTGGCTTACAGTGAGCTGCGCCGCCGGGGACGGCTCCCTGAGGTGCCGCTGGAGAGTGTGGAGTGGCAGCAGGCCGATCCCACTCCTGGCCCCGAGGAAGCGCTACAGGGCGCACTCGTGCTGGCAGAGATTCAAACCGCCCTGGAAAAACTCGCCGAGCCGCAGCGTACGGCACTCCTTTTGTATGTCGAAGAGGGGCTCAGCTACTCGCAGATCGCGGAGGTGCTGGCGACGGACCTGGGCACCGTCAAGTCCCGCATACACCATGCCCGTAAGAACCTGGCCCGGCGCCTGCGTCCCGAGACGCGGCAAAGCCTTGGCCTTGAGGAATAAACCATATGAATGATGATAGCAAGCTACGCTCTTTAATCCGTCTTCTCGCGCCCGTCCGTGCGCTTCGCGATGATCTGGAGCAGAGCCTCCACCTGGAAACCTACGAGGGCACGGGCGATTTTGCCCTCCAGAGCCTCGCCTCACTGCGGGATGCCGTTGCTGCCGTCTCGGATGACCCCATCGTAGGAGCGATGACCGCCACCGCACGGCCCGAAGCATCGGAGCGGGAGAAGACCGCGCTCGCCCGCCTGGCAGCGGGGCAGCTCACGGCGTATCTGGAAGGCCAGATCGGCTTCTCCGGGAGCACGAATGGCAAGAGTGGCTCGATCAATATTCAGCGCGCGCCCATCATCAACATGAGTGATGTCCAGGGCGTTTCCCACGAATCTCTAAGCCAGCTTACCAACATGGCCGCAACCTACGTCAAAGAGAAGTAATCCTGCGCCTCTAGGGTGGTTTGGGTAGCCAGCCAAGTAGCCGAACCACCCAAAGGGCAATGAGGAGAACTGTCAATATCCCTGCACCAAGATTGACAGTCTTGGATGAAGGCTGAAGTCTCGGAAAGAAACGTAGTACCACGAAGCCTACTAATATTGTGAAGAAAACAGGGCCGAGGGGATGCAGGACAAACGCACGGGTAAGCTCACCGTGGGCCGTACAGACGAGGGAGCGGGAGATGCCACAGCCGGGGCAGGGGATGTGGGTGAGGGCGTGGATCGGGCAGATATCGGGAAGTCCGAGTAGCGACTTATTGTCTGGGCCAGGGGGCGGAACCAGAAAGGCTGCCGCGAGAATTCCCAGCGGCAGCCAGAGAAGAAATTTACCGGCGGTTGTCGGCAGCGGCGTAGATTTCATTGAGGTCGTTCTGCTGTAAAAACGGGACGACAATCCCGATCCCGTAGATTGGTCCCGCTCCCAGGAAATCCAGCGCCACGTAGAGCCAGCTTTGGTTGCGAGCAGGCAGGCCTACCATGCGTTGCATCCGCTCGATCTTCTGGGCCGTGAGAATGTCCCAGACATAGCCCCAGAGGCTCACGGTGCAGATCAAAAGGATCAAGTGGACAATTGGGGGAATCCCGCGCTCACCCGTGAACTCATCCATCTCCTTGCTGGTCTTGTAGGCCCAGTAGAAGTAGTAGAGTCCGCCGGTAATAAAAGTCAGAACCAGCATCATCAGCAGGTCGCGTCGTGTTCCATTTCGCATTGAAGAATCGTGCCTCCACTTCCTACGACACGCGACCCACCGATTTGGTTGCAGCTACATCGCCTGAGCGTTGCGCGAAGAATCCCAGACTTTATTGAGGTTGTCTTGGAACATGTAGATTGTAACGAGCCCGATAACCAGTCCCAGAATGGTGTGTAAGATTGCCTCATCTTTTGCAGGGAGACCGGCTTGGGCCTGCATACGGGTGATCCTCTGAGACTGTTTGTAGATCCAATACAGCGCGTAAAAGGGAACAAAGCAGCAAAGAACAGTATCAATCACCGGAGACATATCTTGCTCGCCGGAGTAGGCGAGGGTTTCTTCTGAGACTTTATAGATCCAGTAGATACCATAAAAACCACACGTTACCAGCGAGAGAAGAATAACCGTGACAGGCTCACGGCGGGCACCAGCCATACCACTCATAACCACCTCTTTCCTTGAGCAGGGCGTTGCTCTTTAGTTATACTTTGGTATATCCAACAAAAAATCCTCCTTGTTCTTTTTAAGCAAGGAGGATTTACACTTGGTAATGAGGAGCTACTTTAAGTTGTAGAAGCTCTTCAAGCCCTGGTAGACCGCAGTGGTGCCTAGTGCCTCTTCGATACGGAGGAGCTGGTTGTACTTAGCCACGCGGTCCGTGCGGCTGGGAGCGCCGGTCTTGATCTGGCCGCAGTTGGTGGCGACGGCAATATCCGCAATCGTGGTATCTTCCGTCTCGCCCGAGCGGTGGGAGAGAATAGCGGTGTAGCCTGCGCGCTTGGCCATCTCGACGGCTTCCAGCGTCTCAGTGAGGGTGCCGATTTGGTTCACTTTCACGAGAATGGAGTTGCCGATCCCTTGCTCGATTCCCTGAGCGAGGCGGGTGGTGTTGGTGACAAAGAGATCGTCGCCCACGAGCTGCACTTTCTTGCCAATCGCCTCGGTGAGCAGCTTCCAGCCCTCCCAGTCGTCCTCGGACATGCCGTCCTCGATGGAGATGATCGGGTAGTTGGCGGCCAGATCGGCCCAGAAAGCCACCATCTCTTCGCGGGTCTTCCAGATATTGGACTTCCAGAAGTAGTAGCTGCCTTCTTTGCCGTGCGCCTTGCCCTCTTCGTAGAGCTCGGTGGTGGCGGGGTCCATGGCGATCTGGATCTGCGCACCAGGCGTGTAGCCCGCCTTGCCAATCGCCTCCATGATCACATCGAGCGCCTCTTCGTTGCTCTTAAGGTTCGGAGCGTAGCCACCCTCGTCCCCGACGGAAGTCCCGTAGCCCTTGGCTTTGAGTACGGACTTCAGGGCATGGAAGATCTCCGCGCCCCAGCGCAGGCCCTCGGAGAAGCTGGTCGCGCCCACGGGCATCACCATAAACTCCTGAAGGTCCACGGAGTTATCCGCGTGCTTGCCGCCATTGATGATGTTGAGCATCGGGACGGGAAGCTGCTTGGCGTTGGCCCCGCCAATGTAGCGCCAGAGGGGCGTTTCGAGAGCTTCGGCGGAGGCTTTGGCGGCGGCGAGCGAGACACCGAGAATGGCATTCGCCCCAAACTTGGCTTTGTTGTGCGTGCCATCGAGGGTAAGAAGCAGGCTATCCAGGCCCGCCTGATCCGACGCGTCAAAACCGGCTAGCTCGGGGGAGATGCTCTCATTAACGTTCTTGACGGCATTTAAGACGCCCTTGCCAAGATAGACAGACTTGTCACCATCACGCAGCTCGACCGCTTCGTGGGCACCGGTGGAGGCTCCTGAGGGAACGGCGGCGCGTCCGACGACGCCGCACTCTAAAATAACATCCACTTCAACAGTGGGGTTGCCGCGCGAGTCCAGAATCTGGCGGGCGCGGACTTCTTCGATAAGGGTTAATTGGCTCATGCTAGGAAATTATAGCACGCGCACTAGCGACTCCCCATTAAGCGACCAAAAAGACCGCTACGCTTTGTCTCTTCTTGAGAAGGGACAGGGACAGTGAGGGGGGAAAACGATGATGCCATAGCCGCACGCTGGACAGCTTGTGCATCCAGAGCTGTCTGGCGGTTAAGTGCTCTCTGGCAGAGAAGGCCCAGGAAGGGTTCTTGATCTGCGCTAATGAGAGGATACTCACGGCGGATGTAAGCAAGCTGCTTAAGAAGCTGGCGCGGTGTGGATTCAAACTCACGCTGGAGCTTGGCAAACGCGGCATTCATCCGTGACTCGCGGATGCTGTCTGAGGAGTGATCTCGGTAGAGCGTCCGGAAACAGTCCTGAAGCCCGCCGAAGAGGAGATCGTCTTTTGCCAGATGCTGTGCTTCGTGCTGGAGTGCTGATTTTTGGGCAAGCTCGATCATCTTCAAGCGACAAGGATGATCATCTGCGAGGGGAAGGTTCTGTACGTGGAACAAAAGATGGCGTGTCCAGACAAAGTGGTCCTCGCGAAAGAAAAGTTCGGCAGTTTGGAGGAAGGCAATGGCTGCTTGCTCGTAGCGCTCTTCGGGAATCACTGCCAGAAGTCGGCGGCTAGTGTTCTCTGCGCCGTCGTGATGGTCGTTCTGAATGTAGACCATCAGAAGCTGCAACAGGGCACTGAAATCGGCGAAGTTCTCTTGCTCATCTGCCGCAATGGCTTGCTCCAAGGCGGCGATGAGCTCAGGAATGCGGCTCTGACTACGGTAGATGCGGGCAAGGAGAAGCTGGGCATCGTAGTGAGCCTCATTGAGCTCCAGAACGGCCTTCAGCTCGCGCTCCGCCTCATCATTTTTCGACTGGAGCATCAGGCAACGTGCCATCTTACAGCGCAGAGTCTCATCGTGAGGAGCACGACGGATTTGCCACGCATACTGGCGCTCGGCGAGGTCGTAGTTCTTCGTGCGAATGAGAAGCTGTGCCAGGAGCATCCGAGGGCGCGGCATATCAGGAGCCAAGGTCACGGCACTCTTGAGAAGTGAGAGGGATTTCTGGGGGTCTTTCTCCATCGCGAGTGCGGCCTGGTCTACAAGTACACGCACACGCGTGCCATTTCGTCGGCTCTGATCGTACTCACCCCGACGCTGTGGATTGAGTAGTGTCTCGCGGGCGCTATTGAGGAGCTGGTAGCGTTCGGGGTCTTTTTGCGGCGGGTAGAGGCGAACCAAGCGAAAATAGCCCTGTTGGATCTCGTCCTCCGTGGCGGATTCCGAGACTTCTAGGATCGTATAGAGGGTTTCTTCGCCGACTATCTCACTCATGTTGTGGTGAGATTATTGGCTAAAAGACAGTTAGACCTCAGGGGGCTTAGGCAATCTCAAAAAGGAGATCCGTGAGCTTATCAAGACGCTTACGGACCTCGTCTTCATCGTTCTGGATCACGGCTAGCTTGACAAAACCTACGAGGTCACCCACAGGGCCGGAAAGCTCTGGACGCTCTTTGATCAGGCGCTCGGCTTGCTCCAGAAGAGGGTAGGCAAGCTCTGCAAGCGGTGCACTACGCCAGACTTCCTGAGGAATCTCCGCGCCGCCTGCGCCGGGAGCATCTAGGAT
>NZ_JANNYP010000467.1:0-1092 GCF_031410135.1 Armatimonas sp. | reverse complement strand
GAATTCGCACTACTTCGGTATTCGGTGGAAAGACACGTAAAACTGTAAGCGAACCGCCTGACCGTAAATCATGAGGCTAGTCTCTTGGGCTATTCCCGTACGCTGTTGGAATCCTATCTTTTGATGGCGGTTCACTTGCTGGTAGGTAGGCGTGCCGTACTTCACTGACAATCGGGATTCGAAGACAGCAGGGTCCCTTGGAAGCTGCTCAACCCCACTCGATTAACCGCGCAGGTTTCAACGACCCCTCGATCGAAGTTTGGGTGAACGACACCACCAAAATATTTTGAGGCCACAACTCAGCGGCTTAGTAAACGTGGCTCAAAGAGCCGTTGACCTGAGAAGAATTCTTACAATCCATTCAATTCCACGATGTTTAGTAAAAAGCTCTTGGCTTTTTTTGAAGATAGTGGTAGTCTTCACTTGAGCAGGTCTACGTTACGCCTTTTGGTGAAGTACACACTGCCATTACTTGGAGCATCTGTGCCAACGCGCGTCCATTTGCGCATGGTTGGGTGACCGTAGCCATTATCTTCCACCGGCTGTTTGTCTTAGTTCAAATTTGGCAAAATAAACCGCCTCTGCTGGATGATGATCTGGGATGAGAGTGACTTCTCTGCCCAAAACATTCGCTGATTCAGTGAATGGAATCATATACGGATTGGACAATGTCGTTCCGTTTCGTAAGGAAATCATCATGAAAAGAGCATTTACTCTCATCGAACTCTTGGTCGTCATCGCGATCATTGCGATTCTTGCTGCCATCCTATTTCCCGTCTTCGCTCAAGCAAAAGAAGCGGCGAAGAAGACTCAGTCACTGAACAACTGCAAGCAGATGGGCACCGCCCTTTCGCTGTACACCGGTGACTCAGACGATGGTTATCCAACCTGGTCCGACTACTGGGCACTTTACACTCAAGTTGGAGCCACCTACTACTACAACAACGCCGGCGTTCTCGCCCGGATGGGTGTTTCAGCGGACAGTCCAGCATTCTATTGGGATGCAAAAATTTATCCCTATGTCAAAAACGGTAATCCTCAAGGTGCAAGCTGGGCCGGAATGTGGCAATCACCTGCTTCAAGCTACAGAGG
>NZ_JANNYP010000466.1:0-30520 GCF_031410135.1 Armatimonas sp. | reverse complement strand
CGGGGAGAAGCACGTGTCCCCCTGCTTTTCCCACCGCAAGAAAGCCTGGCAACGCTCCTGCGAGACGCTCGGCGTAGAGACGGTGCCCCGCCGCGCCGGGGTGAACCTTATCTTTTGTGAAACCCGTGTCGTCGCGAGCCGAGGTGAAGACCAGAGTCCCTGCCGCCACACGTCGCGTCACTTCTACCCCGAAGTTTAGCGACGGAATGTCGTAGTGCGCCGCCACGCGCTCCATCGAGACCGCCGCGCTCTGGTAGCGCCCCGCACGCAGCTCGGGGAGCATGGTCTCGCTGACGGTGTAGATAAAGCAGATGTCGGTCGTGGGGCTGGCGGCCCAAGTCTGGCGCACGATCCCTTCCATCTGATCCTCCACCTTGGCCGACCCCACGCCGTCGTTGACGGCAAACTCGACAAAGAGCAGATCGGGCTTCTTGGAGAGCACATCCCGCTCCAGACGCGCTGCCCCAAAGTTCGAGCCCGTGCCCGAGACAGCAGCAAAGATCTCCGTGAGGGTTGACCTCGGAAACTGTTTTTTCAGGTTTTCTATCGTGTGTACCCGCCAGCCCTCCGCCGCCGTAATACTCCCTCCCAGAAAAGCAACCCGAAGCGGCTGCCCCGCGGCTCCCTTGGCCGCGATATTGGGGAGGCCGCCGCGTGGGTAAAACTCTACCAGAGCGGCAGGCACGGGTTGTTGTAGATAGACGGGGTGGTAGAAAATCATAAGTCTCTCTGGAGCGTGAGGATCTCCGTTTTCTGAAGTGTGCCACGCGTGGTCATAGCTTCGACTCGGTAGCGAAATGTAGTTGCTTCCGCGGGAAGTGCCACCGTGAACTCAAACGGGTAGCGGCTATCCGTGAGGGTTTGCTCAGGGGCGCTGTCAATCTGATAGATAAGCTGCGCCTCCCGAATCTCTTGGTTGGTGCCCTGGAGATAGACAAAGGCGGATAGAAGTGCGGGGCCAAAATTCAGAACCATCCCGACTACCTCTCCTTGAATAAACGGTGTCCGGGCCTCATCTTTAGCCCAAGCCGCGCCCCCAGTGCCGAGCAGCTCTTGCTGGAACGTGGGCTGGATCTTGACACCGAGAATCTTGAGGATGGCCACCCCGCTCGGTGCGATCTTCACGCGTCGCTGGTTCTCTTTCAGCCCCGGAAGGAGCGCTTGATTGAGTGTCAGTGTGACGCTCACCGGCTCCGGGGACTGGTTGGTGAGCGCCAGATAGAGCGCCTTGCCGTCACCGCTCCGTGCGGCGATATAGTTCACCTGGGGCGAACTTACCGTCACAAGCCCACGCGGCATCCACAGCCAGACATCTTTTTCTCCCTGCCAGACTCCGGGCCGGTCGCCGTAGATACGGTTCTTGAGGTAGGCATAGCCCTCGGCGTAGCGTGAAGGGAAGCGGATTGCGCCGTTGGTGCGCGTCTCCACCTCCGAGATTAAGTAGTCCAGCACCAGCGCGATGTGCGGCCAGGCATGGTTGAAGTGAAACGAGTTGTAGCTCAGCTCCTCAAACGGGTGGAGCGGGTAGTCCCGCTTCTCGTAGACTGTCGTGCGGGCCGTGTTCATGTGGTAGCCAGGGAAGCTGGCGTAGCGTCCCACCACGGCGGCGCGGGCGAGATCGTGCAGGAACGTATCGCCAGTGAGGGCGGCAATTCGGAGAAGCCAGGGAGCAAAGCAGGTCAGAAAGATCCCCCGGTGCCCCACGCTCGTCCCCGACGCCTCCGCCGTCAGCCCAATCTCCGAGAGCCGCCACGCCGGAACCGCTTCTTCGGGCACCGCCATCGGGCCTTTGGTGCGCTTGGCAAGGTAGCTGTAGACCGGCGCTTTTCCGCCTTTATTGACCGTGATATTCGTCGTAGGGATGGTTGGGCAGAGCCAGATGAACTGCGTGAAGCGAAGTGCCGCTTCGTGGGCAGCGTCCAGGTGGCGCTTCTCGCCCGTCGCTTCGTAGAGCGTCAGTAGCGCGAAGAAATCGGGGACAAAGCTATTCCAGAAGAACGAGCCCGGAGAGAACTCCGCCTGCCGCGTCTGAACCTGCGCTTTGAGATAGGCATCGGCCTTAGTTTGCGCCGCTTCGAGCCAGTGCCTCTCCCCCGTTGCCTCGTAGAGCGCGAGCAGGTTCTGCCAGGTGTCCTCAGCCTGGGGCGTATCCAGGTTCAGCGTGCGCTTTTGCGTCAGGAGCGCGGTGGCATAGCGCAGGAGCAAGGGCGAGCGGCGCTGGGTGATCGCGTAGAGCGCCGTCAGCTCCGAGAGCGGAGCGCAGGGGCCAAGCAAGCGCCACGACGGGTTCTGGATTTTCACCTCGGGCGAGGTGGAAAAAAGAAACTTCTCCCGTGAGAGTAGGTACTCGATCAGCGGGTAGGCGAGTTCTTTAAAGATCACCGGATCGTCGAGCACTAGAGCGGCGGAGAGCGGGTGGAGCGCGGAGACATTCTTGACCGTACCGGGCGCGTCGGTCTCGTAGGAGAAGCCCTTGAGCTCTTTGTTGAACCGGCTGTACTCGCTCAGCCCATAGGTCACCATGTTCTCCAGAGTCTGGTTGAGTGAGTGAGTCGCGCTCTGGCGGTAGTCCTGGAAGCCATAGAGCCCGCGCGCGAGGCTCTGGTAGGTGGCGAGAAGCGACTGCGGTTGCACGATCAGCCGGAGCGCAAACGAAAACACCTCACCGGGTTTGCGCTGCGAGCCCGTGCCACCAAGCATCGGGGCAAAGAGCATCGGGCGGGCCTTGCCGTCACTGTCACAGAGCGCAACCCCGAAGCGTGAGTTCTCAAAGGTCGGGAGCGGCTGAAACGGAAGCTCGGCAGGCTCGGCGATCAGGCCATAGGTCTGGTTATTGGCCATCACCAGCGTGGTCGGGAGCGGGCAGTGAAAGGCGGGCGTGAGAAACGAGGCACTGGGGAAGCGCCTCTCTTGCCAGATCAGCGGCTGCCAGCTCTCCTGAGTCGCCTTCGGGTCGGTGGCGGCAGCTCCAACATAGCCCACGGAGTAGAACCCTGCTCGCTTGGGCGTGAAGACGAAGCGCAGGCGCGGGCTCTCCTGTCCTGGCAAGAGCGTGACCTCGGCCTTGAGCGTGAAATCCGTGTGCTCAGCAAAGTACCAGTGAACCGTCTGCCCTACTACCTCAGTACGCACTGCCGTGAGCGCGACGGAAGCAGCGGCGCGATAGAGATTGCCGGTGCGGCTGGCCCCACTGCCCTGAAGGGTCGCCGGATCTAGCCCATCACCCGCCGTGACACTTGTGTCCGTCGCCGCTGTTTTCAGTGAGCTATCCGAGGTCCCAGAAGCTCGAAGCCAAGTGGGAACACTGTAGTTGATGCCATGCGGCAGCTCAGCGCGGCGCAGGGTGATCTTCGGGTCGTCGTCACGAAGGAGCACCAGAAACTGCGGCGCAAAGTGCATCGGGGTGCCGCCCGCACTTGCCGTAACCAAGAGTATGCCGTCGGGCTGGACGGTAAGTTTGTAGGCAGCGTTCTTCAGAACGGTAGGCACTAGCGAATCTCCACGGGGATCGCCAGGTTAAACGAGTGATCGCGCTTATTGTCTTCGTCGCAGGCACAGAAGAGCACCGCCTCTTTCCCATCCGCGGAGCGCCAGAGCTGGGGGCGCTCCAGCGAGTTGAGTTTTTGTTTCTTGCCACCCGCCCAAGTAATCTCGGTAGTGGAGATCAGGGGGCTCTCGGCGGGCTTCCAGTCGAGGCCATTGGGCGACGTGAAGAGCGCCAGAGATTTCCCCGCGTGCGTGAAGTGCCCCTCGTTGTCTTTCACGATGGCCCAGTAGCGCTTACTGTCGCACCAGATATACGGGTCCTCGGCGGCGAAGAGAACCCCCGCTTTGGTGAAGACGGGAGTGGGGTGTTTGACAAACGGCCCCGTCGGGGTCTCGGCGAGGGCTGCGATATGCACGACAGGCCCCCCAAACGGGGCTGGCTTCTGGGTGCCGACGGCTTTATAGATCATGAGTGTCTCCCCCTCGGGCGTGGCGCAGACCGCCGGGTTGCTGGTCATGAGCGCATCGTGAGAACCCGGTGTCACATCCACCACCGGCTTGTCCAGCCGCTTCCACGGCCCGTTCGGCGAGTCTGCCACCGCGACTCCGATGCGCTGGTTATTCCGGTGTGTCCAGTTGAGGGTTTTCATCGCCACGCCATCGCCGGTGTTGCCCATGTAGTACAGATAGAACTTGTTGCCGAACGTATGAACTGTCGGGTTGTGCGTGCACAGCCCATCCCAGAACTCTTTTCCGCGCACCGGCAATGCCACATCCACATGCCGATACGGCCCTAGGGGAGAGTCAGCGACAGCGTGGGCGATCTCAGAATGGGTTACCCAAGCATAGTGCCCCAATTTACGCGGCCAGCGTGAGTAGAACAGATGGCACGTACCGTCGTCGGTGCGGATCATGCTCCCACACCAGATGTAGAAATTCTCGTCGCGAAAGGCTGCCGTCTTCGGCACCGGAAGCAAGCGTAGCTCAGGCATGGCAAGATTATACTAAATCTTCGGCGAGTGATGTTTATCCGCCGGAGACACATTATTATTCAAATCGCTCAAGAATAGAGTAGCTGGGCCGTTGCCGTGGCAGCTTGCTCTGCAATGCAACGCACCCAATAAGCACCAAAAGCACTAGGGAAGGCCGATGAGCCGGCCGGCTTGTGCGGCGCGTACGTCACCACCCACAGCCGCCCGGCCCAGACCACGACCGCGCCCGTGCCGCACTCGCCTTCATCGTTGAACATCGCCAGGTGGGGATAGACCCCGGAGACAGAGTGCGGCTTTTGCATTCCGCTATTTTACCCTTGCTACGCGCCGTGTGCGCCGTGCTTGGCGCTCTCCTCTAACCCACTGTCAGGAGCCGCGAGGTCTTCGGGGGAGACAAGAGCACGGACTTCGGCAAACGTGGGGCCGTCGGGGAGGGCGGGGATTTTAGCCACAAACTCAGAGAGCGGCTCGAAGGCAAAGACCCGCGCTAGGTCATCGCCCCAGGTCTCGGTGCAGGTTAGCCGGAGCGCGGTGGCTTGAATGCCGAGAGGGATCAAGACAAGTCGCTGGTAGTTGTTGTCGTCTGAGTAGACCGTGCTCCAGGTGCCGCTCTCGTCCTCGGCCTCCAGGCAAAACGATTTTATGAGCGAGTCCGGGACGACGCAGCGGTCCGCGCTCTGGGGGTAGACATGAGCCATGCGCTTTGTGTTACTCAGGTCGCTGTCAAAGACAAGGCGCACCCCGGCGATGGCTTGCGGGGCCGTCCAGTGGTACGAGACGGACTCGCCCAGCGACGCTTCCCAGGCATGGGCCTCGTTCTCATGATCACGCTCCCTGCCGTCCAAGAGGCGCTTGCCGGGGTCGCCACAGAGCGTGGCAGAGCATGCGAGCGCTCCGGGAAGCTTGAGCTTGCCCGGAAGCCAGCAGTCGTCGTTCATCAGCGTCTCTTGGAGCAGGTCAATGTCCAGGCCGCGCGGGTCGGAGTTTTGGGAGATGCAGAGCGCCGCCGCTGTGCCCGCCGCCTGCCCGATCACGGCACAGGTTGCCATGACACGCGTTGACGAGAGCGCGGCGTGAGTCACCGAGATATTACGCCCGGCGAAGAGTAGGTTGGGGACATTTTTCGAGTAAAGCGAGCGGAACGGAATGCCATAGG
Organism: Armatimonas sp.; assembly: GCF_031410135.1. Lineage (GTDB taxonomy): Bacteria > Armatimonadota > Armatimonadia > Armatimonadales > Armatimonadaceae > Armatimonas. The sequence goes on along the minus strand of NZ_JANNYP010000466.1, from coordinate 24,886 downwards.
GGGACGGTGCGGGATGAAAAATGGTCGGGCGGCCGGGGTAGAGCAGCCCCGCCGGGTGGTGATCGTCCATGCTCCAGCCGCCGTAGGCCACGATGTCGTCGAACTTCCCTTCGGCGCGAATGTCGTTCTGTGTGAGAATGTAGTCGCCCACGTAGCGGCGGCTCTCACGCTTTCCAGGGAGCGAGCCCAGCCACTCCAGCGCCCAGTTCGTGGCTTTCTCACGCTCATCGGCCTTGTTCTTGATGTAGTCCCAGACCCCGTAGCCCACACGAACCAGCTCATCGCGGATCTCTTCGGCGTCGCGGATCGTGTCGTTGATACCGCCCAGCTCCACCCACCAGAAGTTATGGCCGCTCACCCCGTTCATGCGGTAGTTGAAGTCCTCCGCCTCGTTGAACTTATAGGCCCAGCGTGGGGCGGTAAAGGGCTGGGGCTCGTCGGCGCGGCGGAGCTGGATGAGCAAGGAGTTGCCCATGGTTTTCAGATCGGCCTCGACCGGCTCAATATCCTCGTCGAACTCCGCCCGTGCCTCCCGCCCGACCCTGTACTCCGCGGGGGTCAGTTCGGCGAGGATGCTATCGCCCGAGCAGTCAATAAACTGCTTCGCGGTGATCGTGTGCCAGGTCTGGCTGGTGAGCTGCCAGGCGCGCACCGAGGCGATCTTGTCCCCATCCATACTTGCCTCGGCGCAGGAGCAGTTCAGAAACGGCGTCAAGTTCGGCTGGAAGCGAATCTTACTCCAGAGCACCGCGTCCCAGACGGAGTAGTTGCGTGCCGGGTTGAGATAGAGATTCTCCAGCTGAATTTCCTCAAGAATTCCGGTCTCTTTGTTGTGCTTGCCGTGTGCGCCGCAGATCCACATCCGAACCTCACTGGACGCGTTGCCGCCAAAGACGGGTCGGTCGTGGATAAGGGCGGTGCGTGCCCCATTGCGTGCGGCGGCGATCGCGGCGCAGATCCCCGACATCCCGCCCCCGATCACACAGACATCAAACTCATGGGTTACTTCATACATAGTTACAGTTCCGTTGCCAGAAACCCGTGGCCATAGCGCAGGGTTCCCGTTGCATTTGTGGTTGCTTGAAAGAGCGTCTGCTCTGGATTGATTGCTTTGAGGAGTAGCACTGTCTTGCCCACCATGATTGTGGCGGTAGGCGCGAAGATCGGCGCTTGGAGCGTGATCGTCTTGCCCTTGCGCGTGAGCCGTGTGGCCTCGCGGCAGGCATAGGCCAGCCCGACATTGAAGGCCGAGTTAAAGGCCGTCCAGCCTTCTGGGTGGCGAAACGCCCCGTCAGGGTTGTTGGGATAGTGCTCGGTGGCCGCCGTGGACGAAAGCGTACCACGCACCAGCTCCAGCCGGGCGCAGGTGTCATCAGCGAACTTCTTGGGCCAGCCACGCTCGACCCCGTAGAAGTCTTTCGGCCCGCGAAACGCCGCATGCGCCCCGAGAGGATTGCGGCCAAAGAGCGTATCAAAGTGGGCGGTCGCGATGACGCGAAGCCGCTCGGCACGCTTCGTATCCCCCGAGAGCCGCGCCACGGAGAGTGCGCACGCCGGAAAGCCCGCCACATTGCCCGGCTCGTTCCACCCCGCGCCCCCGTGCGAGCCCGGTGTGAAGCGCGGCAGGGTCCAGTTGGCCTCATCGTACTTGCGGAAGTCGTAGGCGTTCTCGGAGCGAGCGATCACGACCGCGCTCCACTTTTCTAGCCAAGGCCGAATCAGCGCCAGTAACCTCTCCTCCCCATCCCTCCTCTCCCGGGCACTCGCAAGCTCGTTGGGAAAGGAGGGGGCCAGATTCTGGATTTTCCCCTTTCCCAGCGAGGGACGAGCGCCCGGGAGAGGGGTTAGGGGAGAGGTCAGGAGTGTTGTCAGGCCCGTGAGGAGCATGTGCTCGCTCATGCGCTGGCCTTTTGTCACTTTCGGGTCGGCGGGATCGAGCTTCTCGCAGACCCACTTTGCTTGCGCAAGGGCGGTGTCTAAGAAGCGCTTGTCTTTGGTTGCTTCGTAGAGTAAGACATTGGGTAGGATCGAGTGCCCGGGACACTCGCGGCCTTTGTAGTCCCCGACTTCGGTCTGGATTCCAAAATTCCAGTTTTTCAGCACCAGTGCTTTGGTGCGCTCGTAGACGCTGACCGGAAGCCAGCGGGAGAGCTGCGGCCAAGCGTAGACAAAGAACGCAAGCTGCTCGATGGTCTGTAGATGGATGCGGCGTCCCTTGGGATCGCCCGACGGATCGGCGCTCTCGGGCTTGACGAGGAGCCAGCCGACGCCCCAGTGGATGAGCTTGGCAATATCGGGCGCATCGGGCTTGGGCGGCTCGATCTCGCGAAAGTACGCCTGCGCGGCTTCGAGGGCTCCCCCATCACCGTTGGCTTTTACTTGCTTGAAGTTTGCCGAAAGCGGCTTCCACTCCACCTCGCGCTTTGCCTGCTCAAAGAACGAGGGGTTGGCGAGATAGAGCAGGACCAGCGAGGGGACTTCGTAGCTGTAGTAGGTACCATCGCGCCAGGCCGAGCCGCCATAGGCTGAGGGGTGCGTGCCGACCAGCGAACGGGAGTCTACAAAGAAACGCAAGGCGGGATCGAGCGAGGCCCGAAGCGTGACGAGAGGCGCGATCTCAAACGGATCGGAGACCAGCCCAGCGGCTTCTATGCGAACCTCCTTAACCTCTCCCCCTGCCCCTCTCCCGGGCGCTCGTTCCTCGCTGGGAAAGGGGAGTTTTAGGGTAGTGAAGTCGCCGATGTTGCCACGAACGGTTCCCTTAAATAGCACCTTTTCGCCCTGCTTGACTGCAAACGGGGTGCCGTCGGGGAGAGTTGGCGCGGTGAAGCGCTTGGGGTCGTCGGGGTCATAGCCGGTCTGATTTATAAAGAGCGGGACGGGCCGTGGGCGGGGGATCGCCCCCGGAAGTAGCAGTGTGGGGTAGGTTGTAGACGGCTCAAAGACACGCACTTCAACGAGGCGCACGGTGCCCGGATCGGCAAAGACGAGCTGGAGCGTGTCCGTGGTGACGGGCTGTTTCAGACGCAGTTCCACCACGGTCTTGTCGTTGCCCGTCACTTTCGCCAGCTCGCGCCCGGAGCCGTCGCGCACGCTTAGCTCTCGAAACTCGCTCCCCCAGACACCCTCATTGAGCCAGCCGGTTCCGAGCTGGAGGCAGGCAATGGTCTGTGGCGTGGCCCAGGAGAGTGTCAGCGAGTGCGGCCCGATGCTGCCACTTACCCAGCGGCTCTCGTTGGTCAGCTTGCCGTCCGTCACATTCGACGCACCATAGCCTGCATTCAGCGACGACGAGGCTTTCAGCATTGCCGTTGTCGCAAGATTACTCTGCCTAGCCATCGGACTTTAGTCCTCCCGTGTTGGGAGCCCAGGGAATACGTCCTGCATTGGCCGAGTTCCAGCTCTCCCATGCCCGCTGTAGCCGCTTGGCGAGCTCGGGTTTCTGAGTTAGCAGATTGTCTTTTTCGCCAATGTCTTTGGTCAGATCAAACAGGCTCTGCACGCCCTTGGCATCTGACATAAGCTTGTAGGCTCCCTCCCGGATCGCCCAGGAGCCGTTGATATGCCGCCAGTAGAGCCGCTCGTGAGGCGCTTCTTTGTTCTCTCCACGCAAAAAGGGGATTAAGTTCACGCCCTCCATTGAGGCCATGTGCTGTGTCTCTTTTCCGGCGAGGGCGAGGGCCGTGGGCTGAATGTCCAGCGTGCTCACAGGCTGGTCGTAGCGCTTGCCGGCGGGGATCGTGCCCGGATACGAGAGCACAAACGGGACGCGAATCCCGCCTTCTAGCACCTGGCTCTTCTCACCGCGCAGGGGCAAGTTCCGGGACGAATTGGCGTTGATCGGCCCCCCATTATCCGAGATATAGACAATCAGGGTGTCATTGGTCAGGCCCAGCTCTTTGAGTTTGGCGGTGAGCTTCCCCACCCCGTCGTCCACCGCGCTTACCATCGCCGCGTAGGTCTTGCGCTTGCCGGTGAGATTGGGAAACCGGGCTAGGTAGCTCTCGGGGGCTTGGAGCGGCTCATGGGGCGCATTATAGGCGAGATAGAGAAAAAACGGCTCTCTCTGGTGGCGCTCCACAAACGCCGTGGCTTCGTCGGTGAGTACTTCGGTGAGGTAGCGCTTCTCCACGCCGGGAACGGGTGTCGTGTTGCGCAGGAGCGCCCACTGGTACGGATTGTTCGCATTCTCGGTCCAGTTCAGGTACTGGTGACCGCCGCCCAGGAAGCCAAAGAACTCCCCGAAGCCACGCTGATTGGGGTGGAAGTGCGGCAACACGCCCAGGTGCCACTTGCCAATGCCGCCGGTCTGGTAGCCCAATTTTTGAAGCACCTCGGGCAGCGTGCGTTCCGTCAGGGGCAGACCAGCGGCATGTGGGTTGGGGCTCTGGGGACTATCCGGGTTGGTATCGTAGCCAAAGCGGGCACCGTGTCGCCCGGTGAGCAACCCCACGCGCGAGGGCGAGCAGACAGGAAACGTCACGTAGCCACTGGTGCAGATCGTCCCACTTTGGGCAAGCGCATCCAGATTCGGAGTCGGAATGTCCTTGCAGCCATTGAAGCCCACATCGCCGTAGCCCTGGTCATCAGTGACAATCACGATCACATTCGGCTTTCGGGGCTGTGCTGTGGTCTGGGCGAATGCCGAGGGCGCAAGCGTCAGGAGCATCAGTCCCGAAACCAGTGGAGTTACTCTCATCGCGTGCTCTCGTCCCGCTTGAAGACACGGACATAGTCAATGTAGGCTTTCGCCGTGCCCCCCTCTTGGATAAACGTATTTAGGAGGACGTTACCCGTTACCCAGTCGTTGACCCCAAAACAGCTCCCAGAGAAGATAATGTGGTGCGGCACCTGCGGGATCAGCGTGGGCTTGTCTATCGTACGGACGAGCTTGCCATCGTAGTAGAACTTGAGCACGGTTGGAGACCACTCAAAGCCGATGGTGTGGTACTCCTGTGTGTGCAGACCGGGGGCCTTGACCATGGCTCCGTTGGCCTTATGCGCAGGCTTGGCGTAGCCATCCCAGTGGAGACCGGTGGAGTATTGCTCCCCTGCTTTATTGCCCTCGATAATATCAATCTCTGCCCCATCGTTGGCAGTGCCATCGGTCACGCCCTTGGGAGCGGTCAGTCCTTCCTGAGCGGGCATCATCCAGAACGCCACCTGGTAGCCGTCGGGCTTAACCAGATGCATCCGGGCCTCCAGATAGCCGTAGGTCGTTGAGAAGTGCCCCTTTGAGTTGAAGCGCCCGGCGAAGTAGGTATTGTCCTCCGTCTTGGACTTGCGGTAGTAGATGTAGGCGTTGCCGTCCTTTTCCTCGACCTGCTGCGCGTCCGCTTTGACCATAATGTCCGGGCGTTTGCGGCTCGTGGTCTCAACCGTCCACTTGGCAGGATCAATCGCCGTGTCGTTGAACTCGTCGGAGAAAATCAGGTTCCAGCGGGCTTTGTCGTCAGGCGACGATAAAACGGGCCGTGCCTGGGTGGGAGTCTTGGGGTCCACCAGAGTGGGCGCTGTCTGTAACAAACAAAGGATAGGTAAGAGAAACATATTTTTATTTTTTCTTAAGAGCCACGCTCAGCAGTGCGAAAGCGCAGAGATGGAGCCCGGAGAGGGCAAAGAAAGTCGGGCGGTAGCCGAAAGCACCGACGGTATTTCCGACCAGAGAGTTCATTAGGAGGCCCCCAAGCGTACTCCCGGCGGCCACCAAACCAAAGACCGTCGCCAGCTTGTCTTTTGGAATCAAGTCGGTGACAAGCGTCGTGCCGTTGATCATCCAGGCCATGTGCGCCAGTGTCACGATCATCGCAAAGACCAGTGCCCCATTCACGGTTGGCGAGAGCGCGATCAGCGCCGTGAGCGGGGTCAGGCAGGCACAGAAAAGCATCACCCGTAGCCGTCCTGCGACCACCGGCATCCCACGTTTGATGAGCACTCCCGAAAGCCAGCCGCCGCCCAGAGCCCCAAAGTCGGCGGCGAGAAAGACGAGCCAAGTAATGCTAACCTGCTGCTGCGTCAGCCCGCGCTCCGCGACTAGATACTTGGCCAGCCAGGACTGGATAAAATACCAAAGTGGATCGGTGAGCAGACGCGCCAGGAGCAAAGCAAGGACGACTTGCCAAGCCACTTGCCCCCCCTGCCCCCGCTCAGCGGGGGGTAGGGGGGCGGCGGGGGCTAGGGGGGGAGCGTTCCGATATACCAGAAGCCAAGGGATTAGCCAGAGCAGGCCCGCGGCACCCGTCGCAAAGAACGCGTTCTGCCAGTGGCCCGTCGAGGCGAGCCAGAGGATCAGCGGCGGCGCGATGGTCGCTCCGATGGTTGCCCCTAGGGTGTAGATACCAATGGCGAGGCCACGCTCTTTGGCCACAAACCACTCCGAGACCAGCTTGGGTGCGGTTGTCCAGTTCCCTGCCTCACCCAGGCCCAGCAGGAAGCGAAACGCACTCAGCGAGGCCATCGAGCGTGCCAGCCCGGTGAGCATGTTGGCCACCGACCAGAACGAGATATAGAGCGCCAGCGCCTTACGTGGCCCCAGCTTATCGGTGAGCCGCCCGGAGACAAGATACGAGATTGTGTAGGCCACCAGAAAGAAGTTATTGACCGCCGCGTACTGCGGGTCGGTCATGCCTAGGTCTTTCTGGATGGTCGGGGCGAGAATGGCGAGGGTCTGTCGGTCCACGTAGTTCAGCACGGAGGCCAGAAATAGCATCCCCACCAAGACCCAGCGCAGACTCATGGGTTGGTCTCAGGAGGCGCTACAAGCCGATTGAAGCCCAAGTGATCCGTTCCGCGAAGCTGGATGTTGGCATGCCCCGGAAAAAGCGGCCCAACATCATGGGTCATTTTTACAAACGGCACGGTGATGCGCATGGTCATCCCCATTCGCCGCTTCTGTGACATATTTTTATTGGACTGGTGCAGGGTGCGCTCATTAAAGAGAAAGAACTCGCCGGGCTTCAGCTCCATCGGGATCGCCTTGCTGGCATCCACCTGCGCCGGGTCGGCCTCCTCGCTAAAGGCCATGCCCTCGCGGCTGGGCAGGTGCTTGATGATCTTCTTGTGCGAGCCTGGAATAAGATTAACACAGGAGTTCTCGATCGTCACCGGATCAATGGCCAGCCACGCCGAAAGATTCACCACGGGTTCCAGCGGCCAGTAGTTGAAGTCCTGGTGCCAGGGAATCTCGCTGCCGCCGGGCTCTTTGTTAAAGAAATAGGTAGCCCAGAGCACCAAGTCCGGCCCAAAGAGACTCTCCGCACGGTCCAAGATCGCCGGGTGGGCGCAGAGGTTGTAGAGAAAGCGCTGGTCAAGATGGCGGCACTGGAGGCGGCTCTTAGGGTTGGGGCCATCTGAGGTGAGTACCTCGGTCTCGATGCGCGAGCGGATCGCGGCCATATCTTCGGGCGAGCAGAGCGTGAAGGGGCCGAGATAGCCAAGCTCATGGAACTGAGCCAGCTCGGCCTGGGTTAGCTTATAGTTCATCACAAGAGAAGCTTCCTAAAAGAGTGAGTCGTACTGAGTTGTCGCCCCGGGGTTATCAAAAACGCTATGATTAGGAGTCAGGCCAAAATCACTAGAGCGCATCGCGATGCCTTTTTTGAACTTTGCATGACCATCGTTGTAGAGAAGACTTCCCCCCTCGCTGTGCTGGTTGTTGTAGTTCGGCGTGTAGGGATTCAGTGTTCGTGGAAAGTGCCAGTAGTAGTATTTTTTTGTCGTAGCGTTGAAACCAGGGCGGTTATAGGAAATAAAGCGCTTTGTATTAAGTTCCTGCAAGTAAACAATGTCTGCGGGATTAGGAATTGCCGCGATCGTTTTTTCGAGCACGACCGAGTTCCCTAGGTAGCTTGTACAACTTTGCGGATAGAGAGTTTCGTTGCAGGCTTGTGTGCCTGTGCTGATCGAAGTCGGGCAAAAATAGATACCCCGGTTTTTCGTATAGGGCGAAATCGCTCCCATTGCGCTTGGTCTTGCGGCTATGACAAGAGGATTGTTGAAGTCGGCGACTCCATCATTGGCGGGAGGATTGGTTTCGTCGTAGTCTTGCACATACATCATTAATGCAAGTCCAATCTGCTTCATATTGGAAAGGCAGGCCGTCTGACGCGCTTTCTCGCGGGCTTGGGCAAAAACAGGAAAGAGAATGGCGGCAAGAATCGCGATAATTGCGATCACGACTAAGAGTTCGATGAGCGTGAAGGCTCGTTGGCTACGTTGCATAAAAAAAGTTCTTTCTAAACTAGTGAGTGTCTGAAGCATCCTGACTTCACACACTGCTTATTCTACGTGAAATGTCAAAGCCCTGGTTTATCCGCCGCAGACGATTTGTTATCCAGTTCGCTCCCTCCCAAGGTGCGCCACTTCGATGGTGGGAGCTGAAAGCGCTCGGTGAAGACGCGGCTAAAGGTGTAGACACTCTCAAAACCGATCGCCTCTCCCACCGCCGAAATGGTCATGTGGGTGCTCCGAAGCAAGCGACAGGCACGCTCCAGACGCCGCTCCATGAGATAGGTCTGGGGAGAGAACCCAACAAAGCGATGAAAGCAACGCCGCAGGTGTGCGGGGCTGACGGCGTATTTCTCGCAGAGTAAGATTGGTGTGAGGGTGGGATCATCCTGGATCGCCCAGAGGGCTGGAACCAGCCAGTCGGGTGCGCCGGTGATACGGAGCGGGCTATCGGCAGGCTCACGGACACTCAAGACACGCCAGCAAAGACCAAAGATCGCACGGGCAAGCCCATCGCCAATCAGCATTGCCTGCTCATCACGTGGCAAGCTGGTCGGTAAGTACCCAAGTCCGTTATCGGGCCACTGTTGCGCTGCCTGCTGCATCCACTGACAAAGAAGCTCACGTGTCGTGGGGTCGGGTTGCCACTGAACCGGAGGGTGAAGCAGGGGAAGGATATCCAGGCGACCAAAGAGCTGTGCCTCTAGCCCAATAGACCACCAGACAACACCGGTATCGGTGAGCAAGCGTTCACGGTTCATATTTCGGGGCAAGAGCAGTGCATCTCCCGCTTCTAAGACCCAACGCTTGCCATTTAAGCTGGCCTGAAGCTGTCCCTTCTCCACAAACCAGACAGCACCAAACTCTTGCACTTTAGATGCAGTCTGTGTTCCTGGTTTCCAATCATGCCCATTTGCCCAGACTAAGCTTATGGTGACATTGCTAAGTAGCTCGTGTCCTAACATCGTTGTTTACCTCACCTATGCAGGTAGAACCTGATAGGCAATACCTGTCAGTACTCCCATGATCACCCAGAAAACGGCGCTCAGTGCATCGCCCAGAACTAATCCTAGAAAGAACGGAAGTGCCAGCCGATAGGCTCCCATTCCTCCAAGGCGCAGGAGGAGTGTCTTCGCGAGCCAGCCGAGCATTACCGAGAACCAGGCCATGTGGAGCCCGTAGACTGGCGCCGTGAGAAAGCCAATCGGGTGGAGTCCCACGCCAAAGCGCACGCGGCAAAGCAGCAAGCCCGCCACGGTCACAAAGCCCCCCAAGACATGCCAGAGATTACTGAGCGCGGGGCGTAGCGGCGACGAAGCCGCGCTGGCGGCAAGCTGGAGTGGAATCTGTGGTCCGGTTCGAAAAGTCCACGACTCAAATGCCGCCGTGCCTCCCGAGAGATAGGGCAGCCGGATCAGCGCAAAACCTGCCACCAGCACCGCCACGGTCAGCGTGAGACCAGCGATCTTGAAAAAGCGACTCGGAGCCAGCCCCGTCTCGGACGCGGCCCGTGCTCCCCCTAAAAGTCCGGGTAGAAGCAGCTCGCGGGTGTTGTAGACAAAGCCGTACTCCGCGCGATAGAGCGTGTAGAGCGTCGGCGGCGCAACGGTACTCATGCCCAAGAGCGGCCCCAGCACATCGAATGTGGTGAAGGGCATCGCCATAAACAGCACGCCTGCTTGGCACGTGGCCCAGGAGACCGTGACCAGCGCTAAAACAATCATCAAGAGCGATGCCAAGATCAGCGCGGGAGGAATCCCCGCCGCCCACTCCCAGATTACTATTCCAAGTACGGAGCCACAGAACGCCCAACGGAGCTTTTTATCGGTCTCCAGCGTGGTGCGTAGGTGCTTGCGTGCGCCCCAGAGAATCCAACCCACCAGAGCCAGTGCGCCGCCAAATGCCTGGAGCGAGTAGAACAGCCGGAAGCTAAAGCCGCTAAGCGAGGCGGGCTGGTCCCAGTTCTGGTAGCCCGCCACCAAACACTGCAACTTAAAGAGGACAAAAAAGAGCCAGAGCGAGAGCCCCACCTCGCCCGAAAGCAAGAACCCAATCCCCACGGCCAGCGGAAAGAGCGAGAGCTGAAGCGGCCCGATCTGGTTCCACGGTGGCTGAGTGAGAAAGTCCATCGCATTGATCGTCGTGGTGAGCTCTGGCAGTGACGGGTAGAGCTTATGAAACCCATTGAGCCCGTGCAGCGCCAGTGCCAAGCCCGCCCCTATCCAGAGTACGGGGCTCCGCAAGAGCCTGCTTTTTGGCTCCGTGAGCAAGAGAGGGAGCTGCACGAGAGGAAAGGCAAAGCGCTCGCTCTCGATCCACTGCTTGCGCAAGAGTGCGGCCACGCTAAACGTCAGGACAAAGAAGCACAGGGCAAAGGCTCCCCAGGCAAGCAGCGGCAAGACCCAAGCGCCCCAGGGAACCTGCTCCAGCCCACGCGGGTAGCCGTTGTAAAACGCCCTTGCCGCTTCGGTGTCGGGCATCTTGAGCCAGTCGGGCATCGGGCCCCAGACCTTCCGCTCCCAGTCGTTGGTGCTGGTTGAGAAGTAGGCGGCAGCGGGGATATTGGGGATAAAGGTGCGCATCATCCCGGAGCCGGGAATCCCACTGGCCAGGAGCGCCATGCTCCAGAGCATAAGCTTCTCAGCCCGTGTCAGCCAGCGAAAAGGCAAGAGGAGTAGCAGCAGGGCCAGAGCCAGTACCGGAAACTGATTGCCCCCCACTGGGGAAGCGAGGAGCTTGAAGTTGTTGTAGGGGGTGAAGAGACAGAGTCCCACCACGATCAAGAGCCCCAGTGCCACGACCCGCTTGCGCATAACTTGCATTGTGCCCGACATTTCGAAATATAGTTTATCCGCCGCGTCGAATTTATTATCCGTTTCGCTCCAACCCCTCGTCAGATCGTAATCGGGCCTTCGTCGCTGATGAGCTTGCAAAGAATCGGGTCTTGGAGCAAGGCAAGTAGGTCGCAGGGCTTGCCGTTGAGACGTGCGGTGCGCTGGATCAGGCGAATCCCATGGCTATAATCCACGTAGGTTTCACGGTGGACAATGGTGAGCGGCTGGATGGGCTGGCCATCCAATTTGTGCCAGCCGTAGATCGCCACTTTGTTGGGCTTCTCTTTGAGGCGATTAGTCCAGACGACATCTTTCTTAATCCCCGCAGTAAGTGCCCCGAGTTTTCCCACGCGCTGCGCTTCAATGAGCCTGCTGTGCTGTGCAAACGTGCTCGCCGCCTCCCGCGACTCGGTGAGCGGCTGCGGGTCGAGCTTGAGCGTGGCTTGCGAGTAGATCGCATCCACCAGTCGCTTCGTGGGCAAGATACAGCCGAACGCATCCGCAAGCTTGTGGGCGGTCATGGGCGTAAGCGGCGTGCGGATAAAGTCCGTGTCGCTACCGACGGCGAGATAGTCCGGCAGGACTTGGCAGGTGAGCGGCCCGAGTGTCAGGGGGACAAATCGGCGGAGAAACTCGGGGAGGTTGCCGCGCAGTAGCTCCGCTATCAGCAGCTCCTCGCGCTCAGCGAGGGGGAACTTTTCGAGGCGTGTGAATATCTCGGCACCACCGAGTGCGTCTTTAGGGCGCGGGGGAATCCCGGCGGCGGGCTGGATATAGTTTGTGTAGCGGCGCGGCTCCGAAAATGCCTGTGCGGGGTCAAGCGCAGCAAGCAGACCGTTCCACTCTCCTACAAGCGCGGTGTGCAAAATGGCGTTCTTGGGGTTTGCATGAACATGGAGCACAAGCTGGCCCTCAAGTGCTGTCTTGGTCGTGATTGCCCCGGCTTTGCTATCGACGAACGCTAGCTCTTTGGCGAAGCGTGCGTGCATGCGCTCCGTCGCACGGAACGTCCCGCCGTCTGGGCCGACCACTTTCTTGCCATTTAACTGAATTTCTCGGTCGTCGTAGGCGATTACCGTGAGCCGCCTTGCTTTATCGCCACGGAGCCACGCGAGCACCTTCTCGCCGTGCCTTTCGGGGCTAGTGTTGGAGTAGCTGTAGTTGGCATCGAGAAAGCCGAGGGTGTCCACAAAGTCGGGGATCGTCTCACCGCCGTTGAGGAAGCCCCAGAGAAAGCTTCCGCCGCCACTGTGCCCCGTGATCGTAACCCGAGAGCGTGGAAAGACGGCCCGCAGGTCGCCTACCATGCGCCGAATGAGCTGGGCATTATCGGTGTGTTTTGCTCGCCAGGCGGGCCAGCTCAGGCCACTGGCTTCCAGGCAGGCGAGGACAATATTCTCGGAGAGCGTTTTCTCCCGCAAGAGCCGAAGCTGCGCGGCAACGTGTTGAATATCAAAGTGCCAGTCTGTCTTAGCATCTTTGGAGAGCTGGCTACCCAGTGTCTGCTCGATGGTGTTGCCATTGGGTGTGGCGTAGAGCACGAGGCGCGTGGGTTTTGTGGGATCGAAGGTAAGCGGCGCATTGAGCACCACGTGCACCTCAGGTATCGGCCAGCACTCCCGGACTTGCTCGGTAAACCAGAGGCTGGCATGGAACCCAGGCAAGAGCAACATTCTCAGTCTTCTTTTTTTACTTCGATAAATCGGACGTTGCGAATCTGACCCCAGGCAAGCTCTAAAGGGGCGTCTTTATTGCTACCATCCGTACCGACGATCAAGTCATTTGTCGGATGAATCGTGAGAACGGTGTACTCGCCATCCGCGTCCCAGTCTTCCAGTGCACCACTTTCCCAGGCCCAAACGCTCATGCCTCCTGCTCGCATACTGGCGAAGTGTTGCTCAACGGCGTGTTCTCCTCCACGTAGCCTCAGGCTCTCCAGTAGCTCCGGGGTTGCGGGAACGACAGGAACCGTGATGACAGAGTCCGCAGGACGCGCAGCATAGTGCAAGCGCCCAATTGTTACCACCTTACCGGGGACATCCGGCGAGGTATAGTTCTCCAACCCACTCTGAGAAAGCCGTATCACGAAGTCCACAAACATGGGCTGACGGGGCACCAGTGGCCAGTCACGTTTAACGGGCCCAAAGCGGTACTCCGCGGAGAAATGATAGAGGCATCCGGGACGAGTGCGGTGCTTAGGAGGCAAGACTTGATAGATCGCCTCACCCGTGTCCTTACTCCCCCACATCATGATCGCTCCAGGACTACCTTCAGCCTCGGGCATCACCCACTGAGGCGAGCCTCCACGTAAAGGAAGCCAGCCCATGACATTTGTCCAGGGCAGAGAGTTACCAGGGCCGTGTCCCTGATTTCCTTCCATGAAATTGCCATTGATAAGGAGGTTGTCTTCGAGACTGATAAGAAGCCCACGGCGAAAGGCATGTTGTACGGTACTAAAACGATCGGTGGAGCCTAGAAGCTCTGCAGCACGCTGAAAATAGGCATTGACCGTAGTAGGTGAGAGATTGAGCAGAACTGCGAGAGTCTTGGTCTCTGTCGTATTAAACTCGCGGCAGGTGCGAAGTAACTCGGTGAGGTGGTTGGGTAGAGTCCGTGTCATTGACACAGGATTCTACCATGCCACATGCGAGCCCTTTACTTTTTGTCACGACTCCGTCGTCGGGTGAGCACCAAGGTTCCCCCCAACAGAAGAAACGCCATCGTCCCTGGCTCCGGCGCGGCCCCTCCCCCACTCGTGGAAAGACTAAGGACGACGGGTGGTGTGTTGTTAATGGGAAGCCCTCCCGTCGGATCAACCGCATTAAACAGGAACTGATCATCTGGCCCGACAATGGTGGTGATTCGTCCGCCAAAGGCCACGAGGCCCCCAAGCGCACTATTGAGTGCTGCTAAGCCTGCCGGATTGAAGGTTAGGTTGAGTGTCTGGCCATTGCTTGCCGTAGACGCCGTGATCGTCCCAAAGCTCGTCCCCGTTCCCAGAGAGTTGAAGACCGCAAGTCCTGGCGCACCCGCACCAAAGCCTCCTTGAATACTTGTCGGATTCGCAGTTGTCGAAGTCAGCTCATAGGTCTCGGTGGCATCGCCAAAGTAGCCATTGTTGGAGTCGGGAGGTGCAATCGGGTTGTAGAGCTGAAGTGTCGCTCCTGTGATCGGACTGGAAATCCCCGCGAGATTAAACACAAAGTAGTTGCGACGCTCACTGCCTTCTTCTAGCCCCACGAAATACGACTGGTTGGCGGGCTGAGCATTATTGACCGACGAGCCACTACCAAAAAACAAGCCAGAGCGTACCGGGTTGAGGTTCTGTGCCTGTGCCGATGCGAGAGAAAGAAGAGTGAGTGCTCCCAGTGTAGCCCCATGCGAGATCCATTTCATAAATAAGTATCCTTCCACACGAATTTCAAATCGTGACGATTGATTCTAGGTGTGGAAGGAGGGAGCTACCCAGTGTGAATAGTGACGTGTGACAAGTCATGTGTTACTATTCACACTTACGAAAATAAAGCTAGGCAATCTCAATGAAACGAATGCGGCGGATCTGGCCCCAGGCGAGCTCTAGGGGAGCATCAGGATTGGTGCTCTCCTTGCCCACAAGGAGATCATTGGTGGGATGGATCGTGAGGCAGTTGTAGGGAGCGTCCGCCGTCCAGTCTGGGATCGCGCCCCACTCCCACTCCCAGTAGTGGTTTCCCCCCACACGGTCGGTGTAGAGCGCCTGCACGACCGCGTGCTCGCCCCCGAAACGACGCAACTCCTCTAGATACTCAGAAGTGATGGGAACCGCCGGGGGAACCACCTGGACAGGAGGCCGAGCAGCGTAGTGGAGCCGTCCCAGAGTGGCGACTTGCCCCGGCGTATCTGGCGTTGTGTAGTGCGGAAGCGCTCCCACCGACACGCGCACCACAAAATCCACGAACATAGGCTGACGCGGCACGGTAGGCCAGTCGCAGCGCACCGGCCCAAAGCGATACTCGGCGGAGAAGCGATACGAGCGGCCTGGCTGGAGCTGGCGAACCGGTGGCAGACTCTGAAAGATCGCCTCCCCCACATCGGCAACTCCCCACATCATCATCGCCGCAGGCTCCCCCTCGTGCTCAGTAATCCACTGGGGAGTAGAGGGCCGCAGCTCTGACCAGCCAATCACGGTTGACCACGGCAGCGAGGCATCAAGCGCCTGCCCTCGATGCCCCTCGGTAAAGTCGCCATTTATCAGCAGATTATCGTCGCTAGCCAGTAGAATCCCGAGCCGAAATGCCTGCTGAACCGTACTAAAGCGATCCGTTGTCCCTAAAAGCTGCGACGCGCGCTGAAAGTACGCATTCACGGTCGCAGGGGCTAGACCGACGTGGCGAGCGAGAATCTTTGTCTCGGTAGTATTAAGCTCGCGGCAGGCACACAGTAAGACCACCAAGTGGTGCGGCAACGTCGGTGTCATCACCTCATCCCTACTTGGGCTCCAGGCTAAACAAGTGCGCTCGTGGCTTGGCCGCATCGCGCTGGGCCTTGGTGAGTGGCTCATCGGCAGCATCGAGGTTCTTTAGGAGATTGGGGAGAAACTGTGCCGCCTGCGTGTCGCTGGCTTGGGGCACCTGGTACTCACGCCAGCGGCTATTGTGCACATTGGAGCGCAGCTGGGTAAGCTTGCCCACCAGAAGCGCCTGCTGGAGCATGGGGGTGTTCAGCGTAGCGAGATTGACTCCCGCGGCGAGCTGCTCTTTCGTAAACTCCCCCGTGCTCTTACCATCAATTTTCAGCGTGTAGCGCGGCGCAGCCAGATTGGTAACCGTGAGCATCTCTTTATCAAGCGCCTCGACAAAGTCCGACGAGGCCACAGCGAGATTATACGGCGCGGCATTGTTCGGATCAGGCGATCCCAGCGGAAACGGCAGCGAGCCTTCGAGCGCACTCCAGCTCAGCAGGCCATCTTTGGCCTGTACTTTGCTGACTTTGGCGTTCTGCGCCTGCGCCTTGCCACTTGCCGCGTCCACGCTCACGGAGGAGACCAGCGCGGGGGCGTTCCATGCCTTGAGCAGGCACTCAGCCATGATGAGCTGACCGCCCCAGCCGGGATGCACCCGATCCGCGATGATTTTAGCGGCGTTGGTCGGGTCGGCGGCTTGGGCTTTCTTGAGCATCGCCACCACAGGATTGTTGAGATCCGCCACACCCGCCCCCTGCTCACTGGCAAGCTGCCCGACAAAGCTGGCGTAGCGCAGGAGCACGGCGTTGTAGCCACCGGGGAACCCCTCTAGCCGCGTCACGTCGTCGTAGGGCGAGGGCTGGATCAGAGTTAAACGGACGCCGGGGTTGTCTTTCTTGACTTTCTCTACCAGGTGCTTGTAGCCATCCGCGTAGGTATTAAAGATTCCCGCATCGAAGGCACGGTAGCTGGCATCGTTCATCCCGAGCATCACGGTCACAACACTGGGCTTGTAGGCAGTCACATCCCGGTCCAGGCGCAGATCAATCTGCCCACCACCACCGCCCGTGACTCTATCGCCCCCCCAGCCGGAGTGGACAAAGCGAACATTGAGGTTGGGAAAGCGCGTCACAATGTATTGCTCGGTGAGGAGGGTGTACATGCGCTGGTCGGTGATACTATCGCCGTAGAAGACCACGCGATCCCCGTTTTTCAGTGCAAACGGTGTCGTGGGGGTCTGCGCCTGCGCAGGAACACCCAAGAAAGCCATGCCACCAATCAAGGCAGCAAGTGTTACAAAGCTTTTATTCATGTTATTTTTGAAGAGGTTCATCGAGCCATTTCATACTTTTCAGGAACTGATCCATCGAAGGCGTGAGACGTTCAAAGTCCTCTTTTTTGCAAGTGAGTGTCGTGATATAGATACGTCCCTGATGGCAGACATAGACTTGTCGGTTCTTAATAAGAACGCTCTGTCCCACAGGCTTAACTTGACCATCGAGCTGCCAGGCATCCGAGCCCAAAAGCGTGAAACGTTGTTTTGCCGTCAGACGAAAACCGGGGTAGCGCTGTCCCAGAGCCATCGCAATGGTTGCAGGAAGGTTATCAGGGAGCTTGGTACGGCCCGCATCTACCGAAAACGCCAGAGAAAGCGTCGCACCTGTGTTGCTTATGGGGCTCAGGGTCGCCAGAATACCAGGCTTTTTCTCCGCCAAGGGCAACAATCGCCAACCTAAAGGAACACGGGCGGAGATTTTCTCCGAAGCGAATCGCATTGCCTCACTATCGGGTACGGACGCACGCTTTTCCACGGGCTGCGGGGTCGCTAGGATTGCGGGAATACCAGCACGCTGGCTATCTTGAGCCGATGCCATGCTCCCTAGGACGCTTCCTAGTAGGGCCAGAATCAACACTGTCTGTCTCATGAGAATCTCCTTTCTATCGTACCATGTACGTAGTACGAAGACATTGACACGAATGTTCAGGAGAGATATACTTTGTGAAAACAATCACGAAGTCAGAAAAGCGAGCGAAAACGATGTTTCCTCTTACCCCCTCAAAACGTGCCCCGGAAAGTGATATTACCGATATCGCGGAGAAAGTCTGGGCACAGCAACGCCTCACTGCCGACGATGCCTTGCGCCTGTTTTACCACCCCAACCTCGATGAGCTAGCCCTTCTAGCCGACTCCGTGCGCCGCCGAATCAACCCTGAGCCCATCGTGACCTATATCGTCAGCCGCAATATCAACTACACCAATGTCTGCTGGGTGCGCTGTAGTTTTTGTAATTTCTACCGCACGCCAGGCGACAAGAGCGGCGACTCCTACGTGCTCTCGCGGGAGCAGATTCATCAGAAGCTCCGTGAGCTCTCCGAAGTCGGGGGCGTGGAGATGCTGATGCAGGGCGGCCTAAACCCCAAGCTGAAAATCGAGTGGTACGAGGAGCTTTTGAGCTGGATGCGCGAGGAGTTCCCGCATATTATCCGCCACTGTTTTTCGCCCGCCGAGCTGATCTATGTCAAGAATATCAGCAAGCTGACGATGGAGGAGACGCTTACTCGCTTAAAAGCAGCGGGCCTCCAGTCTATTCCGGGCGGCGGCGCGGAGATATTAACCGACCGGGTGCGCAATTTTATCTCGAAGTACAAAGACACCGCCGACGAGTGGCTGGACTGCATGCGGGTCGCGCACAAAGTCGGGATTCCCTCGACGGCGACCATGATGTACGGCTCCGTGGACACCTACGAAGATCGTGTCGAGCACTTTCTTCGATTACGCGAGCTGCAAGATGAGAGTATTGCAAACTCCCCTGCTCGCTTCACTGCCTTTGCCGCCTGGAGCTACCAGCCCGACGGCACCGAGCTGGGCGGTACCCGCGCATCTGGCCTGGACTATCTGCGCACCATCGCGATTGCCCGTCTGATGCTCGATAACTTTGCACACATGCAGGCAAGCTGGGTAACCCAAGGCCCCAAGATCGGGCAGCTCTCTCTGCGCTACGGCGTGGACGACTTCGGCCAG
Organism: Armatimonas sp.; assembly: GCF_031410135.1. GTDB lineage: Bacteria > Armatimonadota > Armatimonadia > Armatimonadales > Armatimonadaceae > Armatimonas. The sequence goes on along the minus strand of NZ_JANNYP010000466.1, from coordinate 6,363 downwards.
ACGATGATGGAGGAAAACGTGGTCTCCACCGCAGGCTGCACCTTTGCCGTCTCGATAGAAGAAATGGAGCGCCTCATCACCGACGCAGGCTACACCCCCGCTCGCCGCAACACCCGCTACGAGCGCGTCTAAATTTTCGGTAAAAATCGCCGAAGGCGCGGCGACTTGCTCGCCCCAAAGCCCGGAGGTTTATCGTCCAGGGCTAATTACAAACCATTTTCCGGATTTGACGATACCTGTGGAGTTTAGGCGTCATGATCGAGATTTCCAATCTTTGGGACTTTAACAATCCAACACTCAGCGAGCAGCGCTTTCGGCAAGCTTTGGAGCAGGCAACGGGCGACGACGCACTTCTGCTCCAGACACAGATCGCCCGGACGTATGGCTTGCGAAAAGATTTTGCACAGGCGCAGGAGATCCTCAGCGCCCTCGCCGACTCCATAGCTACCGCCTCCCCCGAAGTTCAAGTGCGCTATTTTCTGGAGCTAGGGCGAACGTTTGCCTCGGCAACGCACCCGCCCGAGGCACAGACGCTGGAGAACAAAGCGCAGGCGACCAAGCACAACCTCCACGCCTTTGAGATAGCCAAAGCTGCCCATCTCGACTATCTTGCCGTGGATGCCCTCCACATGATGGCGTTTGTCGAGACGGAGCCGTCGGCACAGCTCGACTGGGATTTAAAAGCACTTGCCTACATGGAGGCGTCTCCGCAAGATGAGGCAAAGAAGTCGGAGGCGAGCCTGCGCAACAATGTCGGCTATGCACAGCATCTTCTCGGGCGCTACGACGACGCGATCCAGCAGTTCCTGCTCTCGCTGGCCGCCCATCAACGTGCCGGCAACGTTCAAAACGTCCGTATCGCCTACTGGATGATCGCCTGGACGCTGCGGGTGCAGGGCAAGCTGCAGGAAGCGCTTGAGATTCAGCTCCGCCTTGAGCAAGAGTGGGCAGCGGACGGCGAGCCTGATCCCTATGTTTTCGAGGAGCTGGAGCAGCTCTATCGCGCAGTAGGCGATACCGAAGAGGCCGATAGATCCGCAGAGAAGCTACGGCAGGCAAAATTACCACAGGCCTGAAGCGTTATTTGGTACACTGTGCCATGCGGGTGAGGGATATTTGGCGAGCGAGCTGGGTTCGAGTTTTCTTCGTGGTGGCGCTTTCTGTGTTGATCACTTGGACGACAGGCTCCCCGATCATCACGGGTCTCGAAGTGGCGGCCTTGCTGATTGCCTTTACGGTTGCCACCGCGTGGGGTGCTTTTCACATGCGCCGCCTCTGGGTGCTACGCCGTGATGTCTTCCGTGATGCGCTTCTCGCCAGCGTCCTGCTCTTTCTCTTGTTCCGGGGGGGGCTGGAACTCCTACGCGCGGACGGTAAGGCAGAGATTTTTTCGCAAGCCTCGGTTAGTATTCTCTTCGCACCGCTGCTTGCGGGTGCAGTGAGTCTGATTGTCTTCCCCCTTCTTATCAACTTTAACTTCACGCTGATTGCGCTTACGGGAATGATCAGCAAGAAAGACACGGCCGCAGAGCGCTCAATCTTGCCCCTTTATTGGCCGATCTTATTTTTTTGCGTGATCGTTGATTTTGCGCTCTTCAAGGTAACCAAGCCCTCGAATGTCGTCCTTTGGCCCGTGCTCGGTGCGACGCTGGCCTCTCCCTGGCTGACACTGCTCTGCGTTTTCGCACTACGACGCAGGGAGCAGGACGCCAAGGGGCTCTTTTGGCAGCTCACCATGCTGCTCCAGCGCAAGTGCACCCATCGACAGGGACGTGGTTTGAAAGACACACGTGGCCTTGTGCTGGGCGTCTTGGCAGGCTTACTGACCCTGAGCCTCGCAACTCCCCTCCTCCACGTGTTTATTGCCCCCTACGAGAGTGCCGCCTATGGCGCGGCGACTCGCATGGGAACCAATGTTTTAGGTGCTCGCAAGCTCCTCGTGGACGATGAAAAGGGTGCAGGACTTAGCTTCAGTGGCTTAGGGGGCGCGGTAAATATTATGGGAGAAGACCCCCTCTCGTCAAAAACACAAGAGACTCTTCAAAAAATCATCGTGATTACCTACGATGATTCTGCCCGGCGGCTTGTCCAGGAAAAATCCGAGGCGCATGTGCAGAGCGAGCTTCTACGTCAGCTTGCGCCCACCCACCCCACAGCCGTTGCGCTCGCGCTCCCTCCCGAACAGGTAGCGGCGATGCTCATGCAGGATGGGACAACCCCCAGTGTGAGCAACGAGGCGATCTTGGGCAACAAGCGCGACTACCCGAAGCTGGCCGCTGCCGTGAAGGCGCTGGGCTGTGTCTACATTGCCTCCTCTGTAGAAAAGAAAGAGAAGCGCAGTGCGTCTGCTCAGGCGGTTCTTGATGCGGCAAAGGCGGTGGGTTCCTCACAGATTATCGCCTACGGTACGATGGACGCGCCTGCCCTGCCACTCCAGCAAAACGAAAAGGAAAAAGAAAAGCTAACTCCGATCAGTCTGCTCCTCGCAAAACCTGCAAAAAGTATTGTGGAGAACAAAGACCGTCTCCTCATTGACTACCGACTGAACCTTCAGGAAGTGCGCTCTCCGCTCTCTGTCACACAGGTGCTCCAGGGGCAGAAGCTCTACGACTCCACCACCCGAAGCTGGCAGACACCCGCAAAGCTCTTTTCCGGGAAGCTGGTCTTTATCGAGGCACTCACGCCTCGTCTGCACGAGACGCCGGAAGGCCCACGGGGCGAGCTGGAGATCCAGGCACAGGCGACGGCGGCGCTGCTTCAGGGAAGCCGGTTCGAGACTGTGCCGTTTTGGGATACGGTCCTCCTGGTAGTGGGGCTTGCAGCGCTGGTGGGCCATCTCTGTGTGGGGCGTGCCCCACTGGAGTCACTCTGGCGGGTTGCGTTTCCTATCGTGCTGGTTGGCGGTGGCTGCTTCCTCCAGACGGCCTTTGGGGCGCTCCGTGTTGACCCTGTGCTTCCGGTTTTTGGTGGGATACTGGCGTTTCTGATGGTCACTCAGTTCACCTTTGCCGTGGAGCGCGACGAGCGGGCACGCAACCGAGGGCTCCTGGCACGCTTTATTCCGCCCCAGGCCATCGAGGAGCTCCTCGACGACCCCGTGGGCAAGCTCGGGCTGGGCGGTAAGCGCCGACGCCTCGTGGTGCTCTTCGCGGATGTGCGTGGGTTCTCCCGCTTTGCAGAGAAGAGCACGCCTGAAGAGGTGGTGACAACCATGAACCGCTACCTGATGGTCATGACCGATGCCCTCAACGACCACGAAGGGATTCTGGACAAGTACACCGGCGATGGCTTGATGGCGCTCTTTCTGGTGGACGAAAATGCCGTTGAAGCCGATGTCCTACGCGCCGTGCGCGCGGCGGAGGCGATGGCCAAGTCCGTGCTGGATCTCTCCCAGGCCATGCAAGCCGAGGGCGGCGAGGCACTAGCGGTGGGCCTTGGTCTGCACTACGGCGAAGCGGTAGTCGGACTGATGGGCCATCCGACGCGCCAGGTAAACTACACCGCACTTGGTCATACCGTTGTCGTGGCAGCTAGGCTTCAGACCCTGGCGGCAGGAGGCGATATTATCCTCAGTGATGCCGTTTATCGCGCCCTTCCTCCGGGAACTGTCAATGCCGAAGCGGGCGAGACGGTCACTGTCAAAGGTGTCGCCGACCCTGTGCCAATCTTCCGCATCCGAGTTACTCAGAACAGGTAAACTAGTTCCATGACTGAGCTAACTGCCACCGAAGTCGGTGCCCCTCCGGACTGGGCGCTACGAATGCGCCATCTCATGGCGGTGATGGACGAGGCAGTGCCCGCCTTTCAAGAGCGCTACTGTCGCGCCGATGGGACACTGATCTGGCGGCAGGAGTGGCCCGGCATGGACGGCAGCGACGATGGCTACGAGAGCTTTCATAACTGGCCCTTGCTTTACTCATTGGGTGGCGCAAGTGATCTGTTTGAGCGCTCGCGGTTTCTCTGGGACGCCGTCACGCGCCAGTTTACGGCTTACGGACAGGTCTGGCAGGAGTTCGATGCCTACTACGACTGGATGCACCACGGCGAGTCCAACCTCTATCTCTACTATTTTGGGCTGTGCCATCCCGGCCATCCCGTTGAGAAAGCACGGGCACTACGATTCGCAAAACTCTACACCGCCGGTATCAACTGGGACGCAGACAAAAGACTCATCCGGTCTCCAATAACCGGAAGCAAGGGGCCACGCTTTGAGAATAGCTGGGAGGACTGGGAGACCCACCGCGAGGTTCTGGACAACTACCCGCCCCCCTTCGACGACATTGAGGGCGTCCCAGGCCCGCTGGCAAACTGGAGTGACGACCAGGTCTATGGCAAGATCCTGCCACTTCTCAACCAGCGCATGATGACGGGAGATGTGCCGCTCAACCTCACGGCCACGAGCCTCGCTACCCATGCCTTCTGCTACACCGGCGACGATCATTTTAAAGCCTGGGTAGTTGACTACCTTGAAGCCTGGGCAGAGCGCATCCAACATAACGGCGGCCTCTGCCCCGACAATGTAGATGAAAACGGCGTGATCGGTGGGCGTATGGACGGCAAATGGTGGGGCGGCTACTACGGCTGGCGCTGGCCGCACGGGGTGATGAGCCTCCTCCAGCCGCTGGTGATAGCCGCCATGAACGCTGCGCTGCTCACAGGGGATCTCTCGTATCTGGATATTCCTCGCAGCCAGCTAGATCGCATGGTAGAGCTGGGTCGCGAGGAAAATGGTGTCCTGCTGATCCCCCATCGCCACACGGACTCCGGCTGGACAGCGTATCGCCCCCTCGCCCCAGAGTTCCCGCTTCAGCTTGCCTATTTCTCCATGGAGCAGAAGGACTTCGACCGCCTCACATTGTTCCCGGAACGGAAGACAACCTGGCGCGAGGTGATGCCCGGTCGGGGTAAGGGCGACTCGATCCATATCGCCCCATGGCACTGCTACCTCCAAGGCGACCTCCCCGACTACCCAGCCCAGATATTGGATGCCCAGTACGCCGAAGTGGCACGACGGCTGGCCGTGATGGCAGACGACGATGGCGACCCAGAAACATGGGATGTACACCACTGGCAGGACATCAACCCCGTCCACACCGAAGCGCTGCTCCAGCTTGCCTGTGGTGGCCCCCAGGTGATCTACCACGGCGGGCTACTCCACACGCGCTTGCGCTACTTCGACACCGAGCAGAAGCGCCCCGGCCTTCCGCCCGGTGTCGCCGCACTGGTATCAAAGCTTACACCGGAGAGTCTGACAGTGACCCTCTCTAACACGGCACCACGCCACACCCGCCGCATTACGTTGCAAGCAGGTCAGTTTGGGGAGCACGAGTTCGTGGGGCATGGAAAGCAGCTCACGATCACACTTCCCCCCGCGACTCAGCTCACGCAAACCCTTACTCAAAAACGCTTTGTGCACCGACCAAGCTACCAGCATCCCTTTGGTTAAGGGCGTCACCAACCGAATCTTTTAACGTGGAGAAATATTCAAAATGAAAACTCACTCACTCACGATATCAATCAAGTATCACGAGCCTCTACGCGGGCTTTCTTACTAGAGATGCTCCTAGATCCGCGTGCCTACCGCCTCGACGATCTGCTGCGCCGCCCGCTTCGTGCTACCGAAACTTGGCACCAGCAGGGGCTGAGGCTTGCGCTCCTTGCCAGTGACGAGCCCGTGCTTCCCGCTGAGGGACTCTGGCGACCAAGCCACATCAGCCTCTTTGGCCGTGAGCCCTTCTCGGAGCTTCAGGTGGCCCAGGACAGTTTTATTGCTCTAGATGGCACCCGGGTCGTCTCGCTGCTCCTCCGCAACCCGTCGTCGTCCTCGATTCCTCTTGAAATAACCGCACACTGGGATATGCAAGGAATGCATCGCTGCACGCCGCCGCTCGACGATCTATTTTTCCAGCTTGCGCCGGACACGACGGCTCACCGTGTCTTTACGCTCTCCGAAAGCTCGGATGGAAACGCCGCGCTGAAGCTTACGAACAAGTGGTACTTTGAGAGCTCTCCCGCCACAACCCAAGCCCGGCACCTAGAGGACTGGCAGCAGCAACACGCCTTCCTCTTCGATTGTAGCGATCCCTGGCTCACCCGACTCGTCGCTCATAGCCAAGCTCCTCGTTGGCGGGGCGTGAATGCCCCCTCTGCCCCCAAGGATGGGGGGGACGCTAAAGAATGGTTCCCCGACGGCGACTTTGACGCGCCTCTGGAGGAAATAGCGTGCCTGGCGTGGGATCGGTGGGTCGTCGAGACACTTGTCGGAGTTTCGTCAGACGGCGAGACTCTCAATATCCGCCCCGATAACGCCATGGGACTCTCAAGCTTCTGCCTACAAGGCCCGCACGGCTGCACGGTTGCCTG
>NZ_JANNYP010000465.1:0-6271 GCF_031410135.1 Armatimonas sp. | reverse complement strand
GTACCGTGCGTGGTGACTTTAATGGAGTAGTCCCCCACTTTGACGCGGCCACTATCGCCTCGGCTAGCATCAGCGCGGCCACTTCCCCAGCCACCCAACGTAACGGAGTCCGTCTCACCTTTAAAAAGTGAGAACGTTATCGGGGCACCATTCTCCTGAGCCAGAGCGGCAAGCGCCATGCCACCAACAATGGTAGCAGAGACAAAGCGCACGAGGCGGCGGTTAAGGACACGCATCTTCAAACTCGATTCCTTTCGGCACAACTAATCCAATAGACACTACTGACAAGGATGCCAGCCTATTATACAACGTCGGCGCGACGAATCCTTCTTTGACGAAAAAATCTTACGGAGAGGCGGCAAGGTCGCCCGGCTTGAGACGCGCTCCGTTTGCATAGGCCGCCGCCGCCATCGCGGGCTTGCCCGGTGGCTGCACGGTGACGAGGCGCAGGATGCCCTCAACGGTCGCCAGCTCAATGCCCTCTTTTGTCACCGCGATAATCTTGCCGGGTATGCCAGGCTCCTCGATAGGAAGGGCAATCGCCTCCAGAGCCTTCACTTCTTTTCCTGCCAACCGGATCACACCTGCCGGACGGGGCGTGAGGGCACGAACACGGTTAGCAAGCTGCGTGGCACTCTCGGCAGTGGGATCAAGGAAGCCATCCTCGCGGGTGAGCATCGCGGCGTAGGTCATGCCGTCTTCGCTCTGCGGCGTGGGCTGCCACTGCGGCTCACGCTCCAGGCGATCTAGAGTCTGGATCAGTAGCAATGCTCCAGCTTCCGCCAAGCGCGGCTCCAGCGCGAGCGTGGTGTCGGTGGGCAAGAGAGGAGTGCGCGTCTCCAAAAACACGGGCCCTGTGTCAAGAGAGGCTTCCATCTGCATGGTCGCCACGCCCGTCTCAGCATCTCCTGCCATAATCGCGCGATGAATAGGGGCTGCGCCACGCCAGCGCGGCAGGAGCGAGGCGTGGACATTGATACCGCCGTACTTTGGAATGTCTAAAACGCGCTGGGGGATGATCTGGCCAAACGAGATCACGACGAGCACATCCGGGGCGAGCGCGGCAAGCTCCTCAGGGAAGGGCTTGCGGCGCACTTTCTCGGGCTGGAGGATTGTCTCGTAGCCAAGCGCCCGTGCTGCTTTCTTCACCGCCGACTCGGCAAGCTGCATCCCGCGCCCCGCAGGCCGATCCGGCTGTGTCACAACAGCAAGCACCTCATGGGCACTGGCATGAAGTGCGTGAAGTGTCGGTACGGCAAACGGCGATGTCCCGAAGAAAACAACACGCATGCTACTCGGCAGGCTCGCGCTCCGAGGCTTGCTCCTCAGGTGTGAGCATATGGAGTGTCTTGGGATCGGCGCGCTCGGTGAAGAGAATCCCATTAAGATGATCTACCTCGTGGCAGATAATCCGCGCCTCGAAGTCGCGGGCCTTGAAGCGCACCGGGTGGCCGTTGGCATTGAGCGCCTGGACATGGATCTGGGTGGGGCGGCGCACCACGCCACGCAGACCGGGAATCGAGAGACAGCCTTCTTCGGGCTCGTACTGCTCGCCTTTTTCTTTGGAGACATGAGGATTGATGAGTGCCTGAAGCCCCCCTCCCGCATCGTAGACCAGAAGGCGAAGGCTGCGGCCCACTTGAGGCGCGGCCAGCCCGACACCATGGGCGGCGTACATAATATCAGCCATCTCCACGATCAGGGCGCGGATCTCACTGTCCACCAGCTTGACCTCTGCAGCAGTTTTGAGGAGCACTTCCCAGCCCGCACTCTCTTTGTACTTCAGCACACGACTGTCGTCGAAGGGGATATCTTTGTATTTCTCTGCCAGATCAGGAAGCTTATCAGATGCCATAGCGCCCCCCATTTTATCATGCAAAATTTTCGTTGAATACCCTGGTAATTTTTTCAGGTTCTGCCGACAATGCAGACAGTACGTCACCTAAAGGATCGAAAAGCTATGTCATTTTTTATGCGAGATAAGAAAGAGAGTGCGTCTGAGCCAGCCGCACCACCCGTTCGGCTGAGCAGCGCGCCTGCTCCCATGCCTGCCGCCCCTGTCGTCGCCGTGGCAGAGCCGCCTACTCTCTCCTCAGAAGGGACGCTCAATTTTCCTGCGATCTATCACTTTGCCAAAGTGAGCACCACCAGCTTCACGGCGGAGCAGACCCTGGACATGCTAGAGCAGCTTCCCCAGGCCATGCAACTTGAGATGAAGCGCCAGACGGTGCAAGTGACCCTTGGAGCGCTGGGAACGGCCATCGGAGCCAACCGTCAGAGCATTGTGGGGGATGCCACGCAGAAGCGTGACACCCTCCAGCAGTTTGCTGAGGCTCAGGGCAAGAAGACCGCCGACTATGTCTCCGAGACCGAGTCCCTGATTGCGGACTTGCAGCGCCAGATCGCCGAAAAAGAAGAGCAGATCGCCACTGCCAAAGAGAAGCAAGAGCGTATCCGCACCCTCTGCGACACGGAGTCGGATCGCTTAGAGAGTGTCCTGAGCTTCTTTGGTACCGAGCCCACTCTCATGGTGACGCCGGTTGTCTCCCTGATTCTTGACGACACAGAAACGGATACCGATGAGGAGTCCGGCGAGCTTAAAGTAGCCGCCTAAGCTTTATTCTTTACGGCCTTTACGGCTTCCGGGTGGCCGACAGTGCTCCATTGCTGGTCAGGCGCACCAAGCCAAGTGCATCGTTCTCAAGCTCCGCGATAGTGCCTCCATCGAGAGTCAGTCGGTAGCGGCGTGTCTTTTTCGGGGAGTCTGGCAGGCGAGTGAGCTCCCCACTTAGCGCCAGCTCGTCGCCCGTGACGAGGGGGAGCAAGAGCACGGGGCGCTTCTGGCCGACGGCGAGCCCTGCAACGGGCTCGGGCAGAAAAAGCGAGGCAAGAAAGAGCGCCACTCCGCCCTCGGGTACGGTGGCAAACTTGGGCAGGAGTGAGGGATAGGCGTAGCGCAGCGCCGTGCCGTCCCACTCCGCGCTCAGAGGCGTTCCGGTCAGACGGCTGGTTAGGCGGCGCAGGCGACGCTCAAAATCCAGTTCCGCTTCCAGCTTTCCTTCGGAGTGCGTGACTGTCCAGCCATTGCCTCCCTGCTCCGCACGCCACTGGCCACTTTCCAGGGTCTTGAGGACAAAGGCGGGGTCGTTTTTTTCTGGTGCCATTGCCGCTGTCGCCACAAACGAGGGGATGAGATCGCCCTTGAGAACTTCACCCTGTGGCCCCAGCCAGAGAGTGCCCCGCTCGCGCTCTTTGGGATAGCCAAGCCCACTCGCTCGGTAGCGTAGCCGCCGCGCCATCACGGCTTCATCGCGCAGCTTCAAAAGCTCCTCGCGCTCTTCGGTAAGCGCCAGTGTCCCCGAGAGCAGGCCCGGTGTGCTCTCTTCACGCACTAGGGTGACGGTCTGCTCGATGCTCGAACCACGTCTCAGGAGCCGCCCGAGACCAAACCAGAGCAGTGCCTCGTGCACGACGCCAAGACTATTTTTTGCGGGGTTGAGCACGCCTCGCAGGCCACTTTTCTGGAGCTGGTACGAGCCATCCAGCGCCTGACTGACTTCAACGCTTTCCAGCGATCCCTCCGGCCAGCGCAGTCGCCCCTGCCCCTGATCTATAGTCCCATTGGCTTGGAGCCGTCCTGTGAAATCGAGCGTGGGCAAGGTCGGGGCAGTCTGCTCGCGAGTTCCCAACAAGCGCAGGACAACGGTTCCCCGCATCAGCTGAACGGTCGTGGCAACACGCTCTGGGAGGCGGCTCTGGACGCTACTCCGAAACCAGCTCCGGGGCAGCGTCAACGAGAAAAGAGGATCTTGGTCTTGTCGGTGCACCATACTCTCTCTTTTCTCTAACGCTGCCCAGAAAACCTGCCGATACTAGAATATGCGACCCTTTGAGCACAACCAGGGAGATTTCCAGAGGACAGTCTTTACCCTGCGGCATATCGAAACCGGTGAGTTTGTCTGTCTGCGTCAGAGTGGCGATGAGTACCTCGCCGCCTTCTCCGATGGCGACTCGGCCATGCGCTTTCGTGCAGAGCTGCACCTAATCGAATTTGTGGATGTCTCCCCGATGCGCCTGGGAAGTGTCCCTTTTGACCACTACTACTTAGACGGCGAGCTCACCACCCGCTCCCAGCTCGCCACCACACACTAACCAAACTCTCATCGCAATATCGCTTGATTTTGAAGGAACCACACTCGACCAGGTTCTCAACCTAAAGAAGGATACTGCTATGACGATTTTGTTTGCCGTCGTGACTCTCTCGTTGCCCCTGCCGATAGCCGCGCAGCCCCCCGATCCCCCTCGTGCTCAGGTCACTCAAAAAAATAAAGCGCTCACGTTGGATTTCCAGAATTTCCCTCTCAGTACTGCGCTCGTCAAGATTTTCCGGGTAGCGAACGTCCCCTTTGCTTTCAGCGAATGGTTCTCCGGGTCCGTGACACTTCAGCTCAAAGACGTTTCGTTAGAGACAGCAATCCAACGGATTGCGGATCTCTTCCCCCAGTCCGTAACGATCAGGAGAGAGCAGGGTGTCTGGCGTGTCAGGAGCCAACAAAAACGTGTTGAATCTCTCAGCAAACACCTTACCCTACGCCTTGAGAACGTCCCACTCGATGTTGCGCTCGACATTCTCAAGGAGTCTCTTCCTGGACAAAAATTCATCATTGGTTCTCTTGAGCCCATGCCCCACATCACGTATGACCGCGAGCACGTACCTCCCCAGCAGGCTCTAGCGGACATTTTGAAGCTGGCGAGGCCACCTGTTGCAGCCCATATCCATGAGGATGGCACGCTCGAAATCCGGCTTCGAAATCCCGGTTTGGTCAAGAATACAGGCAGAGAAATGGATATTGACTTTCGTAATGCCAACTTGAAAGACGCAATCACTATAATCGTTCAGCAGGCTCGTCTGGATAATGTCGTGATCCAGTCGGGGATGGAAAACGCTAAGATTACCCTGAGTATTAACCATGTAACTCCCCTTCAGGCTCTACAAAAAATCTGCGAGAAATGTGAGCCGCCCGCGGTGTTGAAAGAGAGCGATGGTATCTACTACATTCTTCCCAAAAAGTAGAAGCAGGCACTTTCGTATCTACCGATGAATCTATCGCCATGATAGATCGAAAGGCGCTGGTCACGCGGCACCATGTGGTGCTCACCAAGCCAGACCCTCTCACACCGCTCTCGGTGGGCAATGGGGAGTTTGCTTTTACGGCGGACATCACGGGCCTCCAGAGCTTCCCAGAGTTCCATGAGAAAGCGATGCAGCTAGGGACACTCGCGCAGTGGGGCTGGCACAGCGATCCCAACCCGCAGGGCTTCACACTGGAGCAGGCGCTGAGCCTGCATGACGGCGTCTCGTACCCCGATCAGTCCATGACGCCCGCCGGGCTCTGGCTCCGTGCAAACCCGCACCGCCTGCATCTAGGCCGCTTAGGTTTTGCCGAGCTGACCCTCGCGGAGCTTTCCGAGACGCGCCAGACGCTGCATCTCTGGGAAGGGCGACTGGAGAGCCAGTTTAGTGTCGGTGGGCAAAGAGTGACCATCGAGACGCTGTGCCACCCGACGCGCGATCTGATGGCGGTTCGGGTGTCGCCCAGCACGTTGCCGTTACGCCTGAGCTTCCCCGGAGCCTCCGCCGACTGGATCAAGACCGCGGACGAGGCCCATCCCGAGCGCCACACCACGGCCCATAAAACGCAAAAGACACGCACGGACTTTGTGCGCACACTGGATGAGACCCGCTACCACGCCACGCTTACCCTCTCACCCGGCGCGAAACTCACGCCCGAGGGGCCGCATCACTTTCGGATTCAGGGCGCGGGCAAAGCGCTCGAAGTGGTACTCGCCTTCTCGCCACAACCAATCACAGAGCGCTTGCCCTCGTTTGCGGAGACCAAGCGTGCGTCGGCCAAGCATTGGCAGGCGTTCTGGAGCACCGGCGGCGCGCTAGACCTCTCAGGCTCCACCGACCCGCGTGCCGCTGAGCTAGAGAGGCGGATCGTACTGTCGCAGTTTCTCACGAAAATCCACTGCGCGGGCTCGCTACCGCCGCAGGAGACGGGGCTGGTGCAGAACTCATGGCACGGCAAGTTCCATCTGGAGATGCACTGGTGGCACGCGGCGCACTTTGCGCTCTGGGGCCGCGAGGCACTACTGGAGCGCAGCCTGCCCTACTACACCGAGATTCTTCCCCAAGCGCAGGCCACGGCGCGGCGGCAAGGGTTTCGCGGGGCACGCTGGCCTAAGATGGTCGGCCCCGATGGCCGCG
>NZ_JANNYP010000464.1:0-5068 GCF_031410135.1 Armatimonas sp. | reverse complement strand
TTCTTCACCGTAGAAAATGGAGTGGCTGACCCGTCTATTCTACACCAAAGAACAGGAAGTTGATTTTGGACGACTACTAAGGCTTCCATTGTGCCATTTGTAGAGGGCGCGGAAGTCGTCGGTGAGCTTGTGGCCGAGCTTGGTCTCGAAGGCATCTAGCTCTGCATCGGTGACACCGGGCTGGAGCGAGGCGTAGTAGTCTGGTAGATTGACTGACAGCCAGGTTCCAAAGCGTGTCAGGAGGTTGTTCATCGTTCCGTATCCGGGGCTTTGTATCGGGTGAGCTGATCCTCCCAGAGTGACTTCCAGTGCTGGGTAGTCTTTTCTCCGCACGAACCTATATCTCTCCAGAAGCGTTCGTCATCGAATCCAACGAAGTCTAGGGCGGAGTAGTAGGCGAGGTTATGGACGGCTTCATTGCGCTTAAAAGCCCCCTCGGCAGCCGTTAAGCGCTGAGGAATCTGGCCCAGTCCGCCGCAGGTTGCCTGACTACCTAAGTTACGCGCTTCGACCACGGCCCAGTAGAGCAGGTAGCGGTAGGCAAATTTTCGGTTGGGTGGCATTTAGAACAGTGTCCTCGGGGGCTCTTTCTTGGCCTCGACGACTTTCTTTCGTGCGGCTTCGATATCCGCAATGAGAAGCTCGCGGGCATGGTCGTAGGCGGCTCCTTCTTGGCGGAGAATGTAGGCAGGATGGAGAGCGGCGATGGCGTAGGGGGCGTAGCGGCTCTCGAAAAACTGGCCACGCTCGCTGGTGATCTTGAAGCCGCGCTTGATGACCATGCTCGCGGAGGGGCCGCCGAGGCAGAGAATCACGAGGGGCTGCACCGTGCCCAAAATCGGCTCCAGCCAGCCCGACACACAGGCGCTGGCTTCGTCGGCGGTGGGTGGACGGTTTTGTAGGCGGCCTGTTTCGCCCACCAGAGTCGGGCGGCACCGGACGACATTGGTGATGAAGATATGCTTGCGGGTGATGCCACACGCGTAGAGGCACTCATCGAGAAGCTGACCTGCACGACCAACAAACGGACGGCCTGTCTTATCTTCTGTCTCGCCTGGCCCCTCCCCGACCAATACCAGCGGGCTATTGGGGTTGCCCTCGCCAAAGACCACATTGGTGCGCGTCTCCCACAGCCCACAGGCCTGGCAGTTATGGGCCTCTTCGCGCAGGGCCTCAATCCGTTGTTCTTTCTCCGTCATAGGGCTCTATTGTAGCTGGAGAGCGAAGATTTTTCTTTCGGTGAACTCTGTAAAAAATGCGAGATTGCTCCGACAATAAAAGCAGTAACAAGATAATACATCTCCTCGCCCCTCTAGACTCACCATTGTTTTTTTCCTTCGAGGCGGAGATCGCGGAATGAATTTTATGGAGTCTAGTAACGAGACAGCACGCCTCTTGGCGCTCAAAAATCAGCATATCCTAGACACGCCTTCTGAGTCCGCGTACGACGATATCACGGGACTGGCGGCGCTGATCTGCAGCACGCCTATCAGTCTGGTAAGCCTCGTGGACGAAACCCGGCAGTGGTTCAAGTCCTGCCACGGACTAGGGGTGAGCGAGACGCCTCGTGAGTGGGCTTTCTGCGACCATGCCATTCGCCAGCCCCACGAGGTCATGGTGGTACCCGATGCCTTAGACGACCCACGCTTTGTCAATAACCCCTTGGTGACGGGTGAGCCTAAGATTCGTTTCTATGCGGGTGCACCTCTTGTCACCGCACAAGGATACGCTCTGGGAACTCTCTGCGTGATTGACCGCACGCCTCGCACACTCAGCCCTCAGCAGCTTGAGGCCCTGAAAGCCCTGGGCCGACAGGTCATGACGCAGATGGAGCTACAGGCGCACGTGATGACGGCTTTGGAAGCGGAAGAGCGCTTTCACCTTGCTGTGCAAGCCATGCACGATGGCTTGGTGATCCAAGAAAAAGGCGGCGAGATTGTGGTTTGCAATCCCCGTGCTGAAAAAGTGCTAGGCTTGACACGCGACCAGATGATGGGGCGCACCTCGATGGACTCTTGCTGGCGTGCGATTCGTGAGGACGGGACTCCCTTTCCTGGTGAGCAACACCCTGCCATGGTGACTCTCCAGCAGGGAATCCCTCAGCAAGATGTGGTCATGGGAGTGCACAAACCCAATGATGAGCTGACCTGGATCTCGATCAACTCGGCTCCACTCTTTCACCTTGGTGAGGATATCCCCTACGCGGTGGTCACTACCTTCGACGATATCACGGAGCGGCGTAACTACGAGAGTATAGCCCAGAAGCAGCTTGACGAGCTAAACAGTCTCTACCAGCAGCTCGAACGACGGCAGGAGGAACTGGCGGAGATCAATCGCACTCTCGCAACGCAGGCGACCGTGGATGGCCTGACAGGCTTGAAGAACCACCGTAAGTTCCGGGAAGAGCTTGCTACGCAGTACTACCAGAGTGTTCGCTACCAGCACCCGCTCTCGATGATCATGCTGGATGTGGACTACTTCAAGCGCTACAACGATACCTATGGCCACCCCGCAGGCGATGTGGTTCTCAAGCAGATTGCCCAAGTGCTTCAGGACTCGGCACGTCGCACGGACTGTGTGGCCCGCTACGGAGGTGAGGAGTTTGCCATCATCCTGCCTCACACCGACTACGAGGGAGCCTGCGTGATCGCTGAGCGCTTCCGTGCTTTAGTGGAGCAAGCTCCCTGGCCCAAGCGTGCCATCACCATAAGCGTCGGTGTCTCCACCCTCTGGCCTGGTACCGAGAACGACCAGCAGCTTATCACCGAGGCCGACCAGGCGCTCTACCGCTCCAAGCGCTGGGGGCGTAACCGAGTCACTCACTTCAGCGACTGCGCCGACGATCCTAGTAAAGATGTCCCCGAGACCAACCTCGCTGTCTTTGGCTAGCCTTTCGAGTCAATGGTATGTGCTGCCACCGCCTCAGAGAGAAGTCGAAGAATCTTCTCATTGGTTGTTTGGTTGTAGCCCAGTGCCTTTTCGGGAGAGGTAGATAACTCCCTTGCGATTTCACAAGGAAGCTGATTCTCCCAACGCCGATCTCGCTGATGAGGATCAGCTCCACTTTCCAAAAAGAGCCTGATGAGTTCAGGGCGCTGTGCATAAACTGCAAAGTGCAGGGGGGCTCCGAGATGCACACTGGCTCCATAGTCCATTGCTTTCTCAATGGTCTCTATATGAGCCCAGCGCGTCAGCTCATCTAAAACGGAGAGTCCACGGGTATTTATCACACTGGGATCCGCCCCTGCCTCTAGCAGCAGACAGATCTTCTCGTCGGTGCTGGAGTGGGCTGCCTGCACAAGAGGGGGTTCTATGTTTGGCAGATCAAGGGCGTTTGGATCGGCTCCTGCCTCCAGAAGCCGTGCCACAAGATCATCTTCAGTAAACGGTGAGCGTGCTGCTCTCCCCAAGGCACAAGAACCCCAGCCACTCGTGTGTGCATTAGGATCGGCCCCACGCGCTAGCCAGCCTGCGAGTTCCTCGGGTGTCATATGGCCTATGGTATTTAGAAAGCGCTGGTTCAAGCGACGGCGCGGAATAACGGCGTCCAGAAACTCCTCCCAGAGAAAGGCGAATAGCTCGTTCCACTTCTCACGTTTAGGCCACTTCATCCCTGCTTCTCCTGGAGCGGATGGATTCCGAGAGTCCACTGCGCACGTCGCAGATTGACGAGCCCGATGCGGTTGAGTCGTAGTGCCACGACGGTGGCACGACCGCCGGGAGTCTTGCCCTGGATCAGCTGACCGTCTGCACTCCAGGTAAAGTGCTCCTCCCAGAGCTGCTGGCGTGGATGAAAAAGCGCTACAGATGCGCCCGATTCAGGGTCAAGTGCCTGTGTCTGAATCTGTTTAATATCGTTGCAGCCGGGGCAGGAGAGCGCCAGGTTCTCCAGTACGGTTAAGTCACCCGAAACCACAGGCCTGAGCACGCTCTGCGATAATCTCCCGTTGCCGCTGCGTTGGGCGTCTCCGTAGGGCCATCGACTAAGCAGACTCGTTTAATTTCTGCAACGTTTTAGCGAGTCGCGCTGCATTCATTTGTGCCACCGACCAGTGAATGCGGCGCTCCAGTTGCTCGAAACTACCAAAGAGCTGGTTGGCTAACCAATCGCGTTTGAGCCAAAGCCAGTCACGTTCAATAGCGTTCAACTCAGGAGCATACTTGGGGAGCCATTCTACTGTCAGCCAAGGACGAGAAGCAAGCGCTACCTGACTGGCTCGACTGGTATGGATAGGCCCATTGTCCAGAACAAGAATCACGGGCACTGGATTGACTCGTGTGCCCGGCCCGTACAAAACATCTAACTTCTCCAAAAGAGCGATGAAATCTGTGCTGCGTTTGGTACGACTTGTATGAACCGTCAGTTCACCGGTGATGGACTCCCGAACTCCCAACATCGCACATTTTAGAGCTTTGCCGGGAGCTTCGACTCGTAAGTCTGCTCCCCGCTTAGCCCAAAGCCGACTCAGGTAGGGATGAGTGAGTGCCTCGGATTCATCCTGGTAAAGTAGGACAATATCGCCTGCTCGGGCCTGCTGTTGCATCAAAAGTAGAGGAAGACCACTGCGCTCTACGGCTTGTTTATCCTGTCTATGATTGAGGCAGTGGCGAGGTCGCCGGTAGGCCCAACCCCTTTTTTTAGAATAAGGCTCATGTAATTGGCTGTCAGAGTAACTCCCGTTTGCTTCTGAACATCTTGCACCAGGCGCGGACAGGTCAAGCTCTGGTTAACGCTCTGAAGTTTTTCGGGTACGACACTCAGAGCAGCTTCTCGCTTGAGAGGAGGTCGTCCACTCCTGGGTTT
This sequence comes from Armatimonas sp., assembly GCF_031410135.1. GTDB lineage: Bacteria > Armatimonadota > Armatimonadia > Armatimonadales > Armatimonadaceae > Armatimonas. Next base: position 264 of record NZ_JANNYP010000464.1, on the reverse strand, counting down.
ATCTTTCAAGCCCTCGACTCCCTGCCTTGCAAATCGTATTCGCCATCGTCTAACACTTTGTGCTCTGACAATCAGTACATCGGCGATTTGCTCTGCGGTTTGCCCCTGGTAGGTCATCAGAATAGCTCGTGCTCTATCGGCATGACTTCTCTTTGAGGAGCGAGCCAAGCCGTAAAGTTGCTCTTGCTGTTGTTCTTCCAGGGGCGTTTTTCGTAACCATCCCATATCTACAGAATACCTGAAACGAAAACGTTGCTATATTTT
>NZ_JANNYP010000463.1:0-9426 GCF_031410135.1 Armatimonas sp. | reverse complement strand
GTGCCGGGCTGGGGAACAAATTCGGGAGCCCGGCACGGGCTTTGCGGCGCGTAGTGCCATTGTTGATGCCCAATTCCATTGGGCAGAATTATTTAACAAACGCTTAATAACGCATGTCTTCCGGGGCGGGTCTCAACCATTGAAAGAGAATGAAACGAAAAAACGAAAAGAGGAACTGAAAAACATGCGAAACAACAACAATCACTACCAACAAAATCCACTCTGGCAGCAGCTGGCGGCACTGCCGCTGGAAGAGGGATTTAGCAAGCGCCTCGCTCGTGAAAACGAGTGGGGCGTTTTGTTTACGGAGCAAGTGATCGGGGAGTACCGGCGCTTTCTCTATCTTACCCAGGTTGCGGGGCACGCCGTGACGCCCTCGAAAGCGGTGGACGAAGCCTGGCACCTGCACTTGCTCTATACCCGCTCCTACTGGGAGGCACTCTGTGGGGATATTCTGAGCAAGCCACTCCACCACGAGCCGGGCACAGGCAAGCCGAAGGACGAGGTGCACTTTGCAGGACAATATGCCAAGACGCAGGAGAGCTACCAGCGCATCTTTGGCGAGGAGCCACCGAGCTGTGTCTGGGGCACGAAGAAGCCGCAAAAGGCGGTGAGTCTGGGACGCAAGCGGGCACTGGGCTGGCTGGCGACGGGGCTAGGAAGTGTGGCTCTGGCGGGAGCGAGTGGTAACCCGGCGGCGGGCATCCTGATCCTCGCGCTGATCTTCGGGGTGATCATTCTGGTGGTGATTCTCAGCGCGAGCGATAAGCGCCGCAATACACGCAGAGGCACTCACGGGGATAGTGGGGGGAGCTGTGGAGGGCTCTTTATCGCGTCTAGCTGCAGTAGTAGCGACAGCGGGGACTCTGGTGGCGGCGACTCCGGTGGAGGGGGAGATGCAGGAGGAGGCGACGGGGGCGGCTCCTCCTGTGGTAGCTCCTGTGGCGGTGGTGGCGGCGGCGACTGAGAGCACTGCTCTAGCGCCGCTTCGGGAACGCTTTATTCGGGTACGGCGGTACTTTGGGCTTCGGAATGGGGTTCTTCTCTAGCTCCCTCAGTAAGTGCTGGATCGCCGCATCGAGCTGCGTATCTTTGCCGTCGTAGGTGGCGCGGGGGAGGTTATCCACAACAATATCGGGCTCGACGCCGTGGCCCTCGATGAGCCAGTTGCCCTCCGGGCCGAAGACGCCAAACTCTGCCGCCGTGGCGATTCCTCTATCTACCAGCGTGTTGGAAGATGTCAGCCAGACCTCGCCGCCCCAGGTGCGGGTTCCGATGACTTTGCCCAGCCCTAGGCGCTTGAACCCCTCCGCAAACGCTTCGCCATCGGAGGCCGTGCTCTCGTCGCACAGCACCACGATCTTGCCACGGAAGGCGTACTGCATGTTCCAGTAGGGGGCACCAACCGGGGCTTTCCAGAACATCCAGGCCTTGCGCATGAGTTTCTCTAAGATCCAGCTATCAATGTTTCCACCGTTGTTGTGGCGCACATCAATGATTAAGCCATCACGGTTGAAGACCGGATAGAACTCCCGCTGCCACTGTGCGATATCGCCCGAGCCCATCGCACGCAGGTGGACATAGCCTAGCTTGCCTGGCGCGGCCTTCTCCACCATCTGACGGCGAGAAAGCTCCCAGTCGCTGTAGCGCAGGTCCCACTCCGCGCCGCCCGAGATCGCGGTGACGATCACATCGCGGGCTTTGCTGGCGTCGCCGCCGGGATAGAGCTTAAGGCGCACTTGCTTATTCGTCTGAGCACGCAAGAGCTGCGCAGGATCGTCCACGGAGAGCGTCGGGACGCCGTTGAGCTGGGCAATCACATCGCCCTCGCTGGCCTCGACACCCGGCTTGAGGAGCGGCCCCAGTTTCTCAGGCATGTCGGGGTCGGTGCGCCAGAGGCGGGTGATGCGCCAGCCGCCCTTTGCCTCATCGCGCTCCCACTCCGCGCCCAAAGTTCCTACCCCGATACTATCCGTACCAGCCCGCTGATCGCCGCCCGAGACAAACGTGTGCAAGACCGAGAGCTCGCCTGTGAGCTGCGCCAGCACGTCAGAGAGATCGGCGCGGCAGGCGATTCGTGCGGCCAGGGGGCGGTACTTCTCGCGCAGGGCTTTCCAGTCGACACTGTGCATCTTGGGGTCGTAGAAGTAGTCGCGGTGCAGCCGCCACGCCTCCTCGTACATCTGCTTCCACTCCTCTTTAGGGTCGAGCGAGAAGCTCCAGCGGTCGAGCAGCGAGACGCGGCTCTTGGCCGGGTCGGGGCCACCTGTCGCATCAAATACCGAGATCATCTCGCCTTGCTGGATCAGGATTTTCTTGCCATCGGTGCTCAGCTCATAGCCGCTCACGTTGGTGGCGACAGGCTCCAGCTTGATATCCTCGCTACGGATCGCAATCGCCGAGAGGCTCTCAGAGCTGAGCAGAAAGAGCTTCTTGCCGTCTGTTTTGAGGCTACTGTAGCTCCCTGCAGGCACGGGCACCAGGCTGAGGCGCTTGGCGATTCCCTCCATGACAATCTCAGGGAGCCCAGGATCAGCTTTCTTCTCCTCAGCTTTCTTTTCGTCGGGTTTCTTCTCTTCAGGCTTTTTCTCGGCCTCCAGCTCATCCGTGGGCAGAAACGGTGAGTGGTTGCCGGGCTGGAGGCTTAGTGCAAAGACCTGGGTTTGATTTTCAAAGAATGGCTCCGGCTGGCGCGGCCCCCACGGCGAGCCGACCTTGGAGTTGAATGAGCGGTCCGACAGAAAATACAGAAACTTGCCATCCGGCGAGAACGCAGGGTCGGCGCAGTCGTAGCGATCTGTGGTCAGTTCGGTGGTGGTGCCCGTCTTGGTGTCGTAGAGCCGCAGCTGGTTGAACTGGTTGGCGCAGGGGTAGCTAAAGGCTATATAGCGGCTATCGGCGGAGAACGCGACGCCGTTGATATTTCCGTCCTCGCTCGTGGCGATCACCTTGGTGGTCTTGGCCGTGGTGTCGGTGAGGTGCAGGCGGTAGAACTTATCGGTATGGGCGATCCACTTGCCGTCGGGCGAGGGCGTGGTGTCCCAGCGCAGGACTTCCCCGTCTTTGGTGAGCTGCTCACGCGGGGCACTGACCTCACCCGTGGGTGGCAGCTTCCAGAGCTCAACCTCACCGGACTCATCCGAGAGCGCGACAAGGCCCTTGCCATCGGGCAGAAAGCGTGCCTCGCGGTAGCGCACACCGGGCTTGCGAGTCGCCTCGACAATGCGCCCGGTCTTGCTGGTGGGAACCACATAGACCTGGCCGCGTGCCGTGAGTACTACTTTATCGCCGCTGGGGGAGAGATGCGCTGCCGTTACCCAGCCCATTGGCTTGGTGATCCAGCGCTCGCGCAGCTGGTCAAAGTCCGAGCTGAGCTGAATCGAGAGTTTGGTTGAAGTGCCCGCGGTGGCATCGGCAACCAACAAGTCCGCGCCGTGCTGGTAGATCAGCTTCCCCGTAGTGGCATCCAGCTGCGGGTTCTGCACATCGAAGCCCGTCTCATGTGTCACTTGCTTGACGTTCTTCCCGTTGGCGTCCATGCTCCAGACATTCATCACACCATCGCGGTCTGAGAGAAAGTAGACTCTCTCTTTCCAGACCATCGGGCTGCGGCTTGTGCCCTTGAAGTCTGCTGTGAGAGAGACAGCCTCCGCGGCACCCGGCGCGAGCTTCCAGAGGTTCTGCGCCGTGCCGCCCTGGTAGCGCTTGGTCTGGCTGCCCTGGAAGTCAAAGCGCGTGAAGTAGAGGTTGCCCGCGTCGTCGTAGACCCCATCGCTGGCCTGCGCGAGTGGGATGCGTGTGCGCTGCTTGGTCTTGGGATCGAGAGCGACAAGCTGCACGCCCGGAAGTGTCGCGTGCTTGCCCGTGGCGCAGAGGATTTTCCCGTCTTTTGTCCAGCCCGCCACGGTTCCCCCCGCGCCAAAGGTCAGTCGCGTGGGCTCGCCGCCGGTGCTAGGCATGACATAGACCTCGTCAGGGCCTTCGTACGCCGCCGAGAACGCCACCCACTTTCCATCGGGCGAGAGGGCAGGGGTGCTCTCCTCGCTCGGGTGCGTCGTCAGCCGCGTCGCCAATCCGCCGCTGGTCGAGACGCGCCACAGATCGCCCTCTGCCGCAAAGACCGCCACTTCCCCACGTAGGCTCGGCGTGCGGAAGTACCCCCGTGTGGCAGGAGCTTGGAGAGGCTGCGTCAGCGCTAGAGTTGCCAATAAGAAGGGAGCTGGAATGATCATGCGGAAAATATACCTGAAGCTGTGAAAAAGAAAGAGAGTCTCAGTGGCTATGAACCGTCTTATCTTCCGCGATGCTCCGCTTCGACCCGCACTGGAGCTCTATTTCCGAACTGTCGGTATCACAAACTACATCATCGACAACAAAGCGTTGGGGCTCGTCACCGGGAGTGCCGCTGTGACGGCAGAGGCGTTTCCTAAGGCACTTTTTCCGAGTGTTACCTACAAGATCGAGAACGGAGTCTGGATTATCCCAGAGGTACAACCTGATGAGCGTTTTCGGGCACTTCTCCAAAACAAGTTTGACTGCCCGACGTTTTTTGGAGAGCCACGCCGTGTGGCGGGGATCGCGCTACGCTCGCAAAATGGCCCCTTGGCGATTGTTGAGCAAGGCTCGCCACCGCAGTCTATCGTTCGTGTCGTGGCCCGAGGCGACCACTTTGGCGAGGTGCAGGTTAGCGCGATTACGGAGCAGGGACTCGTTCTGGCCGAGCGCACGCAGCGCCTGGAGATTCCCCTTACCGGGCTTGTCCCACGAACCAGTGGGGCCGCTTCCGAAGTTGTCGGTATGGAGCGTGCCTTCTTCGCCGATGCGCCTATCACCTCGGTTCTGGAACTGATCCTGAAGTCCGGCGGGTCACGTGTCCAGTTTGAGAGAACTTTGGAGGGCTATATCTCCGGCGAGACCAGCACCTCGCTCATCTCTTTGGTCATGCGGTCGGCCACAGGGCCTTTAAGCTATCGCAAAGAAAACGGAGTCTGGCACGTTACGAAGCGCGGAAATATGCCACCGTCCCCGCCGCGCTTTGTCTCTTTGGAAGAAGTGCGTCAGGGACGCGTGCAGCTTCCCTTAGTCGCGGGTGCCCCCCGCCGCGTTGCGGGCGTGTTGCTCGGTGAGAAATCACTCGCCCTTCTGGAGACTAGCTCCACTTTAGGCTTACAGCGCGTCATCGTCTCCGAAGGAGACTCGCTAGACGGTTTTCGCGTTTCACAGATTGACCGCACTGGTATCGTCTTACAAAAAGGGGAGCGCCGCTTTCTGGTGCCTCTCGTACCGTTAAATCCGATTTTGTAGAAGTGCCCTGTGTTTTGCGAAAAAGCGCTAGAATGTGGGCATGAACCGACGAACTCTCCTGACTCTGGCGGGGCTGGCTGTGCTCGCCGAGGCTGCACAAGCACAGACGCCGCCCGTTGCGCCTCTGAAGCGGGATCTTTTTCTGGCGCAGGCTCCGGTGGAGAAGGCGCTGGAGCTGGTGATGAAGGGGTTTGGCGAGGGCAACTACCTGATTCCCAACTCCGTGTTCGGGCTGGTGACGGCCACCGTGAGCCAGGGGACGTTCGAGCAGACACTGACACAGCTCTGCCAGAGCAACCGGCCCGTGCTAGACTGGAAGCGCGAGGATGGCATTGTCGAGATCGCCCCGAAAGCCGACAGCAAGCTCCCGCCGCCCAATCTCGCCCTTCTCTACCAGCAAGCACGTCTCCCCATTGTCGCGGGGACTGCCTGCCGCATGTCGGGCTGTGTTCTCGGGGAGAAAGTCGCTTTTGCGATCCTGGAGCTAGGTGCTCCGCCCAACTCCGAGGTACGCGTCGTCGAACAGGGTAAGCCGGTGTCGGTGCGAGGGGAGCGCTATGTCGTGGCGAAGATCAGCCAAAAAGAGCTGGTGCTAGTCCGGGACAAGACACAGATGAAGATTCCCTTGGCACCGCTTGTCCCTAAACCAACACGCTAATTTAACGAGTCGAGGTGGAGCCGTGTCCGCAGCTCCTGAGGCCACTTGCTGGGTTGCAGGCCATGCTGGGCGAGGAGAGCCAGCGCGATGCGCTCCATGCCGAAAGCGACGCAGCTGGTGTGGGCACTGGCACCATCAGGGGTGCGGATATCAAAGAGCTTACCAAAGTGATCCTGGTGGTGGTTGACCGAAAGAAGCGCGGTGGGGCACGCGCCTGAGAGCATTGGCACCACAATATCGAGCGTCTCGTCCTGTGTCTGTTGCTCCGACTCTAGCCCAAGAGCGCTCAGAAATGCCTGTGCTTGGACGATCCAGCTCTCGCGGAAGCCTTGCGCCTGCGCTTCGGTGCCTGCATAGACAAACTCCCGCATCCGAAAAGCACGCATCTGCATGGGGTTGAGTGAGGCCGCACTCCGGTAGCACCAGCTCTCAATGTCAATCGTGCAGCCCGCTGTGGCGAGAGTGCCGGTGAGTGTGGGGTAGACATAGCAGCAGGCTGAGGGAGCCAGGGTCAGATCGCCTAGATTCGCCCCGGGCGTGGTGCGTGGGTGGGGGAAGGCCAGGGAGCTACTGTACTTCTCGACGGCAGTATGCGGCAGGATCGGGGGACACTCCCAGACATGGGTACTCTCGGTTCGGCCTAGCTGTGTGATACTACGCGCCAGCCCTTCCAGCACCTCGACAAAGCGTGCGCCACGTCCATAGATACCGGGGACGCTGGTCGGCAATAAAAGACGTGCCGCCATCAGACGGCTCAGGTAGATTTCTTCCGGCGTTGCGGAGGGTGAGAGAGGGACAGCACTCATAGCTCAGGTTCCTTTGCCTGAGACTATACGCACAATCTATACCAAAAGAGGAGGGGAAAGTACCGGGCTTTACAGCATCCACAAAAAATCGTCGAAAATCCCTTCGCGCACCAAGGGCTCGATCTCGCTCCAGAAGACAAATGTCTGCCGGTTCTGGCCGATCTGGCTACTGATCCGGTACGTGACAAGGAGCTCCCGAATCCGCCCATGGATCTGCTCCAGCACGATGGGATCACGCGCATCCGAGTGGCGGGGTGTTGCACGAGGACTCTCTTTGAGCATATCGTAGGTACGGAGTGCTGCTGTAGGGACTTTTAGCGCCATGTCTCTATTCTACGTCATAACGAGCCACTCGCTGTTGGGGCTTACTAGTTGCATTCTTTTTCAATATCCTGTATTGTACTGCACAAGTATTTGTGCAGTAAGTTTATGCCAACAACACAGAAACCAGGCAGTGGTCGCCGCTCCACGCTCCGTGATATCGCAACAGAAACAGGTGTCTCGGTTTCGACGGTCTCGGCGGTGCTGGCGGGCAAGGCGACACAGAGACGTATCTCGCCCGATGTTGTGGCGCGGGTTCAGCAAAGCGCCACGCAGAGTGGCTTTAGTCCGAATCGGCTAGTACGCTCTCTGCAAAAAGGCCGCACGGGGATTCTTGCCTTCTACAGCGCCTATCGCAACCGCTGGCGCGGCGATCTCTACATGGATCAGCTCAATAAAGCAGTCGAGCTTGCGGCAGGCACCAATTCCTACGACCTGCTCACCCTCACGCACCACGACCGGAGTGCCGAGGAGATTTATGCGCAGATCAACGGGGGCTGGGCGGATGGCCTGATTCTCTTTGGTGCCCGCGATGGTGATCCGCTCTTGCCGCTTTTAGAGCGCAGTCACTTGCCCGTGGTGCTCTTTCAGCGCACGTCGGAGAGCACGCTCCCCTGCGTGATGGCCGATCAGACCGACGGCCTGCGCCAGCTCGCGGAGGCTCTTGTCTCTCAGGGGCATCAGCGCATCGCCTTTCTGATCGGCAAGGGGCGGGTAGATACCGAGGGGCGCTTGGCCACTCTCCAGCAGCAACTGATCGCTGCCGGGCTTTCTTCCCAGAACCTGACGACACACACTCTAGAGCGCAGCAAGCTCGCCCTAGAGCTCCCCAAAGTTCTGGCGGGTCCTGAGTCACCGACGGCGCTGTTTTGCTGGAACGATCACTTCGGTTACGCCGTCCTAGAGGTATGTGATGCACTGGGCATCTCAGTGCCGGGGCAGCTCTCCGTGGTCGGGTTTGATGGCATTCACTGGCCGTCAACGTCGCGCCATATTCTCACTTCAGTTGCCGTTGACCTAGAAGCGGTCGCAAAGGCCGCCATTACCCTGCTCGACGAGCTGATCGTCGGCACCGTCTCGAACGAATCGAGACAAACGATTCCGGTGACACTCTTGCCGGGAACCACTCTGGGGCCGCCGTCGGCCCATTAAGGAAAGAACCATTCAATGAAATCATTTCGATCTGCCTTTACTCTTATTGAGCTCTTAGTCGTCATCGCCATTATCGCGATTCTCGCCGCCATTCTCTTCCCGGTCTTTGCCCAGGCACGCTCCAAGGCCCGCCAGATCGCCTGTGTCTCGAATATGAAGCAGATGGGCACCGCCATCATGATGTATGTCCAAGACTACGACGAGACCTACCCGATGTCGAACTACCGTCACACGGAAGCCGGAGTCACAGCGAACCGTGCCTGGCAGTTTCTCGTAGAGCCCTACGTTAAAGGTGGCTTCACCGATGTGAATGTGAATCGTACAGGAGTTAAAAGGAGCCTATTCTTCTGCCCAGAGTACGAGAAGTCCCTCGGGCCAAACTTCAATATCCCGATGAACTCCTACAACAGCAATTACTGGCTCATGGGCTCGTATGATGGCAACTTGGCTGTGGCTCAGCACCGTGCTCCTAGTGGGATGGCCGCCGTCGCCTCACCGGCACAAGTGGTGATGGTTGCGGAGAGCAGTGGCAACTGTGTCTGGACACCTGGCGTGGATGAAAACTCTCAGCTGATTGCGGGAGCGTTTCGTAGCTGTGCAATAACCTATATCTTTGCCCGTGGGCGCCACAACGAGGGCTCTACCTATGCCTTCGCCGATGGCCATGCCAAGTGGTTCAAGAGTCCCGTTCCAGGCTTCACGGGGGCTGCGACGCTCGCAGCGGCTGTCCCTGTTCTGAACCGTAATGGGATTGTCTACCGCAAGAGCACCAACGTTAGTGCGGCGGGCTGGTTCAACGAGGATATCTAAGTGATGAAGCCCAACATCATCTTCATTCTCTCCGACGATCTCGCTCAGGGTGATGTGGGCTGCTACGGTCAGAAGCTCATCCAGACCCCGAACTTAGATAAGATGGCCGCAGAGGGCACGCGTTTTACGCAAGCCTTCTGCGGTACCAGTGTCTGTGCGCCCTCGCGCACGAGCTTGATGACGGGGCTGCACATGGGCCATAGCCCGATTCGTGCCAACCGGGAGATCCAGCCCGAGGGCCAGATGCCCCTGCCTGCTGAGACGCCCACGATTGCCCAAGTACTGAAAAGCGCGGGCTATGCCACGGCGTGTATCGGTAAGTGGGGCATGGGGATGTTTGACACCACGGGAAGTCCGCTGAAGAAAGGCTTCGAC
>NZ_JANNYP010000462.1:0-5382 GCF_031410135.1 Armatimonas sp. | reverse complement strand
CACATGCAAGTGGCCGTCAATACGATAGCGAACCTGAAAATCTTTCTTGTAGGGCTCGATATGGATATCCGAGGCGCGTTTTCGGACCCCCTCAATCAGCAGTGTATTCACAAACTTGATGATCGGCGCGTCATTGGGATCATCCACGGTGGCAATATTGTCTGCGTCCTCGGCGAGGCGGCGGGTGTCTTCAGGCGAGAGCCCCGCATCGTCGTTGAGGATCGTGAGGGTTGCTTCTAAAGAGCGAGCCACTTGGCGCTTATCAAACGTATTGCCGCTGGTCTGGTACGCAAGCTCAATGGCACGCTTGAGAGCCGTGCTCTCTGCCAAAACCGGACGCACGCGTCGCTTGGTGCGCGCCTGCACCAGATCAATGGCGGGGGTATTCCATGGATTTGAGACCGCGACACGGATAGGTGGATCGGAGAGAAACGAGTCTTCATCGGCAGGTTCGAGAGGCAGTACCATCAGTGCCAGCGCCTGCTCACGGGAGATCAGGGAGAGCCCTTCGTCGTAGGCCTGCTCGCTTTCGACATTGACGAAGGTCATGTCTATCTGGCGACTGTGTGCGGCAGTAATGTCCTGCTCACTGACCCAGCCCTGGTTGATTAAGATCGAGCCCAGGCGATCCTGTGTGCGATGCTGAATCTCCAGCGCCTGAGCAAGCTGACCGTGTGTGATGAGCCCACGGGTAATTAAGATCTCCCCAAGGCGCTCTTTGGCACCCATCAGTCCCGATGAGGGCACGACAGCGGGCAGACCAGCACCCGTAGCGGGAACGCGATTCCCGGGAGCGGCAATCGCTTGGTTCACGGCTGCGGGAGCCTTGTCCCCGACACGTGCGAGCGCAAGCTCCTCAACAGGAGATGTGGCAAAATTATGGAGGCTCTCGGGGAGAGGCTCCAGAGAGGTCTGGAGAGCGATTTGTGCTGTCTCAACTTGTTGAAGCGCGGAACGAATCTCATCCGGGTCGAGTGGGTAGCGTAGGCAGACGACAGCCCCCGCCTCCAGAGCCCGCTGGCGAGTGTCGGGCGTGTCGCTGTCCATCGCCATCAGAACCGGTAAGCTCTCGATTCCAATATCGGGGTGTCGGATGCGGCGACAAGTATCTGGACCGTTGACCTTGGGAGCGTTCCAGCGGGTGATCAGGACATCGTAGGGTGAGCTTGTGCGTGTCTCACTGCGCGGGCTGCTTCCTAGGGTGAGCTGCTCCCAAGCCGCCTCACCATCGCGGACAATCGTCGCTTGGTGTCCTTGTCGCTCCAGCGCCTCGTGCAAGAGTAGCGCGGAGAGAGCATCTCCTTCAACTGCCAGTATTTTCATAGGATTCCGCTTAAATATCGGTGGTTTTGAAGCGCTTCTTAAGCACTCTGCCGTACAATTCGCCTGATGAAATTGCTAGATTGTGGTCTGGTCGGGCTGGGAAGTGCGCTCGGCGGCGTGCTACGCTACGTGCTTGGCAGCGCCATGACGCAGCGCTGGCCCGCCACACTTCCCCTAGGCACACTCATTGTCAATGTCAGCGGCTGCTTTTTGCTCGGCCTCGTCGCGACCACCCTGGGCAACAAGTCTGAGAGTCTGCGCCTGTTCCTAGGTGTCGGCTTCTGTGGGGGCTATACCACGTTCTCGACCCTGATGCAGGACACCGCGAAGCTCAAACCCGGCCCCGCCACCGGAAACATTGCTCTCTCGCTCGCCTTAGGCCTGCTTGCCGTCTGGCTGGGCGGAAAGCTAGGAAGCTACTTAGGAACCCGGTAGAACTCTTCGACGGCTTCGCGGATACGTGGGCTTGAGTCGTAGGTGAGCTGGTGGAGCCTCGGTCGCAGGGGGATACTCTCCGGTTGTAGCTGCGCCAGTACCAGAATGACTGCCGCCAGAAGCGTGTCGGGCATCTCTTTGCGGGAGCGCACCACAAGAGCGATCAAGTGGGCAATCCCCTCGGGCTCTAGTGTCTCCAGAACGCCCGTGTCCGTTTTCGAAAGTGTCTCAGTGAGGAGCCTATAAAACTGCTGCCGCGTCTCCAAGGTCACGAGGCGAGGCCGCTCGTGAAGCCAGCGCGTAATCTCCAACAAGACTGGCAGCCGCTCCGAGATCGTGGAGCGCTCCAAGTGAAAGAAAGTTGCTTGGAGCGCATTTCGCCAGCGTGGGTAGCGCTTCTCCGCAGGAGTCCGTAGATTCCAGGTCATCACAAGAAACATACTCACCACGAAGCTTGAACTAGGGTTGGAATATCCGCTCATTGTACACAAAAGAGTGATGAGTGCATAGCCAATCGGAATACCGATCAGTGTCGTCAATATCTCACGACGAACTAGGCGATGGTCTGATCGAAGTAACGGTAGCAGAAAAGGCAGTGCTTGGGATGACTCGCTATGTGCCATGACAGAGCGCCCGTTCGCCTCTGTCGAGGAGAGCTGCTTGAGTACGAGTGCCTGCCAGGTGCCGGGGGCGTAGCGCGATCTCTGGCGCTGCATCAGCGCTCGAACCTCCGGGCGAGTAGGGCACCGAAGGCGATTCCTGTGGCGTAGCAGAGAATATCTCCAAAAGAGAAGCTGCCGCCAATGGCAAGTGCGCCGAGTCTTGTGTGACGAAGCGCGACGAGCCAGGGGAAGTGCCAGAGCTGGCTGACCTCCACAAGCACGGCCAGAGTGAGCGCCGTCAACACGCGCCACGCCAGAGGCCAGCGCGGAGCTACGCCGCAGACCAGGCAGAAGACAAGCAGCGCCCAGAGGCCATCGCCGAGTGCGGAACCAAGCGCATCGAAGTGTCGTTTCAGAAGGCGAGTGGCAAGTCCCAGAGGCAGGCAAAAAAGTGCCCCTAAGAGCCAAATCGCCCGAAGCCGTGCGCTAGAAACGGAGCCCGACACTCAGATCAAGCCCCGAGAGATCAAAGCCCTGCACTTTACCCACCGCACGCCAACGCGCCTCCACAAAGCTACGGAGCCCAATGCTCGTTCCCACGTAGAGACTTCCGCTAGGAGCAAATCCGCTCCCGTTGATGTTATCGGCCTGGCTCCGCAAGTTGGCGTAGGCTCCTCCCAAACTCACTCCCGCATACGGCAAGAACGTCGGGAGCTTGAAGGGCTCTCCTTCGGTGACATAGAGCTGGAAAAGAGGCCACTGGTACTGCGCCGACAGAGAAGCCATGAAGGCGCGGTTCTGGAAACCACCAAATGTTTTCCTCTGGGTTGCGAGGTTGAAATCGGGTGAGAGGCGAGGGACGGGTGGTGGGAGTACAGGCCCAAAGCCCGGTGAAAAGCTGAACCAGTTGTCTCCGAAGCGGGAACGTACGGCTGCGCTCGTGGGTAAATAGGTACCAACATTAACGCCATAGAGAGGAATGTACGGCGGTTTAGGAGCAGGGGCCTCGGTCTGCCCGAGAGCAAGAAGTGCAAGAAGTAGAGTCGGCATGGCTCAGGATACCCCACGGTGCGAGATGCGGGTATCCTGAAACCATGCATTTTACGACAAAGGCGGAGGCAGAGGCGGCGATTGCCGCCGCCGCCGAGGTTTTTCCTACCACACAAGCCCGTGCCTCGTTTGAGCGCCATGCAATTCTCACACGAATTAGCGAGGGGCTTGAGACCCAGCTTGAGGACTTTGCCCAGCTCCTCTGTGCGGAGGCGAAGAAGCCGATTCGAGATGCACGTGTTGAGGTGCAGCGTGCTCGCATGACCTTCTCACTCGCGGCAGACGAAGCCCGGCGCTTTGGGGGTGAGCTGCTCCCATTGGATCTGAGCGCAGCGGCGGTGGGACGCCTGGGACTGGTGCGACGCTTTCCGCTTGGCCCGGTTGCCGCTGTCACGCCCTTCAATTTTCCCCTCAATCTCGTGGCGCACAAGCTGGCTCCGGCGATTGCGGTCGGTGCACCGGTGGTGCTCAAGCCTGCCGAGAAAACGCCACGGATTGCCCTTAAACTCCAGGAGCTGGTGCACGCCTCGGGCTGGCCAGAAGCGGCCTTTGCGGTGCTGACTCCCGAGACACCGCAAGAGATCGGAACACTGCTGGCCACCGACCCGCGCCTGCCGGTTTTTTCCTTCACCGGCTCAGACACAATTGGCTGGGAGCTGAAGCGGCTGGCAAATAAGAAGCATGTCACCCTGGAGCTGGGGGGAAACGCCGCTGTGCTGGTTGCGGAAGATGCGGATATTGCCCATGCGGTGGCACGCTGCGTCGCGGGCGGTTTTGCTTACTCCGGCCAGGTCTGTATCTCGGTCCAGCGCGTCTTTGTCCATAAAAACTGCTACGACTCGTTTTGTGAAGCGCTGGTAGCAAAAACGCGGGCACTTCGCCTTGGTGACCCCGCCGACGAGACCACGGATCTAGGGCCAATGATCACCGAAGCGGCGGCGATTCGAGTGGAGCAGTGGGTAGAGCAGGCGAAGCGGGCTGGGGCAAGAGTGCTCCTTCAGGGGCTGCGCGAGGGGGCCTTTCTCGCCCCAAGTATCCTCACTCATGTCCCGGTAGATCAGCCTGTCGCCTGTGATGAAGTCTTTGGGCCGGTGGTTGTGGTGGAGTCCGTGGAGAGCTTTGACGAAGGAATCGCTCGTATCAACGCGAGCCGCTTCGGCCTGCAAGCGGGAGTTTTCACCTACGACATGCGCCGTATTCTCCAGGCGCACCAGCAGCTTCGGGTGGGCGGCGTGATTATCAACGATGTCCCCACTTTCCGCAGCGATGCCATGCCCTACGGCGGCGAGGGCGACTCGGGGACGGGCCGTGAGGGTATTCGCTGGACCATGGACGAGTACACGAGCCCCCGTGTGCTGGTGTTGTAGTTTTTACCATCTCCCCGGCTTCTCTCGTTCCTCGCTTCGCCGACCCTCTTCCTGTATCGCTCGTACCTCGCTAGGAAGAGGGTGTGCGTTTGGCTTCATGCAAAATTATTTGGCAAAGTTCAGCGGTGGATTTCGTGAGAACTTCCTGATTGGTGAGGCGTAGTAGACGCAGCCCTCGTTCTTCCAGTGCTTTTTGGCGAAGCTGGTCATTGGCTTGGACTTCGGGAAGATCATGGATACTTCCATCTACCTCGACAACGAGCTTCAGCGCCGCACAGTAAAAGTCCACCACATAGGGCGCAATGGGGTGTTGCCGTAGAAAGCGATAGCCACCACAAGCATCTTTGCGTAGCACTTCCCAGAGAATTTTCTCCGCGACGGTCGCTTCGGTACGCAATGCTCGTGAGCGTTGTCTTAAATGCTGATCCAGATTCCGACGACAGGACTTTTTTATAAAATCTTTGTTCACACTTGTAGAACGGTTGAGAGCCAGTGATTCTGATAAAAATCAAAAATAAATTCCACAAGTATTTCACCCTCTTCCTAGCGAGGCACGAGCGATACAGGAAGAGGGTCGGCGAAGCGAGGAACGAGAGAAGCCGGGG
>NZ_JANNYP010000461.1:0-9166 GCF_031410135.1 Armatimonas sp. | reverse complement strand
CGGAGAGTGCCCGCGCCGCTATGGACGCCACTGAGGCCGGGATCACGGTTCTCACCACGATGCGCTGCACCAATATCCCCACGGTCTTTACGCTCTTGGAGCGCTACGGTATCCCACCGCAGACCCAGGCGAGGCTGATCCAGGTAATACTGAACCAGTGTTTGCTCTTTCCTCCTGAAACTGAGACGGCAACAGCATTCTTTGAAGCCGCTTGGGTTGCGGATAATACCTCGCTTAGGGAACTCGTGGCGAAGCGGGCCACGCAACAAGAGATCCAGCACATCCTGCGCTACTGGTCCAAAGGCACTACTTTGGAGGAGCAACTTAAAAAATGAAACGACTATTGTCTCTTGCCCTAGCGCTCGCGCTGGGGATCACGCTTGGGGTCTTTTTCTCGCGGCGAAGCTCTCCAACGACCGAGGAGATCACGCCGGAAAAAGTGGTAAGCGCCTACGCTCGCTATACCTGCCTCACGCCTCCCAATTATCAGGTAGATAATGGACTGCTCATGCTCTGCCGAGGAGCCAACCCGGAGGATGTGAAGCGCGCTGAGGCGGACACGGGCCCTCATGCATACTCCGAGGTGCGGGTTCTGGTGGATTTTAAGGCAGCATTGGCTCTAAAAGCAGACACTGGAACCTTTCCTATTGGGGCGGTGGTGGTCAAGGAGAAAGTGGCGCGGCAGTATCCTTATCTGAAAGATGCGCCCCGACGGCCCAATAGCGTGACTGGAATGATCAAGCGTGCTCCCGGCTACGATCCACAAAATGGCGACTGGGAGTATTTCATTCAGGAAGCCGGGGCTCCGCTGGAAAAGGGGAAGATTTCGACCTGCATCGGGTGCCATACGAAAGCGCCGGGGCCAGATCACCTCTTTGTGCCATGGCTTAAGCGCAAGACGGTTCTGCGAGATCTAAGGTAAGACTCAGTCAAGCCACCAGGCATAGAGACCGCCGGGATCGCACTGAAGGACAAGATGCGCCGCGAGGAAGAGGAGCAGGTAGGCGGTGCGTTGCCAGATATTGAGCCGTGACCAGAGGGCGAAGAAGAGTGCCCAGAACACCAGGAAAAGCGCCCCTGAGTAGGCTTCGACGTAGGCGACGCGGTGGTTCCAGAGGTCGTAGCCAGGTGAGCGGCCTACCAGCCACTTGGGGTCGTTGACCATCATCTGCGGCCAGTGTCCTAGAAAGATCTGTGCCTCGCGGGCCATGAAGTACAGGGGAATGTGCGGTAGCGCGGGAGCTAGGGCGCAGATACCAAGGACAAGACGCGGAAACCAAGTCGGAACGCGTGCGGTGTTGAGAGCAAGCCCGATGCCAAGTAGCAAGAGCGCCAGTGGCACAAAGTCGTCCCAGTCCGTGAAGGTAAAACTCCCAAGGATACAGAAGCACCGCAAGAAGTAGACATACCAGGTAAGCCCTAGAAAGAGTAGTAGGGTTCCCATACCGGCGCTGAGAATCCAGGAGAGCGGGGAGATACCATCGTAGCGCTTCATCTGCTTTTAGTATCGGAGTTTAGCATGGGAAAGTTCCCCGCGATAGAGGCTCTGCTATGAGCCGAATTGTCTATGTCCGCGCCAATGCGGAGTGGATTCCCTTTGCCAGTACGAGCTACGCCGCCTGGGACGGCTTCACGAAGCTCGGCTACGATGGCAAGACGCTGCTAATCAAGGCCAACGACGGGCACTCGCTGGGCAACTACAACCTGCGTCTGGTCGAGTACGCCAAGCTTCTGGAGGCACGCTGGGACGAAATGGCCCACGCCAGCCCGTAACCAAAAGCGAGCGTTCTGCGTTTCTTGTTGCATGACAAAACGAAATATGGTCTCGTTGCTGGTAGGCGTTGGAGTTGTGGCTGTGTGTAGCCTTGCACCGCTCACGGGCTGGCTGGCGCGCTTGGAGCTGCGAATGCTCACGGTTGCTGGGGTTCAGGCAATGATCTACGCGTCACAGAATACGACAAAATCTGTCAACGACCCGGTGACGGCACTCGCCAATGGGACGCGAGTCAGTTTATTGGGGGAGGCGAAGCGCTTTCCGGGTGATGTGGCGCTCCAGGCGGCGGCGTTGCGCTTTGGGTTGGAACAGGCCTCGCCGGGCAAGCGCCCCGAGAACTACGAAGGCTCTAAAGAACCTGCTCCCGTCTATGTGTCACCGAAAGACAGCGATGTCGCGGCGCTGCTGGAAGTGGCGGAGCGGGGCGCTCGTCTGGAGCCCGAGAATGCCTACTTCCCTGCCTGCAAAGTGGCTGTCTTGCTGGCGGCGAATCGGGATGATGAGGCGCTCACCGCACTTCATGAGTCCGCTACAAATACAACCTGGGATGAGCACATTCCTGATGAGATTCGGGCGAAGTGGCAGCAGATGGAGCAGCGCCAGGGTAAGTCGCCTGCGCTTTCACGGGTGGCGATCTCAGCGTCTATACTCTATCCCCACTACGCACAGCTGCGGGCTATGGCGCGGGTGGTGCAGGCAAAGGTAATCGCCAAAGAGCAAGCGGGCGATCTGCAAGGCGGGTTGGCACTTCGCACGGAGATGATGGCCTTGGGAGCGCATCTACGTAACGACGCCCCGAACCTCATCGGGAACCTGGTGGGCATGGCGATCCATAGCATTGCCACATCGCGCCCCGGCGGAGCACCGAAGCTCGAAAAAGAGAAGCTTCATCAGCCGGGCGAGAGCGACGAAGCGCTGACGGCACGGGTGCAAGTTATCCGTGATGCGGAGTGGGATGCCTATGCCCAGCGCGTGGGTCACCTGGAGCTGGTGGGAGCGGCTGCGCAGAACACCGCGTTTCGCCTTGCGATCAAGGGGCGAATGGATCGTGCTGATGCTACCAGCCCCATGGGCATGACGCGGTTGTTTAGGGTAATGAAGCTCGAAGCCGCAGGGCTTGCTCTTATGCTTTCCGCGCTCTGGGTTGTGTTGATCGGCGGGTTGTGTCAGGGGCTGCGCCGCACCCGCCGCATCCAAGAAGGCAAGCCGCTCCACTCGGGAGTGCGTGCGGGCCTTTGGCTGAGCTTCGGCATCGTACCACTGATCAGCCTGCTCGTCTCTCGGGCAGCGGGCGAGGAGATTCTGCTGGGAGTGGGCCTAGCGACGGCAGTGCTCACGGCAGGGACTCTCTATTTCCAGCGCCGCATACTGGGCTCCGTCTTCCTGACCGTTGTCAGTGTCTACGGCGTTCTGGCGCTGGCGATTGCCACGGGCTATGGGGTTCTCGGAATGCTCCAGGGGCTCGGTGCGGGAAACCAGGGTCTTTCCAGCGCCACGATCGCGCTTCTGGCTAGTCCTTTGCTCCTCACTATCCCCCTCCTCGTCCTCCTCGCCCTTGCGATTCGCGGCTGGCGTCGCCGCGTCCCCGCCTCCGTTGCCATGGTGCGTGGCTTCCCCAAGCTCGCCCTGCCGCTCATGGCAGCGCTCCTGGTGGCCTGGGCCGCGCTACTGATCCCCACGGCTCAGGAAGAAGAGAGCCTGCGCCAGGGACTAGAGCGCGGAATCCAGCACGAAGGGCGCATGATCATGGAGTGCGCCGGAGAGCCCTGGCCCGGAGATAAGTAAGGGACTCTCCAGGACGAGGTCTAAGGAGGAGTACGACCGTACCCATCCTGGGATCTCGTCCCAGAGAGCTGCGTACGGTCGTACGCGTATCTCCCCCTCGACCCGCCACGCCGCGTACGAGCGTACTCACACCGACAGCTCGTCCCAGAAGAGCCCCGACTCTCGTACGCACGGTTCTCTCTCGTCCCCGAAGCGCCCGTACTACCGTCCGTGGCTCTCTAGGACGCGCCGTGTAGCTGCTTCGAAAGCACGATACCAATCAGGAACATCTAATCCCGCGGTCTGGCTAATATTTCCTTGGAGCCACTTGCGTACCTTGGGGGTGAGAAGGTGCTGGTCACCAGGAGTGAGCTGGTTCAGGAGGCGTGTGAGGGATTGGTAGGCAAGTTCCTGGTGGGTGTGGCTCTGAAGCTGGCCGATATGATCTATCAGAAGAGGCAGCTCGCTCTTCTCCGCCGTCTCCACAAGCCGCAGGCAGGCGCACTGATAGTTTAGATCGGGAACTTTCATCGAGGATCGGAGTGCATCTGCCAAAGCGAGAACCGTTGCCAGCACCAGCGCACCAAAAAAGAGAAAGGGATTGTGAGTAACCAGAAAGAATCCCAACCCCGCTAGAATCAGCACCAGCAGGGCAAGTCGTGTCACCTGAAGTTGTCGCCCTTTTTCCGCTGCGACCACCGTGAATTCTTGAAGCATCTGGTGGGCTTCAGACGCGGACAGGCTTGGTGCAGTAAGATCGGCAGTTTCCTGTTCAAGCGCACGACGGGCCATGGCGATTAGCGCTTCTTCGCCGGGAACCTGCGGCTTCTTTTTTGCGAGCTTCTGCACCAGCTTGCTCGTTTTCTCATCTCCGATTCGCAGTAGAGCCTCTAGGGCGACGATGCGAAAGGGAAGTGCGGCATCAAGCTGACTGATGTGGCTCCGCAGGATCTTTCGGGCACCCTCGGGCAGAAGGGGAGCATCTTGCGCAGTGACTCGGGGCAGAAGCTCTTGAAGGCGCTCAACAATCTGGAGTCGCATTTCGGAGTATTCCAAGCCCTCAATCAGCCAGGCAATGTCCTCAAGTTGTGCCTGGGGAGTTAGGGTTTGTAAGGCGGCTTTCTGTCGGGAGGACTCCCGCACTAAGCGCCAGCCGAAGGTGTTGAGGAGTCCGTTCAGCCCAATCCAGGCGAAAAGCTCCTGGAAACGAATCATATGGGCAAGTGCTAGTCCGTAGCCCAGCAATATCCCGATGCTTGAGCCGAGTCTGATCACCCGAAGAAGCCGCTGACGCTTGCGACGGCGTGTCCCATCGGTTTGCAGGACTTGCCGCGCTTCTTCCTCGGTCATTGTCAATGTGTCGGTGGGGCGTTGCTGCTGGCGGAACATGGAGGGATGGGGGGCTCAGTCGGTGAAGAGCTCGCTGACGGAGTCGCCTGTCCAGATGCGGCGGATGGCCTCGGCGAAGAGGTGCGCGACGGAGATGACGGTGGTTTTCTCGGTGCGCTTTTCGGCGGAGATCGGGATGGTGTCGGTGACGATCAGCTCTTTGATCTCTGGGCGGGAGAGGCGCTGAACCGCAGGGCCAGCCAAGACGGCGTGGGTGCAGGCGACGTAGATCTCCGGGTTGGCACCGCTGGCAATCAGCATGTCAATGATCTCGTTGATCGAGCCGCCGGTGGAGATCATGTCGTCGTAGACAATGCAGGTCTTGCCCTTGACATCGCCTGCGAGGCCCGAGATCTCGGCGATCCCGTGGCTTGGGCGGAACTTGTAGCCCACGGCGAGCGGGCAGTGCAGGCGCGAGGCGATCTTACGCACTTTCTTCACGCGGCCCTCATCGGGCGAGACCACGACGATATTTTCCAGGTTCTTGGTCGCCAGATAGTCGCTGATCGCTCCAATGGCCGTTAAGTGGTCCACGGGAATATCGAAGAAGCCTTGGATCGCATCAGCGTGCAGGTCCATGGCGACAATACGATTCGCGCCCGCTGTGGTGAGCAAGTTGGCGATCAGCTTGGCGGTGATCGGCTCGCGCGGTCGGTCTTTCTTCTCCTGGCGGGCATAGCCGTAGTAGGGCAGCACCACCGAGATACTATTGGCGCTGGCTCGCTTGAGCGCGTCCAACAAGATCAGCAGCTCCAGTAGGTTCGCATCAATCGGGGCGCACGTGGGCTGGAGCACAAAGGCGTCCGTGCCGCGCACCGAGTCCTCGAACTTGATGTAGATCTCGGAGTCGGGGAAGCGCGTGATCTTGAGAGGGCCAAGCTCGATACCCAGGTTTTGGGCGACAGCGGCGGCGAGCTCGGGGTGCGCAGTTCCGGAGAAGAGCGCCATGGGGGGGCGAAGAGCAGACATACGGAGGCTATTGTACCGTGAGCGGCGCAACTGCGTGCGCATTTTTGCCGTCCGTGCTCACCTGCCAGAGGGCATCCTTCCAGAGATAGAAAATTGTCTTTCCATCAGGGGCAAACCGGGGCTGCTCGAACGTGCCTTTTTCTGCTGGGCCTGCCAGCCCGAGAGGACGGAAGCCCGAGCCATCGCGCTGGAGCAGGCAGAGGTCGTAGTTGAATGGGTTGGCCTTGTCGGAGATAATCACAAACTGCTTGCCATCGGGGGAGAGGGCAGGATCGTGGACAAAACTCCCTCCAATATCTTCGGCCTTTCGCCCGAAGAGCTCGCGTGGGGGCTGCTTGCCATGGGCAGCTACCTCAAAAAGCGCCTCTCGGCTTCCGCCCATGTCATCGGTGGGAACCCTTGCGGCGAAGATCACGGAGCGTCCGTCGGGGGTGAACTGAGGTGCGCTGATCTCTCGGTACTTGCTGTGGGTGAGTGGGCGCAGATCCGTGCCATCGCGGCGGATCGTCCAGACATCGGAATCACTCCAGAACACACCCGTAGGGGCGATAGGATTGTTTTTCGGGCGGGCAAAGACCAGCTTCTGACCATCGGGAGAGAAGCGCGGCTTAAACTCGCTGTATGTATCATCATTGGTGAGCCGCCGGACACTCTTGCCATCCAGCGATGCTAGCCAGAGATCAGACTCCGCCGAGAACGCCACGGCCTTGCCCTCAGGGGAGAGCGTGGGATAGGCCAGAGCGCGAGGGAAGCCCGGAGTGTCGATGGTGGTGCTCTTGCCCGTTGCTAGCTCCAGAAGCGAGAGAGGGCTGTTGAGTGCGAACACGACCCGCTTGCCATCCGCGCTGAGATCGTAAGTGAGCTCATTGGCGCGTACATACTTCGCCCCCGAGAGCTTGCCCATGACAAATACCAGTGCTCCAAAGCCGAAGGTAACCAGAGGCGGTAGGAGAAACAGCGCCGCACAGCCGCCCAGCATCCAAAAATACCAAGGCCTTGCGCGCTTCGCGTCCAACTTAGAGCCCCACCCCGCGTGCCGACACTGTG
Organism: Armatimonas sp.; assembly: GCF_031410135.1. Lineage (GTDB taxonomy): Bacteria > Armatimonadota > Armatimonadia > Armatimonadales > Armatimonadaceae > Armatimonas. The sequence continues at coordinate 2,223 of NZ_JANNYP010000461.1, read as the reverse complement.
GCGCGTGCCTGTGCGACCGGCTTCATCACGATCTCGTCTAAGTTCACGTGCCAGGGGCGGGTGACGGCAAAGACCACGACTTCGGCGACATCGTCGGCGGTGAGAGGCGTGAGGCCATCGTAGACTTTTGCCGCTCGCTCTTTGTCGCCGAAGAAGCGCACTTCCGAGAACTCGGTCTCGACCATGCCCGGCGCGACATCGGTGATGCGAACGGGCGTGCCATTAAGCTCTAAGCGCAGCGTCTCCGTGACGGCGCGGGCGGCGTGCTTGACAGCGCAGTAGCCCGCACCATTGGGGTAGGTCTCGCGGCCCGCGACGCTGGTGATATTGACGATATGTCCCTTGCCGTTTTGGAGCCTGGGGAGCAGGGCGCGGGTGACACGCATCAGGCCCATGACATTGGTCTGGTACATCTGGAGCCAGTCCTCGTCGCGGGCTTGGGCAAGTGGCTCTAATCCAATCGCGCCACCCGCATTGTTCACGAGCACCTGAATGGCATCGGGTACGGTGGCGCAGAAGGCTTCGACCGAGGCTGTATCTGCCACATCGAGAACATGCGCCGCGCCGCCTAGCTCCTTGGCGAGGGTATTGATTTTATCTTCGCGCCGTGCGCCTAAAACGACGAAATAGCCTGCCGCCGCAAGCTGCCGTGCCGTCGCCGCTCCAATGCCGCTAGAGGCACCAGTGACGACCGCTATTTTTTTCTCACTCATGAAGGCCATTGTATCGAACGGAAATAATTCTGGCATGACATGGAAGCAAGGGCGAAACTGGGGCGTCGTGATTCTGGTAGTAGGTTCCCTTGCTTGGTGGATCCCTGCCCCTACGGAAATTTTCGATGTGCAGACGTGGAGATCACGTGAGAAACGCCCGGCGATGGTGCCTGATTTAAAGCGCCGTTTTCTTCAACCAGGAAGGCAACGTGAGAGTGTAGAGCAGTTGCTTGGGAAAGCGGATCTCCCCAACAATAGATATTGGCTAAAAAAGAATGAATACGGCTTTGGTGACATGGCCTTGCAGATTCATTATGACAGTGAATCGCGGCTGGTTTCCGCCGACATCTTGCCCACCGAATGAGGCCAAATGATGTCATGTTTTTATCGTATCTTGCGATAAACTAGAGTCAGGGAGAGCTTTTTTCCTGAATCATTGACCGCCCAATAAATTGGACGTCGCCCTTCGGGAGACAAAGTCGCTCCGCGACTAAATTCGGTAGTCCGATTCATCGGATATTGTTTCCGTCGGAGACGCTGATTTTAATCGGCGGCCCAACGATTCGTGAAAAAAGGCTCAGGGAATTTTCTAATTATGCGTAACCGTGCCGCCTTTACTCTCATCGAGCTTCTGGTTGTCATTGCCATTATCTCCATTCTCGCCGCGATTCTCTTTCCCGTCTTTGCGCAGGCCCGTGCCAAGGCCCGCCAGACGGTCTGCATGAGCAACATGCGCCAGATCGGTCTGGGGGCTCGGATGTATGTTCAAGACTACGACGAGGTCTTCTTTGCCTTCGATCAGGGAGGTATTGGCTGGACGATCCCGCGCTCCAACTGGAACCCGAGTCAAGATTTTCTTTTAAAGCCGTACCTGAAAAACACGGGAGTGCTGAACTGCCCTGAGGAAAAAGTGGTCATCTCCGGTGGAGTCACCATACGCTCGCCGCAGTACGCCATGAACAACCTGCTCAACCGGCCTCCTGATATCACAGCTCCCGATGGTGGAACGACGGTGGGACCGCTGACACGCAGCGAGGCGGCGGTGGAGACCATGACGCTCCTGATGTGGGAGCATAACAACCCCGCCGTGCACTGTGAGACTTGGTCTAGCTCGCCGGGTCACTGGGAATCGGCGCACCACAATGGCTTCAACGGGCTCTTTTGTGATGGTCATGTCAAGCGCCTAAGCCTCGGGATCTTGAAAGACTCCATGCTCACCTACTGGGAAGACTAAGCCTGCCACTGCGTGATCTCCATCAGATAGCATGCGCCGTCAGGGATGAGAGATGCGGGGCCGTGCTCGCCGTAGACAACCAGCCGGTTCTCGCCGGGCAGGAGAGTGATATCGCTATGGCTGACCGGAACTCCGTTAAGCCAGACAGCATCGGGGGACTCTCCCTCAAAATGAAGCTGGGCGCTGCGCGGTTCCTCACCACCCCCAATGACAGCCTCTTTCTTGGCGGCCACTTGCTGCTGGAGGGTGCCCGCATGGCTGAGCTGCCACTCCGGG
>NZ_JANNYP010000460.1:0-7650 GCF_031410135.1 Armatimonas sp. | reverse complement strand
CATGAAAGTTTTTATCTACGACACGACCCTGCGCGATGGCTCTCAGATGGAGGGGGTCTCTTTTTCCGTGGAAGACAAGCTGCGTATCGCCCGGCGACTCGATGCCTTTGGAATTGACTATATCGAAGGCGGCTGGCCTGGTGCGGTTCCCAAAGACACCGACCTGTTTGCTCGCCTCAAGGCCGAGCCGCTCCAGCATGCGAAGCTCGCCGCGTTTGGGATGACCCGAAAGCCCGGTGAGACGGTCGAGGAGAGCCAGCTTCTGCGGTTCTTACTAGAGGCAGGGACGCCCGTCGTGACCATTGTGGGAAAGACCCACTCGCGCCACGTCACCGAGACCCTGCGCATCCCCCTCACCGAGAACCTGGCCATGATCCAGGAGTCCGTTGCCTTTCTCAAGTCCCACGGCAAGGAAGTGATCTTTGATGGGGAGCACTTCTTCGATGGCTTCAAGGACGACGAACCCTACGCCCGTGCTTGCCTGGAAGCAGCGGTTGCGGGCGGCGCAGACTGGCTCTGCCCCTGCGATACCAACGGTGGGGCGCTTCCACATGAGGTCAGTGACGTGATCGCGGCACTCGTGGCTGCGTTCCCTAGCACACGAATCGCGATGCACCCGCATAACGACGGTGACTGTGGCACAGCCAACGCACTTGCCGCTGTGCGCTCTGGAGCCACACAGGTGCAGGGGACGGTCAATGGCTACGGCGAGCGCACCGGCAACGCCAATCTCATCCCTGTGATCGCTAACCTGCGCCTCAAGCTCGGCTACGACTGCCTTCCGGAAAAGGCTCTGGAGGAGCTGACCACACTCTCGCACTTTGTGGACGAAGTCGCCAATTTCTCCCCCCACCCCAAGGCGGCGTTTGTGGGGCGTAATGCCTTCACCCACAAGGCCGGACTTCATGCCGATGCCATCTCCAAGTGGCCCCGCGCCTACGACCATATTGAGCCCAATAGCGTGGGCAACTCGCGCCGCATCTTGGTGAGTGAGCAGGCAGGAAGCGCCAGTATTGCGCAGAAGGCCACGGAGCTAGGCTATGTCTTAGACAAAAAATCCCCGGTCGCCAAGGAGCTGCTCCTGACGGTCACCAACATGGAGCACCAGGGCTATGCCTTTGAGGCGGCTGAGGCGAGCTTTGAGCTTCTTCTCAAGAAAGCCACCGGCACGTATCGCTCCTTCTTTGAGCTAGTGACCTTTCGCGTCTTTATCGGTAAGCGTGCCAGTGACGATGTCCCGGTGACGGAGGCGACTCTACGGATTCTGGTCAACGGCGAAGAGGTTCTCGCGGTAGCCGAGGGCGATGGCCCTGTCAATGCTCTGGATCTGGCGCTCCGCAAGGCCCTTGAGCCTGCCTATCCGCAGCTTAAGGACATTGCCCTGACAGACTACAAGGTGCGTATTGTCACCAGTGGCGAAGGGACGGCGGCCAAAGTCCGTACGATTGTGGAGTCCACGGATCATCACGGGCACTCATGGGCGACCGTGGGAGTCAGCACGAACTTAATTGAGGCAAGCTGGCAGGCGATTGTAGACTCGGTCGAGTACGGGCTGCTAAAAGCGAAGGCGTAGTGTCGGGGTGCGGGCGACAAGAAGCCCGATAGCTGCCCCGACCAAGACATCATGGGGGTAGTGGCGCTTTAGGCTGACCCGGCTATCGCTGATCAGGGCGGCCCCGAGATACCAGAGAGCCGCCTCCGTCTTGGTGTGCGCCTTACTCGCCGCCAACCCCGCAATTGTGAACGCCGCAGATGCGTGCCCACTGGGAAAGCTATCGGATGTGGTGCCATCGGGGCGGCGCTCGTGCGTGAGATACTTTAGGCTCGTGACAATCACCGTGCTGGTTAGGAGAGCCCGTGCTCGCTCCCGTGAGTCCCGCTGAGCAAGTCCAGCGGCCAGGAACGCAAGATTACCCTCATGGGAGAAGAATTTTGCCTGAGGGTGATTCAAAAGTCCCGTCTGAGCCGAGGCAGGCACTAGAAAAGCGACAAGCGCCCAGAGGGCAAGAAGGATTCTCATGCCCACAGTATCCCGTATCTTGGCAAATCTGACAAAAGGCGGTAGAATCAAACCTGTTCTGGAGTGGTGTCCGAGTTGGTCGAAGGAGCACGATTGGAAATCGTGTAGGCTGTCAAAGGTCTCGTGGGTTCGAATCCCACTCACTCCGCTCTCTTTTTTGTCGTGTTTCAAGGAGGTTCTGCACGATTGCGACACATTCACTGGAGAGATACAATCCACGCGGTTCAAAGCTGGCCGCGCTGGAAACGCTATGTCTTAATTGCAACTCTCTCTCCAGCTCTTCTAATCGGGCTCATCTCGCTTGGCTTTTATGCCAATCTTCACTTGATCGCCCACGCAAAGTCTAGTGTTGTGCTTCCCGTGCTCCCGGTTCCCACAAACCCGCAGCGCCTTCTGGTAGTTGCACCACATTGTGACGACGAGACTCTGGGGGCTGGTGGGCTGATCGCTCAAGCACGCAAAAAGGGAGTTCCCGTCCACGTCGTCTTTCTCACCAATGGCGATGCGTTTCCCGCTGCTTGCGCCATAGTCGCACGTCGGGTTCCGCCCCAGGCACAAGACTATGTCCACCTCGGGGAGCTGCGACAGAAAGAAGCCCTCGCCGCGCTACACCAGCTTGGGGTGGAACAAAAAGACATTACGTTTTTAGGCTACCCCGATCAGGGCCTCCGAGCTCTCTGGGAGACCAACTGGCTCCCAAATAAGCCCTTCCGGTCTCGATTTACTCAGCGCAACTCCACACCGCGTGGACCATACTGTGGCCAGAATGTTAAGAAAGATCTACGAGCGCTTCTGGAGAGACTTCGTCCCACCGATATCTATGTCACGCACCCCGCAGACGATCATGCAGACCACAGTATGGCAGCTGCCTTCACGGAAGCAGCCCTAACCGACCTTCCCCCAACATCACCACAACCACAGGTGCATTACTACATTGTCCACCGAGGAGACTGGCCCCTGCCACAAGGCTACTCGCCACAAGATCCCCTCCTCCCGCCTGCTGGTTTCGCCAAAGCCGATACCCGCTGGAAGACTTTCCCGCTAGACACGGAAGCCCAAAAAGCCAAGACCCGTGCACTGAACCAGTATAGTTCTCAGCTAGAGCTATGTAGCCGCCAGCTCCGATCATTTTTGAGAGAGAATGAGATCTTTGGACAGCTTAGCATCCCACAAATCCCTGACCATCACCGGGCTAAAATTCGGGACGCACAGGGCGATGATGTGGTGCGCTTTGCCAACCCTGGCAGCGATATCACCCAGCTCTCTGCGGCAGTGGAAGGAGAGCTACTCAAGGTGACCATGGAGCTACGCGGAACCACCAACCCTGGTATTCGCTATGGCGTTCGTGCACGAAGCAGCACGGGAGCCTTTGTGGCACGAACGTTGCACTCTCCCACCCTACCGCCACCGAGCAGCCGCACTCTCTCCTGCACAATCCCGCTCTCACAGCTTGGGATAGAGCAGCACGCAGAAAGTACAGTCTGGCTCTCTGCGGATACAGGAATGACTTCACGCTACATTGTGGATCAGACGGGCTACCGAGAGTTTCACCTCCGCCCCACTCCGTAGCGTAGGAGACGGTGTGAAAAAAATTTGGACGACGATGAGAAGGATACCCCCCCTGTGACACAGGCAGAAGTTCTGGATGCAGTCGCGCAGCGCCGCAACGACCTACGACTCCTCTTTCGGGGGCCACTTGTTCTCCGGCGTGCCGCAGAGAAAGAGTCGCTCGTGCTGGCCGTGATCTGCATGGCAGATATGTTCACCACCCTCTACTGGGTAACCATGGGCCAAGCTGTAGAGGCTAATCACCTACTTGCCTGGACGTTTGATGTTCACCCGGTTACGTTTGTACTAGTTAAGTCAATTTCTTGTATGCCCGCCGTGATACTTGCTCCGCTCCTTGCTCGACGCCACAAAAACTTCACGGTCTGGCTACTGCGCATTATTATTGCCACCTATATACTCACGTACTTCAAGCTGGCGCAGTTCTAGTTTTTACTCATTTCCAACGGAAACAGCTTTACGATTGAGCACAAAGACGCGGCGTGGGGTGCTGGCTAAAACAGCTCCGCTGGCATCCATCGCATCAACTTCAATAAAGTACTCCCCATCGGCGAGACGTGTTGTGTCCCAAGTGATAATAAAAGGCGCAAAGTTCTTAAGTGCCTTGATCTTACCGTCCACCGTAAGACGAACAAACGACACACGAGTAGGATCTGTCAGTGTCGGGTTGATCGTCACCACCCCGCTTACCATCGGGGTTTTATTGGTCTTAGCCTCCGCCAGACGCACGCTTCGGTAGCGCTCCAGAGTCGTCTCGACCACCAGCTTCATGGTCTCCGCAGTCGGCTGAGGCAGGCGTAGCCGGAACGCTGTCACGCCACGACTTGCGCTACGCGAGCTACCAGCCGCTTTCCAGAGATCATTGAGCCCATCCGCCGTGAAGGCATCGAGCCGTACCCCGAGAACCGTCGGGAGGTGCTCCCAGTCTCCCCCATCTATCTGGCAGTCGACAAGAGCACTCTCACCAAACAGGCCAATATGGTTCAAAAAGAGCGGTGCCGTCCCTTCCAGATCTTTGCGACGTGGTATGGGCTTTCCATCCACCCCCACGGTGCCAAAGAGCAGCATCATCGGGGCGCTGTGCTCTTCGGTGCGCCCATTGTGCCAGACAGGCGAGATCTGAAAACCACCACGCCGCTCCTTGCCTTCACCTTCGGGCAAGCGTGCGTCAATCGGGGCGGTAGAGACAGTGATCACGCCCGTGTGTGCCGTGTTGATTCGCCCCACGCCCGTGTAGCTCGTCCCATCGAAACGCCCCACCCCCTGAACGGGCTTGACAACCTGTGTCAAGACACGACTCTCCCCCCCCACAAATGTCCCGGTGACTTTCCCACCGAGCCTATTTTCAATAATTAGCTCCGAGAGGCGCTTGAGGGGAACCCGTACCAGAATCACCAGGACTTCTCCCTGACCGTACGGCTTGAAGTCTTCCGGCAAGGGAATCAGCTTACCCGTGCGCGACTCGGTGTAGACCATGTTCCCTGGCACCGGCGCTAGCTCCCGAAAGATCGATGTGCCGGCGGGAATATCCGTCTTCATGCCCACGGTGCCTGCCCGGTGCCCACCGTAGCCGTAGTTTGTTTTATCTCCTGAGAGTTCCTTCGGGGAGATTCCCAGCACCAGAGGCGCGTGGAGCTGAGGGTCTTCGCCGGAGACACGAATGCGTAAACCGTGCACCGCGACAGCGGCCACCGAGCCCCGCGGGGCATACTCCGCGGCAATGTAGCCTTCGCTGGCCCCCGTACTGGGCTGAGTCACACGCCCGACAAGAGACCACGTGTCGCCCTCGTTGGTAGAAACTTGAATCGTCCCCAGCCGACGGTTTACAATGCGAATCCGGTGCAGCTCCACCATGCCATCGCTTGCAGGCTCCGGCTTTGTGGTGTCCTCTTGGGAAGAGGCAATAGCAGAGGTAGTCAGTGCTCCAAGGGCAAGTGTGGCAAGAAAGTGTTTCCGGGTAACCATGTCACAAGTATTATATCGCCCTCGTCATACAGGTGTTGTATTATGTTTTCATGTGGCTCTTAACTCCTGCACTTATTCTCCCGCAGACAGATGTCGTGGAACTCAAGGCGCTGCTTGCGGCGGCTCCGCAAGCGTCTGAGTTTCCCAATGCGGCCAAGGCGACTCTGCTGGATCTTGCCGATATTACGGTGCGCCTGGATGGCTCCGCCAAGATCGTAACGCGGCAAGCGCTTAAGATTCTCAACCAGCGTGGACGAGAGCAAGAGGCCGAGATCAAGATTCCCTATAACGGCAGCTACGAGACCGTAAAACTCATCCGGGCCCGGACGCTTCGGCCCAATGGAACGGTGATCGAGGTCAAGCCCACCGAGGTGCGAAGTGGTGCCGCCAGTGAGGGCTACGACGATGCCAAAGTCCTCTCGTTTTCCATGCCAGCGGTCGAGCCGGGTTGCCTGATCGAGTACGAGTATGTCACGGAGCAGAAGACCTCGCCCCTCCCAGGGCACTTCTGGTTCCAGTGGTACTTCCAGGGCGGCTTCGATCCCGTCCAGCACACCCGCCTGCGTATCACCGTCCCGTCCACGCTCAAGCTCGCTCGCAAGCTTCGCAATAGCGCCATCGAGCCGACGATTCGTACGGCCCCCGATAGTAAGAGTGTGGTCTATACCTGGGAGCAAAAAAACGTCGCGCCACTCAATATCGAGCCACTCATGCCTCCTGCCGAGCGCCAGCTTCCCAAGCTGACCGTCTCCACCGTGCCGAGCTGGCAGAGCGTGGCAGACTGGTACACCAAGCTGGCACATAGTGCAGGCCAGGCGGATTCGAGCGTGACTGCCAAGGCACAAGAGCTAACGCAGAACTGCCGAACCGACGAAGAAAAGGCGCGGGCTATCTTCTACTACGTGCAAGAGAAGACCCGCTATGTGGCCATTGAGCTGGGCATCTCCGCCTACCAGCCACGCCCGGCAAGCCGCACCCTAACGGTTCAGTACGGCGACTGCAAGGACATGGCGACTCTGCTGGTGGCACTGCTGCGAGCCGTGGGGATTACGGCACATCCCGTCTTGCTGCAGGCGGGGGAGCCCTTCCCTCAGCAGATCGAGCTCCCCTCACCCCATGCCTTCAACCACGCGATCTGTCAGGCCCAAGTGGGAGGAAAAACCTACTGGCTGGATGCCACGGCGCAGGTCTGTCGCTTTGGAGACATCCCCCAGGCAGATCGCGGGGTCGAGGTGCTGGTCATCAAAGATGGTAAGGCGGTCTTTGAGACAATACCAGAGGCGAGCCCGGCGGAGGCGCTGAACCTCCAGCAAGCCTCGGTTGTACTGGACTCCGAAGGGGCGGCAATAGGAACAGTGCAGCTTTCCGGCACCGGCGACTACGAGCTTGGCCTGCGGGCGAACCTGGTGGTGAAGAGTACCGATGAGCGCAAGAAATACGTCGAGGCACTTCTGGGCAGCATTGGCGTGAATCCGCGCATTGAGAGCCTCCAGCTCACGGATATCAGCAACCGTGACACGCCTCTGAGTATCTCCAGTAAGACGCGGTTTGCCAGCTGGGCCACGGTTAGCGGGGATCTGCTCCTCTTCAAGGCGCGCCCTGACCAAGCCAGCCCTGCGTTTGCATCGCCCTTTGTGGAAGATAATCGCCTCTACCCCATCTACCAGTCCGAACCTCGACTCCTGCGTGCCAACCTTGAGGTGACTCTCCCCGAAGGCTACAGCTATCTCTATATTCCCAAACCCATCTCCGAAGAGAGCGCTCTGGGGAAGTTCTCCCGAACGGTCCAGCAAGAGGGGCGCAAGCTGACGATCTCCATCGAGGTACAAGACCGACGAGCAACCGTCCCCGCGACCGAGTATCCCGCACTTCGTCAGTACATCGAGCGGTATCTTCGGATGTACGGCGAGCTTGTCATCGCCCGCAAAGACGTCGCAGCACAGATGATAAAATGATCCCCGTATGTTTGCCCGTCTCCGCGAGGATATCGCCACGATTTTCGAGAAAGATCCCGCCGCGCGCAATCTTCTGGAAGTCTTTACCTACGCGGGACTCTGGGCGGTTCTCTACCACCGCTTAGCACATCGGCTCTGGATACA
>NZ_JANNYP010000459.1:0-12197 GCF_031410135.1 Armatimonas sp. | reverse complement strand
CCCTATTGTCCCAGCAACTACCTAACCTGTTACAATAAAATCCGATATTTGCTCCTAAATCATAAAAAACTGCCCCATTAAAAAGAGATTCCCCAAGCATTTCCTGCTCTTCTAATTCAAAAGTACCTTGGATTAGTCCTGAAAACCCCCCCTTCGCATTGAATTTCAATCCTTTGCCAACACCCCCAAGAATCACCTGATCCGTGCTAGATGCTCTCCGAGCAACAGAACTAACCAATTTTTTCAGAACAATATTCTTCTCTTTCAAGCGAAAAAGGGAATCAAGTACTGGCTTCGGAAGAAGCGCAACAATTTTATTAAGCATTAATTTACTTTTTCTTACCATTCCTTACTCCTCCCCAATATCAACCAAATCAATCAGATACGGGAGAGGAGTCAGGGAGGATCCTAGTCCTTCGCCCAGAACATGGGGCCAGGTTGCTCCGAGATGACCGAGCGCTTGAGGACATCAAGGGCCTTGTGCAGACCTTCGGCGCTGGACATGAGGCCATCCTCATGCTCGATCGAGAGCACATAGTCGTAGCCGACCATGCGCAGGACGCTCACAAAGTCCTTCCACCAGGCTTCGTCGTGGCCGTAGCCCACCGAGCGGAAAACCCACGAGCGCTTGGCAATCTCTCCGTAGCTCTGCGTGTCTAGGTTGCCGTTGACACCGCTGTTCTGCGGATCAATGCGAGTGTCTTTGGCGTGGCAGTGGAACAGCGCTCCCGCCTCGCCTAGCTCTCTAACGGCGGCCAGCGGGTCAATCCCCTGCCACCACAGGTGCGACGGGTCAAAGTTCACGCCGATGCGATCCCCCGCCACTTTACGCAGTTTCAGGAGTGTGTCGTTGTTGTAGCAGATAAAGCCAGGGTGCATCTCAATGGCAAAGACACAGTTGTGTTGCTTGAGAAAACGGTTCTGAGCACGCCAGTAACGCGCCGCGACGCGCCACTGGTACTCTAAGATCTCGCGGAACTCATCGGGCCAGGCGCACGTCACCCAGTTGGGGTTCTTGGCGCGGGACGAGTCGCCAGGGCAGCCGGAAAAGCCATTGACGGTTGCCTGGGGCATGATTCCATCACCATGGAGTGCTTCGGCCAGGAGAACTGCGTCCTCAAATGCCTGGTGGTGCTCCTCGGCGATCTTCTTGTTAGGGTGCAGCGGGTTGCCGTGCACCGAGATCGCGGAAAGGATCAGTCCACGGCTCTCGATGGCCTGCACCAGCTTTTTGCGCTTGCCCGCATCAGTGGCCAGCACCTTGGAGCCGCCCATGTCGTCTAGGTGACGGCTGCCCGGATAGGCTCCGCCGCCTAGCTCGACGGACTGAATGCCCGCCTCCGCGATATAGTCGAGCGCTGCCTCGATCGGGCGATCGTGGAACAGCGCAGTGAAGATTCCGATCTTCATGTGTTATTTGCTTCCTTCGTGAAATTTATCGCGCTCTAAGCCTAGAGCACAATGATATCTGGCACTCAGTTTCTACACCCGAAGGCGCTTCTCCTCCAGATCAAGGCGGTAGAGAATTTGGTTGTAGTTGTAGCGCGGGGTGGCTTCGGGATTTCCAGAGAACGTGTTGACATAGGTTCCCTCAAAGTAGAGGTAGCGGCCCCGGTCAAAGTACGGGTGCTGCGTGACATTGTAAAAATCCATCTTGTCGTGCGTGACGATCTGGACAGCTTTTTCCCAAGGCCCGGTCAAGTCTTTGGCCTCCGCGTACCAGACCTCACCCACATTGGAGGACTTCCCAAACTTTTGTAGCACTATCATCACCCAGCGCTGGCGATAGGCGTTCCAAAACACCGAGCCGCCGTGATTGCTGACCAGAACGCCCGTTTTTGCATCTTTCAGGCTCAGCTTTGGCTCCGAAAAGTGTTCGTAGTTCTTGAGGTCTTTCAGCGCCGCCAGAGTCGGCTTGACGCGAACGCAGGGCTTGGGTGCGCCACCGTCGTACGTTCCGTAGAGCCAGCCATCGTGCACAAACGGGTGGCCGGTGAGCGGCTCGGGCTTGGTAGGATCAAACTCCACCACCGTCTCGAAGCAAGCTTTCGCATCATTGAAGACGGCGAGGCCACGCTCCACGCACATCCCGAGGTCTTTCATCCGGCTGTAGAAGCAAACCAGCTTACTGCCGCCCTCGATCACGGCGAGCCCCGTGATCCAGACCGGGCCGGGGCCTTTGGGCTTGGGGAACATGGGACGTGAGAAGCCCGTTTTCTCGTCCACAAAGTAGCGCAGCCGAATCGCCTCGTCGGGGTTGTCACGTGGATCAGACGTTGCACCCGCAGTGCCAAACTGCCCCAGCGGGTACTCGGGCCGCGAGGTGTCGCCCCAGAACCAATAAAGCTTGCCTTTGTACAATGCCACCAGCACGGAGTCCTGGCCCATGACGCGTGCATTGATCGGGGCAATTCCCTTGGGCACGGGCTTTCCCAGGAGCAGGGAGTCCCGGTAGATCCCCTGCCCCGTCACCCGGTAGAGGCGCTCCGCAATATTCGTACGCGGTAGCTTGATTGTCGCCGTCTTGCCCGGCTCTGGTGTCAGTGCGACGCCCGCGTAGCCAAAGCCGTCTTTGGGATAGGCATAGCCGTGGCTCTTGATCGCAAACCAGACCTTCGTGCCCATCAGCCCCGGCTCGTCGTAGGCAATCCAACCCGCGCTATCGGTGATATAGGCAACGTCGTTGGTCGTTCGTAGCTCGACCAGCGGCACGCCCCGCCCCGTGGCGGCATCGACCACGCGGATTCCGAAGTACCTCTCGCCCGAACCCACCCGGCTTCGTTCGTTCCTCACTACACCACCCTCCCTCAGGGCAGGGAGGGTTAGGGAGGGGTTTCCAGCCATCTTTCCCTCTCCCCCTTCCTTGGGACAGGGAAGGGGGTCGGGGGGATGGGTTCGAGATGCAACCGGCGGGATCAAAACGCCGGTTTTTCCCATTCCGAGAACACCAGCTCCGAGAGCGGCTTTCGGGCTCGGGTTGGGCTGTTGTGACGCGCTTGCTGCTTCTCCTCATCTAGGAGTTCCGCCGCACCGAGATAGCCCAGCGCGATCATCGCCTGTGGCGCGAAGTCGTCGGGGATGGCGAAGATTTCCTGCGCCTTGACAGCATCGAAGCCTCCCATCTGGTGGAGATAGAGATCGGCGGACGCGGCTTGAACCGTAAGCTGCCCCACGGCTTGGCCCACATCATACGACGCGAACCGGTTCTCGCTGCCATTGTAGGCAAAGGTTTTCTTTGCTACTCCCAAGATCAGCACGGGAGCCTTGATCGCCCACGAGTTCCCTGGAACCAGCGTGCTCGCCAGCTTCTCAAAGGTCGTCGGATCGGTGGCTTTTACGCCCACGATAAAGCGCCACGGCTGCTCGCCAAAGCACGACGAAGACCAGCGAGCGGCCTCAAAGAGCGAGAGCAGCGTCTCGGCGGGAACGGGCTTCGGGTCAAAAGCAAGCGGGCTCCAGCGCTGGCGAAGCGGCTCAAGAATCGGGTGGTCGTTGAGAGTCGGTTTTTCCATGCCCCTCAAGAACCCAATTCAGCCCGTCAGGTTCCCGCGCACCTTCAAGTTGAGGTCGAACTTACCGCAGCGCTCGCAGCCGGGGAGGAAGTCGCCGGAGCGGAGGCGGGTGCGGAGGGCGTGCCAGCCTTGCGAGCGCCAGAGGTCGGTGAACGAGGTTTCGTGGAGGTTCCCCAGTGTTAGCTCGGAGTTGGGGTTGCAGCAGAACCTCACGTTGGCATCGCCGTCCACGCGGGCGTACCAGTGGCCCGCGAAGCAGCCGACTTCGTCGATGGGAAAGCGATCCGGTGCGCTGCCCGAGAGCTCGGTGAAGAATGTGTCTAAGTTCGCGTTTGCTCTTAGGCTCTCCAAATATTCTCTCTCGGCAAAAAGCGCGTCGCGCTGGGCTTCACTTAGCACCAGCGTCTGGGTTTCGTCAATGGCGCTCATGAGCTTGAACTGCACCGACGCGCCCAGCTCTTTTGCCAGCGTGAGGGCTTTCTCTAAGACGTGACAGTTCACGGCGCAGACCACAAAGACCAGCTTGAGCTGTGTTCCTGAGGCAACGACTTCTCGGAGAAGCGCAATCAGCGTGTGGAAGTCCGCCTCGGTGCGGCCTGGATGAAACGCGACATAGGTCTCCGGGTCGGCGCAGGAGAAGTTGGCGAGGATCGTGGTGAGCTTTAGGGCCAGAAACGCCTCACGGCTCCGAACCAGCGTCAGATTGGAGATCAGCGTGATTTTCAAGCCTGCCTGACGTGCGTCGCCAAAGACCTCCAGGCACTCAGGGTGCGCCAGCGGATCGCCGCCGCCGGTGAAGATCACGCGCTCCGTGCCGAGGGCAGCAAGCTCGGCGAAAAACGGCTGGAGCAGCTCACGCCCGAGCCGCTTGCGTCGCCAGTCGGCCATCGGGAGTGCGTTTTTGAGCGGCGAGTAGCTCCAGCAGGTCAGGCAGCGCAGGTTGCAGGCATTGGTCAGCACCACGCTCACACTCTGCGGCCCGACGGTGGGCAAGAGGTTGAGCCGTGTCTCCACCAACCTTACCTCCCCCTTCCCTCTCCCCTTTCCTTCGTAGAGGGAAGGGGGCCGGGGGGATGGGTTCATTTCGCGACCCACTTGTCTCCATCGAGCACAAAGGTCTGCGTGTAGTTCTGGTCGTCGCCCGGCGCGAATTTACGCTCGATGGTGCCGTCTTTCTTGAAGGCCCAGGTCTCGTCGAACTGCTTATTGTTGTTGGCGTCCACTTTGGCGCGATTCCACGTGGTGTAGCCCTTGTCTTTATCGCAGCGCAGCTCGATCACGACGCTGCCGTTCTTCACACGCCACTTGGGGCCTTTGGCATCGGGCGTGCCCTTATCCAGCGGCTCCTTCTGCATCTTCAGCACCTCACGGTCTACGTCAGAGAGCGTGTCTTCCCCAATTGGCTGTGCTCCCCCGGCATTTTGGCCTCCCCCGAGATTTTGGCCTCCCCCCTGCCCCCCTCCGGCTTCGCGAAGGGGGGTATTGTCAGGCGTATTTTGAGACATGGGTGGTGCGGCGGGTGTGGGCGCGTTGTTTGCCTTTGGGCGAAAAACAAAGAACGCGAGCGGTGCCACTAGCAGCGCCACGCAACCTAACCCACGCAACTTCACGAACGAATCATATTTCATCAAAAAATTCCCCAGTCCGATTTATCGGACTTTGTTCCCGTCGGAGATGCCGATTTCAATCGGCGGTAAGTTTGCGACCTTGCGGCGTGACCGTGAGCGTGTAGCGCTTGCCTTGGTAGCTCACGCCCTGGATTTCGAGCTTTGTCCAGCCCTTGGGCAGCGCGACCGGCGCTTTCTCTATCCTATCCCAGTGCGTGAAGTCCAGCCCCCCAAAGCCGTAGAGAACGGCCTGTAAGACGCCCCCACAGCCCGTGGTGAAGACGCACCGATCCAGGCTCCGCTTCTCGGAGAAGAGCAAAAACGGCCCACGCACAAACGGGCGATAGCTGGCGCGGAACTCCTCCTCGGCTTCATCGGCGCGGCCCAAGCGTGCAGCGATCAGGGCGTGCACCGAGTCGGTCATGGCGGGGCCGTTCTTGATGGGGCGCTTTTTATGGAAGTCAAAGGTCTTGGCATCGGCACTGGGGTGCTGGGCAGGCCAGAGCAAGAGTTCGCCATCGGCCTGCTTCGTACCCGGTTTGCCATCGTCGCCATCGCAGCGCAGGATCACCCCGTCGGCGTTCTTGGGAATTACGAGCCCCTTGGCCACACTCGCCCAGAGTGGATTAGTAGGCTTTCCGAGCAGCTTTGCGGCCTCGGAAGCGGCATTGAGGCAGTTGAGCACCATCGCGTTGGTGTAGGCGTTGTTGGTCACTTTCATGTGCAGCTCGTCCGGCCCGGTGAGCGGCCCTAAATCGTAGCCGCCTGCCGCGTTTTTCTTGACCTTGCTCGCAAAGTACTCCGCAATCCCAGAGAGCAGCGGCCAGCCCCGCGCCTCCAGCCAGGCTCTGTCGCCCGTCGCGAGCCAGTACTGCCACGTCGCCCACCCGACGCCCGCCGTGACGTGCCGCCCCTCGGAGAAGCCACCGGGAGCCGTCTCGTTGCCACTTGCCGCTGACTCCCAGGGAAAGTCTATGCCCTTACAGCCCTGCTTTGCCGCCTGCGCCTTTGCCTGGGCGAGATGCGAGAAGCGATACTCCAGCATCGTCTTTGCCAGGTCGGGGTGCTGGGCCAGAAGCGCCGGGAACATCCACACTTCCGCGTCCCAGAAGATATGGCCCTTATAAAAATCCCCCGAGAGCCCCTCGGGCGCGACGGAGAAGCCTTCATGGCTTCCAAATCCCCCCACGGACTGCATCAGATCAAACATCAGCTTATGGACAAGTTGCTGCGCCTCAGGATCGCCCTCAATGATGATATCGAATCCCTCCCATCGCTTCGCCCATTCGGCTTCGTGCGACTTTACGATAGCGGGCCAATCTGGTAACTTGGCATACTCTGTCGCAGGATCCGTGTAGTAGGTTACCTGTGACCAAGAACTGTCTGGCTCATCGCGGCCAGAGCCATCTTTTGAGGGAGTGCCTTTCACATTGGTAATGATGTTGTGGCCGTAGACGAGGGCCGTTATGATCACATTCCCCAACTTAGTTGTGAGGATACCGCGTTTGAGATCTAGCGTTTGCTCGTAAGGTTCGCCCGATTTTGGGACAAGCTCAAAAGGTTTCCAATCGGCTAGTGACTGGAGGGTCTCGTTTTTGTCGTAGACACCAGCGACGAAAGCTTTACCGTCTTTCCCTTCACCACCACTAGCTCCAAATGTCGCTCCCATGATTCCACTACTCAGATAGATTCCATGGTTGCCTCGGTTGGCATTGGGGTCGGTGGTCTTGAGAATCCACGGATCGAGGTCTTTGAAGGCTCCCGTATCGGCAGAGGTGGTCTTGCCGACGGGATTGTTCGGGGTCGGCGCAGAGTCTTCGGGCTTTGGACACCCGGCGAGGCCAAGCGCGAGGGCGGACAGCGGGAGAAGTGTCAGAAAACGGCGGCGATTCATACGCGTCTATTTTACCGCTATACTGGAGGCTGTGTCTCTTCGACCGCAAAGCGTCCTGCCTCCCTCCCTACAGAACGATCTCACACGCCAGCTCAACCGCCGGGATCTGCGTTTGGTCGAGACCACGCTTGCCTTCTACGACCCGGAGCAGGTTCTAGAAGCGCTGGCGGCAATTCTGGTGCACGAGCGCCGTCGGCAGAAGCTGCGGCGCACCCTGGGCAAGCTTTTTAATCGAGCAAGCGGCGTGGCCTTCGTACTCTGGTTTGTTACCACATTTCATCAGAGTGAGTTCGCAACCTATGTCGGTGTGGGAATCGCGCTTCGAATTGTGCATGGGATTGTGACCTCAGTCAGCAAGTCGGCGACGCTTCGGGGCAAGAATGCACAGTTTGTCGCCTCCGCGTGTATCCAGCGCGGGAGCCGGCAGAGCTTGGGCGCGGTTCTTATCATCGCAGAGTCTGGGCTTTTTGGCTCCCGCAATGAGCGCGACACCTGCCGGGCTTTTCTGGAAGTGGCGCTGGTTCGATCGCCGGTCTCGGAGCTACTTACCCTCACCGAGCCACAGAGAGCAGCCCTGCGAACCGTGACGGCCAGCGCGCTCGTCGGCGTTCACAAAGATGACCGCTACACTACCCTCGCCAGTGCTGGACTCCTCACGCTAGGAACCCTCCAAGACCCTGGGCTCAAAGAGCTAGCCACCCAGGCGACGGCACTGCCGGAGACTGCGGTCCAAGCCGCCGCCATGGAGTACCTCAGCGCGGTACACTAAACCCAGATGATGCAGATGCAGGTTCAGAAAACGCGAACCGAAAAAGAGCGCGAGAAGCGTCTTATGCAGCTCATCGTCCAGCAAGGCGTGGTAGGTACCGAGCGCGAGCTGGCCCGCTGCGAACCCGAGACCGTGCTTCCCCTTTTGACCCGTCTGTATACCAAAGAGACACTGGTCATCACGCGCATCCGATCCGTTGTGACTGTCGGTCTTTGCACCTATTTCTCACTTATTATTCTCTACTACGTGGTCAGTCAGCACTTTTACGGTCTCTGGCCTTTGTTTACGATTCCTGTCTGGAATCTGCTGGGCTGGCGCACCAAAAAGAAGCAAGCCGCGCTTCAGCGTCTTGAACTACTCGCGACGCTTCTCTTAGAGCGGGTAAAGCTTGCCCCGCGTAGCGAGCTTGGGACTCTGCTGGACCTGGCCCCGCAAGCCTGGGAGAGCGCGATACTGCTCATCCCCATCCGGGACCGACTGGCCCATCTTCTCGCTCGCACCCCCACCAACGAGCTTTTCTTACTGACTCCCGAGCAGCGAGCCGGGCTCCAGTTTGCCACCCGCAAGGCCATAGACGAAGCACATCACAACGACTTCTTCGAGCCGCTGGCCGTGGCAGGGCTCTTGGCGCTAGGAAGCCTCAAAGATAGAAACCTTGGCGGTCAGGCAGGGGATGCAAGAGTAGCCCACAAGTGCGAGCGGATTCGGATGGCAGCAGAGGAGTATCTGAGAGCGCTAATGTAGCGCTCTCCGGCGACGAGCTACCCAAAAACCAAGTGTGCCAAGAGCAAACAAGACTCCACTGGCGGGCTCAGGTGTCCCTGTGGACGAAAAACCACTTGCCATGGTTGCAGAAAGATCCATCCCTTCAGGCCGATAGGTTGGCACTGCGACGGTTTTAGTGCGCCCTGCCTGATTAGGGTTGACGACACGCTCCTCCACGGCCACAAATGACGTGAACTCGCTCATGAGCTGGTGCTCCAGAGCCAACAGTGTCATTGCCTCTTTGAGCGGCACCTGGGACTTCCCTTCGAGCTCGGCCACATAGTGCTGCTGGCGAAGGTCTTCTAACTTGGCCCGTGCCCACAGAGTCGTGATCGCGGAGTGAGCGCTTTCCGAGGTGCGCTCCGGCAGGGTAAGTGTCAGGGTACGCTCCCAAGGCTTGCCGCGCAGCTTACCTCGAATGGTGATCGTGCCACTCCCGGCTTTGGTGTAGTGCCCCTTGAGCAAGATCGGCTCAGCGGAGAAGACATCGGGAATGTGGCGCGGGTAGACCTCATTTTTGTCCACGCTTTGCCCACCCCAGTCCACAGAAATATCAGTGAGCAAGGGATCCGCAATGCGGTGGGCAAACTCGGCGGCGACCTTCTGGCCGTTAGCGGTTAAGGGGACGATCTGACAGGCTCCACGCCCCTCGCGTGCCATTCCCTCTAACAAAAACCGATTGACCGAGTTACCAATGCCAAAGGGAAAGAGTCGCACACGCCCCCGCTCTTTGGCAATCGTCGCCAGGATCTGATTCTCGTTGTCTACTAAGCCATCGGTCATGTAGCTAACGATTCGCAAGCGCCCCTCAGGGTCATCTGGCTGGCGTAAGGCATACTCAACCGCTCCCAGAATGTCTGTCCCACCGTTGGCCTCCAGGCCGTTGATGAAGCGTAGTGCCTCGATAAGATTTTTTGGGGTGGCGGGCTGCGGCTTGTCAAAACAGGGGTAAAGGCTTGTGTTGAAGCCCAGCACCTGGAACGTGTCGCCAGGGTGAAGCTGGTTTAAGCAGTAGCGCATCGTCTCCTTGGACTTTTCGAGCGGCTCCCCAGACTGCGAGCCGGTCTGATCCACCACAAAGATCAGCTCTTTGGGGGTCACACTGTCACGGGTGGGAGCGGCGGGCGGCTGGAGAATCAGCAAAAACTCACCCCCTTGGCTTTTCTTATTGGCATGGGTCAGAACCCCCTCCTGAAGCTCCGCTCCCGCAACTTTGTAGCGCAAGACAAAATCTTTATTGGGAAGCTGTCCGCTATTTGTAGCCAGCATGATTCGGGCTTTTGGAGCAGAAAAAGACTGAACAAGAATCGGGTGGAGTGCACTGCGGATATCTTGGATGGGGAGCCCAGCATCTAGATCTACCGTGAGCGCAATGTCATGTGCAGGCCGTGTCGGAGAGAGCGTATTCGATGTACTCACTTTAGTGCCATCAGGCGCGGTGGAGTAGCGTGGGGCCACCACCATTGGAAACGTAAACTCGCCGCTTCCCTCGTGGTACTTCAGAGTCACCACATAGCTCAGGCGCACTTCGACACGCTCACGAGGCATCAGGTTCGCCACCGACTGCGTAAAGACATTGGGCCGCTCCTGATCCAGCAGTGCCGCCGTCTTGCCCGCAGACTTCGCCGCCTCATAGGTCTTTCGCGCCTCTTCCCGCCGCTTCAGCACACCCCGTACAATACGCTCCCGTCCAATCCGCATTTCCATCCGATCCACGGCAGCATCCTCGGGAAGCGGGAACGTGTAGATTGCCTCCACCGGGCCACTGGCCTCCGGCCCCACGAAGCGCTGGACAACATCCACCCGCGCCACAAACCCCGAGATCTGCGCGTGGACATCGGTGTGCTGCAAGGGGCACTCCATTTCCCGAGACCGCAGCCGATCCCAGGCACGTAGTCCTACCCCCTCCGATCCCTGTGCCACCCCGGTCACGGTCGCAAACCAGCATAGTACCAGCGCCAACCAACTCAATTGTCTCATCCTAATATCTCCTCTGCCTCTCTTATTGCCCTTTCCTTCGTGGCAGCAGAAAGAATTTAGGCCAGGTAGACTAAATAAAGTCATGTTTCAGGCACAGCAGAGTTTAAAACAAGACGAGCAGAAGAAGCGTCTGGCGCAGATTATCGCCAAGCAAGGCATCGTGGAGGCTGAGCGTGAGCTGGCCCCCTACGACTCCTTCGTCGCAATCCCCTTACTCATCCAATTGTTCAAGCGAGAGAACGAACAAATCCATCGTCGAAAACTCCTGATCTTTGGTCTGGCAGGCACCTACCTAGGGCTCGCTGTGCTTTGTGAGATCCTCAAGAGAGAGCTGATCAATTTCCCGTTTCTTGTTTTTATTCTTGCGGTAGGAGAGTGGCGAGATCGCCAGAAGAAGAAAGCGCTCCAGCGAATCGAGTCGCTCGCGACACTATTGGCAGATCGTATCAAGCAGGCAGCGCGAAGCGAGCTCGGGGCGCTCCTGGAGTTGGCACCGCACGCCTGGGAGAATACGACACTTCAAGTCCCACTCCGCGACCGTCTTGCCCATCTTCTTGCTCGCACCCCCACCGACGAGCTTTTGGTACTGACTTCCGAGCAGCGAGCCGGACTCCAGTTTGCCACCCACAAAGCCATAGACGAGACGGACTACAATAACATCTTCGAGCCGCTGGCCGTGGCAGGGCTTCTGGCGCTAGGAAGCCTCAAAGACAAAAGCCTTAAGAAAGTGGCGGATGATGTGAGAACCGTGCACAAATGCGAGCAGGTTCGTGCGGCGACGGCGGAGTATCTTGAGGCAGTGAGATGATCCAGCGGCAGCGTCCTCAAGAAACACACACCATGCAAAAGAAAAAGCTCTGGCAGCAGCTCAAACACTCCTCGCCCGATGCAGCCAAAAAGACGCTCTCCATACTGCCTTGTGAGAGAGCACTGGTACTCTTGACCACGCTGATGCAGCGCGATAACCAGCGCGTCCATTTCTGCTGGTTTTTCTTTCGTGCCGTTGCCATTCCTCTCATGTGCTTGGGGATTGCCTACAGCATTTGGAGCATTACCTCTGGGGTTGCAAAAGATCCTTTCACGCGTGGAATCAACACCCTGGTGCTGCTCATTTACCTGCCGCTGGTGGCTCGGTACCGTGGCACCAGCAAGCGAAACAAAACGATCTTCACCCTGCTCCCCGATTTACTCTCACGTGCAACCCGAGCTGAGCTAGGGGCGGTGCTGGAGTTCGGAAGCCATGCTGCGTTGTCCCCCCTAGCCAAAGCTCCAGATTCGCTTGACAAGCTCTTTCAATGGCTGGGGCATGTGCTACCTCGAACGCCCCTGGATGATCTGGAAGCGCTTTCTCCCGAAGCACGGCACGGGCTGCGGCTTCTCACTCAAGAGGCTATTGAGAAGAGCAAAACGGAGCAGAAGGCCGAGGCGCTTGCGGTTGCGGGCTTGCTCGCTTTGGGAAGTCTCAAGGACACAAGCCTCAAGAAAGTGGCGGATGGCGTGAGAGCCGTGCACAAATCCGAGCAGGTTCGTGCGGCGGCGGCGGAGTATCTGAGCCAGCTCTAACGGTACACTAGGCTGTGCTACAAAAGTACCATGACCGGGTAGAGCAAGGCAAGACACTCTGGGACTTGCTTGCGGAACAGACCAGCGTTGCGGCAGAAGCAAAACTT
>NZ_JANNYP010000458.1:0-1067 GCF_031410135.1 Armatimonas sp. | reverse complement strand
CTCTCATCCCAGGTGGCGGGGTAGCGCACGTTAAACGTCATGGAGAGCGTGCCATCCAGCACGTTCACGATCCCGACATTACAAGTGAGTGCCCCCGTGATCGCGTCTTTTCCCGCAATCCCAATCCCCGAACCGTCGCAGGCGCAGCGCTCGACTAGCTCGGAGAGCCAGGGCTCGGGAAACAGCTCAAAGAGTGCCTCGGCGAGCTTCTTGGCGGCGTTGATACCCTTTTGGGGCGAGGCTCCGTGGCTGGCCTTGCCCTTGGCCCAGATGCGTAGCGCTTTATCGCCCTCATCAGTCACTTTAAAGCTACGGCGGCGCTTGAGGGTCTTGGCGATGTAGGCCAGGCGATCCGGCGAGCCAATCAGCACGACTTCGGCCTCGTCGGGCACCATGTTGGGGCGCAGGCCAGAGCTAAAGACGGCAACCAGTGACTCCCCGATGGGCTTGGTGGCCGTGAGGGTGAAGCTGCCCTTCTCAGCATAGTAGAGCGGAAAGCCTGCGTCCGGGGTAAAAGCTAGATCGGGCTTGGGCTGCTTTGCGACATCAAAGTAGTGGCGCATGCACTCCCAGCCGGACTCTTCGTCACAGCCGAAGATCAAGCGAATCTTGCGTGTGAGTGGTAAGCCAGAGTCCAGAACGGCCTTCGCGCCAAAAAGCGCCGCGTAGGTGGGGCCTTTGTCATCGGACGCACCCCGTGCATAGAGCCAGTCACCGTCAATCTCCGCGCCCCACGGCTCGCGCGTCCAGCCGGAGCCCAGCGGCACGACGTCGAGGTGCCCGAGCATGGCGACGATCTCCGGGGCGTCTTCCGGGCCGAACTCCGCGTGGCCCGCGTAGCCGCCGAAGTTCTCCGTTCGCATCCCCATTGAGGCGCAGAGAGCAAGCGTGTGCTCCAGCGCATCGGCGCAGGGCTTTCCAAACGGGGCGTTTGGCCCGACGGTCTCGGGCTCATTGACTGAGGGAATCCGCAGAACGGCCTGCGTCTCAGCGATAATTTCGTCTTTGTGGGCCTCTACCCACGCTTCAAAAGTGGTATGCATAGCAGTATTGTACCCCCCTCCCTT
>NZ_JANNYP010000457.1:0-8395 GCF_031410135.1 Armatimonas sp. | reverse complement strand
CTTCACTCCCCACACATGGAGCCGATAGGAGACTGCCGTTCCCAGCACCCCAAGGCCATAGATCACGGAGCGCTTAAAGTTAATCGAGGATGCTTCGGGGAAGTACTTTGTGGGGCAGCTAATCTCCCCGATCTGAAACCCAAAGCGCACCGCCTGAGCCAGCATCTGGTTGTCAAAGACAAAATCGTCGCTGTTCTCCTCCAGCGGGAGCGTCTCTAAAACTTTTCGCGAGAACGCCCGGTAGCCCGTGTGGTACTCCGAGAGCTTCATCCCCAGTAGCACGTTCTCGATCCCTGTGAGCCAGCGGTTGGCAGCGTATTTCCAGTAGGGCATCCCGCCTTTGAGCGCCCCGCTGCCCAAGATCCGCGAGCCCAGCACCACGTCAAACTCCCCCGAAGCGACCAGCCAGGCCATCGCCCCGATCAGCTTGGGGGTGTATTGGTAGTCAGGGTGGAGCATCACGATAATCTCGGCATCGCACTTGAGTGCCTCGGTGTAGCAGGTCTTCTGGTTGCCACCGTAGCCCCGGTTCTTGGGGTGCACTACGTAGGGAATCCCCAGCTTCTGCGCCACCGCCACCGTATCGTCTTTGGAGCAGTCATCCACCAGAAGCACCTCATCAACAACATCGCCCGGAATCTCCAAGAGCGTCTGCTCCAGAGTCCGGGCGGCATTGTAGGCGGGCATCACCACCATCACCTTCTGGCCAATAATCATCCCATCTCCTAAAGTTATAACTCATATAGCTATTTCAAGATCTATAGAAAACCATAACATTTTCCGAAAAATAACTTCCGCTTTCTCTCAGAGATTTTGATGAATTGACATCATAAGTATAATTGTTTTGAGAAAATAGATGAATCCAATAGGACTGTGGTTGCTCGTTAAAATGTCCTTCTCCACCTTGTCCTGGCGGAGCAGCCGTTATGATTATTCTATCAGAGTGATTTATGAGGGATAGTAGGAATTTATTTACGTATTTTGGATGTATGTGCTCTGCTACCTCGACAGACCATGCTAAATCGAATTTTTTATTCAAATTAAGTTCGTTATTCAGATTGAATTGCATTATTTTATCTGGATGATTCGCCTTGGAAATAGCAATCGCTGATCCTTCTATGCCAAATGCATCACAGCCACTTTCTAGGAATATATCTAGCGATTTTCCTGTTCCACATCCTACATCAAGTACAGATATAGGAGCGAATAATTTTATTGATTCTAAGATCATTTCTGAATTATCTAAGGAACACATATCTAACTCACCTTCTTCAATGAATATACTGTTTTTAGATAGTAATCTAACATGGTTTTTTATTTTTAAATATATTTTTCTTGTTGATCTCCAGAGTAGTGTGTCTTTTCCGCCCAGAAGGAGTAATATTTTTTTTGATTTTTTTGTTATTATGTTAATCATTTTATTTGTACCCGATCGTCGTCAGATCACCCATGACATCTTTTCCACCCCGAATGTAAGCGAGATACTCGTCTCTAAAGAGCGTCAAACTCGTCATCACCGGCCAGATCGCCCCTTCCCCGAGTGCGCAGAAGCTCTTGCCCCGGATGCTATCGCAGATGTCCCAGATTAAGTCCACATCGCTCTCTTTGCCCGCACCCGCCATAATCCGCCCGTAGATCTTATGGAGCCAGTTGAGCCCCTCGCGGCACGGGGTGCACTTGCCGCAGCTCTCGTGGTGATAGAAATCAACCAGGCGCTGGGTGATCGGGACAATCGGTGTGGTCTCATCAAAGATAATCAGGCCACCGGAGCCCAGCCCGAGGGTCTTAGTGTTGGCGGGAATGCCTTCATAGTCAAATGGGTAGTCCAGTGGGGTCGGCGGCGCAAAGCCCATAGACGAGCCGCCGGGGATATAGGTCTTGAGGGTGTGGCCCTTGCGCACGCCGCCACACAGCTCTAGCACTTCAGAGAACGGGGTTCCCAGCACGATCTCATAGACCCCCGGCTTCTCCACATGCCCTGAGATCGAGAAGAGCTTGGTTCCCCGTGAGCGCGGCGAGCCATAGCCAATCTCGGCATATTTGGCCCCGCCCATTTCAATAATTGGAAGGAGTGTGGCGACCGTCTCCACGTTGTTGACCACGCTGGGGCGCTTCCAGGCGCCCGAGATCATCGGCAGCGGCGCAGCAGGCGGCTTCATGCGCGGCATCCCCCGCTCGCCCATGAGGCTGCTCATCAGCGCGGACTCTTCGCCACACTCATACGCCCCGGCTCCGAGGTGAGTGTAGATATCAAAATCCAGCCCCGAGCCCAGCACGTTCTTGCCACAGAAGCCCTTCGCGTAGGCTTCGTTGATGGCTTTCTGAACACTCTTCCAGGGCTCGATGTACTCACCACGGATGTAAATATAACACTTGCTCGCCCGAATCGCGTGCATCGAGATCAGGCAGCCCTCAACAAGTAAGTGTGGCAGGCCATTCATCAGATCACGGTCTTTGGCAGTCCCTGGCTCCCCTTCATCGGCATTGATAATTAAGTAATGCTCAACGTCACGGTTCTTGGGAACTGCGTTCCACTTAATATGTGTTGGGAATCCCGCACCGCCACGGCCCCGCAGGCCGGAGACTTTCACTTCCTCAATAACCGCGTCCGGTTCCATCGCGAGGGCTTTTTTGAAGTTCTCATAGCCGCCGTGCTGGCACCAGATATCAATCGTGTTAATGCCCGGCACGTGCCGGTGCTTGTACAGAAGCTGTGGTTGTTCAGACATAATTTCTTATTCCGTTACTGCTTTTTTCTCTAGCGGGCGGGCAGGAATTCCCACCATGATGGCACCCGCAGGGACATCTTTTGTGACAACGGCCCCTGCACCAATATAGGCACCCTCCCCAATCCTCAGGCTCGTGTTGCTACGTGCGATGACACTTGCCCCAACTCCGATGGTCACATTGTCTTCAATCACGATCCGCTCGGGTGAGCCGATCCAGGTCTCACTAGCCAGAGTAACTCCATGATAGATTCGCACACCTTTACCAATCGTAACATTGGGATGTGAGACAAAACAAAGACCAAAGTGATCGAGTCGCAAGTCTTTTTCTATCACAGCCTCCGGTGGGGTAATGCACCGAAAGATAAAATAGTTCACCAGCTTGAGAAGCTTAGGCAGAAGAGGAATTCGGCGCTGGTAGGCTCGGGTCATCCACCACCAGATACGCTCAGGCCCCACTTAAAAATTCCTCATCTCCGGCATTGCTGCTTGTGGTGGTGTGATCGTCTCACTAGGGGCACTCTTGAGTGTCTCGATCAGCGCATCCATCTGGTCAAACGTAATATTTTCGTAGTACGTTCCCCCTACTTGAACGGCAGGAGCATTGCAGCATGCCCCCAGGCACTCGACGCGTGCTAGGGTAAAGATGCCATCTGCTGTTGTTTCACCTGTCGCAGAGACACCCAGCTTACGCTCGCAGTGCTGAATAAGCTGCTCCGCGCCTAGTACCATGCAACTCACGTTATGGCAGATCTCGATGGCATGCTTTCCCCGAGGCTCTTTGTTGTACATCGTGTAGAACGTCGCAACGCCCTGCACGTCTGCTGTCGGGAGCTCTAAGTGTAGCGCCACTTCCTCCATCGCCTCCGCGGGTAGCCAGCCACCATACACTTCCTGTGCGACCCAAAGCGCAGGCAAGAGCGCTGCTTTCTTGGTCGGGTAGCGCGAGATCAGCTCATCGAGACGCACTCGGGTTTCCTCGGTAAATTTAGGCATTGTATCTCTCCCTCTATCCCTTACTCAAAGTTGGGTAGGGCCGTTGTCTCACCCTTAAGGCGCTTGCGCAGTGCCTGGTTCATCAGCTGGGGAATACTCCGCACGATTG
The DNA here is from genome assembly GCF_031410135.1 of Armatimonas sp. Taxonomy (GTDB): domain Bacteria; phylum Armatimonadota; class Armatimonadia; order Armatimonadales; family Armatimonadaceae; genus Armatimonas. Next base: position 4,564 of record NZ_JANNYP010000457.1, on the reverse strand, counting down.
GGCCGATTCCTGGATCGACCGTTCGGAAGTGAAAGAGAAGCGGATGAATCAAAGAGAGAGGTGCTCCGGGCGCTCCCAGAAAAGTCGCGTTCAGCTTCCCATTCTCCGCGACTTCCCGCTTGACATACAGTACGATATTTTGTGCATAGTACCAGGCGATGTTCTTGCGGTTCCAGAGCCTTGGGCGGAAACAGTCAAAGGCAACATAGTCATGTTGTGCAAAAAGATGTGCCCAGTAAGTTGGCCACTGCTCGTTGATGTGGTAGGTTCCTCCCTGGCCTGGAAGTGCGGCTGAAAAGAGTACCACATCCGAGAACGCAACAATATCCGCCACAAACGAGACGGCACGCGCTTCAGGAAGATGCTCCCCGACTTCCAGCGAGATGGCGAGATCAAAGCGCTGATTCAGGCTAACGGGCTGGGTAAGATCATGGGGGTGAAAACACTCCTTGGGAATGCGTAGTTGGGACTGGTCTACATAGCTGCCATCAATGCCCTTGATGGTCTTGACGCCTTTTTCCTGAAAGACACTCAGCCAGGCACCATTGCCACAGCCGACATCAACAACGCTATCAAAAGAGTAGATCTCTTTTAGCATGTCGTGAAGAATCAGAGCAGAAGTCTTGGCATAACCTTCGATACTATCGAAGAAACTCGAATCATACATTGTGTCCATTAGCGATCAATGTCTCCTAACACGATATCAATTGAGCCGATGATGGCAACTACATCGGCAACCATGCGTCCCTCGCACATCTTAGGGAGTGCTTGGAGATTGTAGAAACTTGGGCCCTTGATTTTCACACGATAGGGTTTATTAGAGCCATCACTGACCACGTAATAGGCTTTCTCACCGCGCGGACCTTCCACGGCCCCAATAGCCTCACCAACCGTCGGATGGTAGCCTTCAGTGAAGAGTTTGAAGTGGTGGATCAGGGCCTCCATTGAGGTGTCTAGCTCTGCGCGGGGTGGTGGAGCGATCTTACGGTCACTGGTGCGCACGGGGGCTTTCTCGCCCATCTCGACGACTTTTTTGTAGGACTGCTCGCAGAGTTTGAGAGACTCCCACAGCTCCGCCATGCGAACCCGGTAGCGGTCGTAGACATCGCCGTAGGTTCCCACGCAGATGTCAAAATCAAACTCTTCGTAGCGGGAGTAGGGGTTGGATTTTCTTAGATCGAAGGCCACGCCGCTGGCACGAAGGCTGGGCCCGGCCATACCAAAGCTAATAGCATCGTCTACGGAGAGCATCCCAATGCCACGGGTGCGCTCGATCCAGATGGGGTTGTTGGTTAGTAGGCCTTCGTAGAGCTCGATGCGGGCCGGGAAGTAATCTAAAAACGCACGGACACGCTCCAGCCAGCCCTGAGGGGCATCGCCGCGTAGGCCACCGGGGCAGATCCAGCTTGTCTTAGTACGAACGCCCGAGAGATGCTCTTTAAGCTCAAGAATCCGGTCGCGGTCTTGCCAGGTGTAGAAGAACATACTCATCGCGCCGATATCCAGCGCGTGCGTCCCCAGCCAGAGGCAGTGCGAGGCGATCCGCTCTAGCTCGTTGAGTAGGACACGCATGTAGTCGGCCTTGGGGGGGATCGCGACATTGAGTAGCTTCTCGACAGCCAGTGAGTAGGCGAGGTTGTTACAGAGGTTGGAGAGGTAGTCCTCACGGTCGGTGAGCACCAGAGCTTTATAATAGCTTAGGTTCTCCATGGTCTTCTCGATGCCAGTATGGAGATATCCGATGTGCGGGGTGCAGCGGACAACTGTCTCACCATCAAGCTCCAGCACGAGCCTAAGCACACCGTGCGTGGAGGGGTGTGACGGCCCCATGTTGATGGTCATGGTCTCCTGAGCAGTCTCAGGATCTAAATAACGCTCAATCTCGATGCCCGCCTGGGGCACTTTCTCTAAAGACGCGCTCATGGGTTACTTTGCTTGCTCCCGGACATTGTGACTAAACTCGACTTCCTCGCCGCCGAGGGGGAAGTCCTTGCGCAGCGGATGGCCCACCCAGTCGTCGGGCATGAGGATGCGGCGCAGGTCGGCGTGGTGGTTGAAGGAGATGCCTAACATGTCGTAGATCTCGCGCTCAGGCCACTCAGCCGCGAGCCAGACGCCACTGGTAGTATCAATCGTCGGGTCGTCCTCACTCACTTGCGCCTTGACCACGATTCGCTGGTAAGTCTTGAGAGAGTAGAGGCTGTAGACCACTTCAAAGCGTGGCTCAGTCTCAAAGCCGAGTAAATCCACGCCAAAGATATCGGAGACCAGCTTGTACTCCAGAGCCGTATGATCGCGCAGCACGGTGAGCAGGCCGACAATGCGCTCTTTGCGAACCGTGAGAAAGTCCTGTACTCGAAAGCGCTTGCTAGCGACGATTTCCGTACCATAGCCTGCCTCTACGAGAGCCTTGACTTCGGGCGAGTCCTCGACCGTGAGATTGGACTCAGCAAGGCGCGTTAGATCGGCCCTGAAAGTCCGCTCACGAATCGCTAAGTCGGAGCCTGATAAACCCAGACGAACATCAATATCTACCATTTTTTTAAACTGAGTACTTTCGTTTAATCAAAACTCGCACCAGAGCTTCTGGCAGAGAAAATATACGATGGAAGAGCTGCGCCTTTTTAACGCCTGGAAGTGGGGGAGTGATCTTTTTTAGTACCTGTCGTGCCTCAGCTAGCTTACCCTCTAGTGCATATGCCCGTGCTAGCATTAAGTAGCTGGTACTGAGCCGCTCAAGGCGCGCCTGCTCTGCTTGAGGATCTGAGAAAGAGTACCTCTCCCACATCTGCACCGGGAATTCGGACTCTCGTATTCCTTTAAGTCCTGTTGAGAAGGATGTTTCATGAATACGATACTCTGCGAGGCGCTCTGAAAGGTAGGCGCAACTCTTTCTCAGGCTCGTCAAGCGCAAAAAGAGTTCACAATCTGCGGTTGCACCGTAGTTGCCAAAACCACCTACCTCGCGTAGGATGGATAGACGAAAGAGAGTTGCATTAATCCCCATGCCTTGGCTTGCTGCATGAAGCTGTGGGTTTACAAGCACACCGCTGGGGAGGTTTGCACGCTGATAGTACTGAGAAAGCTCATCTGTTAGTGGTAGGTTACGCTTGCCAGACTCATCAATGATCCACTCATCTGTAAAGGCGAAGGCGACCTCACTGTGTGTTTCGAGGATCTCTACCAGACGCTCAAGAAAAGTGGGCTCATAGTGATTATCATCGTCGAGCTTACCAAAGTAGATTCCACGTGCCGCTGCAACTCCAGAACTCCAGTTTGCCTGCATCCCGATATTTTTTTCATGCCGGACAATGCGTATCCGCGGATCTGTCGCTTGGAATTCCTGACAGACCTGTGGTGTTTCGTCGCTGGAAGCGTCATCACAAAGAATAAGCTCAAAGTGGGTGTAGGTTTGTTGTAGGACACTGACAACTGCCTCACGCAGATAATGAGCACGATTGTGTGTTGATATGACGATGCTAACGAGTGGTGACAACGTTGTTAGTACCTCTCCGAGAAGCGCTCTTTGTCAATTTTTTTCTGAAGCTCCATGACGGCATGGATCAGCGCATCGGGGCTTGGGGGGCAGCCGGGGACATAGATGTCCACGGGGACGATCTGGTCCACGCCTTGCACGACGGCGTAGTTGTTGAAAACACCGCCATTGCTGGCGCAGTCGCCCATCGCGATCACCCACTTGGGGTCGGGCATCTGGTCGTAGACTTGGCGCAGCACCGGAGCCATCTTCTTGCAGACGCGCCCACTGACGATCATCAGGTCCGCCTGGCGCGGCGAGGCGCGAAACGCCTCGGAGCCGAAGCGTGACATGTCAAAGCGGCTGTCGGTGGAGGCCATCATCTCAATGGCGCAGCAGGCAAGCCCAAAAGTAGCAGGCCAGAGGGAGTTTTTACGCCCCCAGTTCACCATCTTGTTTAGCGACGCCGTCAAAAACGGCTGGTCAGTTTCCTGGCTCATGTTCTAAAATTCCTAGCCCCACTCGAAGGCGCCACGACGCCAGATATAGATGTAGCCAACAAACAAAATGGCCACGAAGGTTACCATCTCCGCTAAGTTAAAGAGCATCATGCTTCCACTGGCCGCGTAGGTTACCGCCCAAGGATAGAGGAAGACCGTCTCGATATCGAAGACAATAAAGAGCATGGCGATGAGATAGAACTTGATCGGGAACCGCTCCCGTGCTGAGCCGATAGGTGTCACGCCGCACTCATAAGGACTGTTCTTCTGCGGCGAGGGACGGCGCGGCCCGAGAACGGCAGAGAGCAGAATAAAGACCGCCGAGAGCAACACGGCGACCAGCCCCATCACCAGAACCGGAATGTAGGAGTTTAGCATGGCATATTTTCCGGGCGACAGCTGCCGCCTGACTTTGCGAAGTTTATCACAAACTGCTCTGTAAAATCAATCGGGTGTGACCCATTTTAGTTGAGAGGCCATTCATGCCACTTGATAGCCCCCTTGTGGCATCTTCATTTTTGAGTTTGCTCTCTCGATACAGAGAGAATCCCAAGCAGAGAAGGTTCCATAAAGCCGAGTTTGTTCACGT
>NZ_JANNYP010000456.1:0-4361 GCF_031410135.1 Armatimonas sp. | reverse complement strand
TGGCCTCGACATCGCACTCTATCGCGACGACTACGCCGTCCGTCGCCATGAGGCCCGTGCTAGTAGCATCTCCTTTGACATCACCGATAAGACCGTAATTTTAGTAGACGATGTGCTCTTTACGGGCCGCTCCGTGCGCTCCGCCATAGATGCTCTCATGGACTTTGGCCGCCCCGCCGCCGTCCAGCTTGCGGTTCTGATTGACCGAGGCCACCGCGAGCTACCGATCCGCGCCGACTTTGTCGGTAAGAACCTCCCGACCCAGCGCACCGAGCGCATCAATGTCAAGCTGGCTGAGCTCGATGGTGAAGACGCCGTCGCCATTGCTAAAGGAGATGAGAATAAATGAACCTAGCGGGACGTGATCTCTTGGGCCTGGAAGGGCTGGAGCGTGAGGCCATTGAGATGATCCTTGACAACGCCACGACATTCTCGGAAGTCTTGCGCCGTGATGTGAAGAAAGTCCCGACTCTGCGGGGCAAATCGGTTATCACGATGTTCTTTGAGAACTCTACCCGCACCCGCTCTAGCTTCGAGGCGGCGGGCAAGTACATGAGCGCGGATGTGATCAATATCAGCGGCAATGCCTCAAGCGCCAGCAAAGGCGAGAGCCTCCGCGACACATTTTTGACGCTCCAGGCGCTCACGGCTGACTTAGTCATCATGCGCACCCCGTTTAGTGGCGCGTGCCACCAAGCCGCCGAGTGGGTGGACATTCCTGTGGTCAACGCCGGCGACGGTATGCACGAACACCCCACGCAGGGCCTGCTCGATGCCCTCACGATCCGTGACGCAAAAGGTAGTATCGAGGGTCTCAAAGTCGCCATTGTCGGGGATGTGCTGCACTCGCGTGTCGCCCGGAGCAATATCTGGGGCCTCAATACGCTCGGCGCTGATGTGCATCTCATCGGCCCCAAAACCCTCCTCCCCACCGATGCCGACAAGCTGCCCGTCACGGTTCACACCAACCTGGAAGAGGGCCTGGAAGACGCCGATGTCGTGATGGTGCTGCGGCTGCAACTCGAACGCCAGTCCAAAGCCCTGTTCCCGACACCCCGTGAGTACTGCAACCTCTTTGGTGTCAGTAAGAAAGCCCTCCGCGCCGCCAAGCCCGACGCGATTATCCTGCACCCTGGCCCGATGAACCGTGGCCTCGAAATCTCCGGCGATGTCCCCGACCTGCCCCGCGCTGTGATCGAGAAGCAAGTCACCAACGGCGTCGCCACCCGAATGGCCGTTCTCTATCTTCTGCTGGGAGCGGAAGGGTGATGTGTGGTTTCCCCCCTAACCCCCGCCGCGCGGGGGGACAACAAGGAGTCGCTCCGCGACTCCTTGGCGATTGCGCCGCTAGACGCCGATTTCAATCGGCGGGATTAATATTATGATTTTACGAAATGGACGAATTATTGACCCGGTGAGCGGGATTGATGGTATCGGGGACCTTCGGATCGAAGGAGGTACGATTGCCGAAATCCGACTGGGTGGGGGAATTACCGGCGATCACCAAGAGCACGACTGCACTGGAAAAGTGGTCTGTCCGGGGCTGATTGACATTCATGTTCATCTGCGTGAGCCCGGCCAGGAGTACAAAGAGGACATGGCCTCGGGACTGGGAAGCGCTGCGGCGGGGGGCTTTACAGCCGTTGCCTGCATGCCCAATACCCAACCAGTGATTGACTCTGCGCCGATTATCCGCGATCTTCTCACCCGCGCCATGGCGGAGAAGAAAGCACGCCTCTACGTGATCGGGGCGCTCTCGAAGGGGCTTAAGAATCTTGAGCTGGCCGAGATGGGCGACTTGAAGGGGGCGGGGGCGATTGCGGTCAGCGATGATGCTTTCCAAGTGCAAGACGCGGGCTTTATGCGCAAGGTCATGGAGTACGCCGCAATGCTGGAGCTACCCGTACTGGCCCACTGCGAGAACACGGCCCTCTCCGACGGCGGGGTGATGAACGAGGGCTATACGGCGAGCGTGCTTGGCTTGAAAGGTCTGCCACGGGAAGCCTACGAGATGGACGTGATGCGCAACGGACTGCTGGCGATGATGACGGGCTGCCACTTGCACGTCTTGCATGTTTCCACAGCGCGTGAGGTCGAGATCATTCGTTTTCTCAAGCGCTGGGGAGCTCCTGTGACGGCGGAGACTGGGCCGCACTACTGGTGTCTCACCGACGAAGCGTGCAAAGGCTACAACACCAACGCTAAGATGAACCCACCGCTACGTACCGAGTCGGACTGCGAGGCGATGATCGCGGGCCTGAAGGACGGGACACTCGACTGCATTGCCACGGATCACGCGCCGCACGCGGGCTACGAAAAAGACCAGGAGTTCCCACTCGCGCCCTTTGGGATTCACGGCCTAGAGACGAGCTTGGCGCTGGGAATCACGTACTTAGTCAAGCCGCAACACCTCTCGCTCGCCGCACTGATCGGACAGATGAGCACGGCACCTGCCCGGATTCTGGGCCTGCCTGGCGGAACACTGGAGCTAGGAAGTGTCGCCGACATTACGGTCTTTGACCCGGAGGTAGAGTGGACAGTAGACCCGGAGACATTCGTGAGTAAGGGCAAGAACACGCCCTTTGGTGGCTGGAAGCTGACGGGCAAACCGGTGATGACAATCGTGGGAGGAGAGGTGGTCTTTTCGTGAAAGCAATTCTAGCACTGTCGGATGGGACGGTTTTTGAGGGGGAGTCGTTTGGGGCCACGGGGAAAGCCAGTGGGGAAGTGGTCTTTAATACCGGCATGACGGGCTATCAGGAAGTCCTCACCGACCCCAGCTATGCGGGCCAGCTTGTCACCCTGACCTACCCGCTGATCGGCAACTATGGCATCACGCCCGAGGACTTTGAGAGCAATAAAGTCCAGGTGGCGGGCTTTGTGGTGCGCGAGCTGGCCGATACCTACTCCAACTGGCGCGCCACGGAGTCGCTGGACACCTACTTAAAGCGTGCAGGTGTGCTGGGAATCACGGGCATCGACACCCGTACCCTTACCCGGCGCATTCGCCACGAGGGCGTCATGATGGGCGCCCTCAGCACCGAAGAGACCGGAGAGGAGCTGCTTGCACGCTTGCAGTCGGCCACCGCGAGCTATGATGCGATTGACTGGGTGAAGACGGTCACGACGCCGGAGCCGTACTTCTGGGGGCCAGAGGCGAGCGAGGCGAAGTTCACCGTCAGCGTCTTAGACTGCGGCATCAAGTTTAATATCTTAAGAGAGCTAGCCAAGCTGGGCATCCGCACTGAGGTCTTTCCTGCTACGGCCACGGCAGACGAGATGCTCGCCCACAACCCCGATGGCATCTTTCTCTCCCCCGGCCCCGGCGACCCTGCACTGCTGGGCTACGCCGTGGAGACGGTGCAAAAGCTCGTCGCCTCCGAGAAGCCGGTGATGGGAATCTGTTTGGGAAACCAGCTACTCGGCTGCGCGTTTGGCGGCAGCACCTTCAAGCTCCCGTTTGGCCATCGTGGCGCAAACCACCCGGTGAAAGATCTCCCGACGGGCCGTGTTGTCATCACAAGCCAGAACCACGGCTATGCGCTTGACCCCAACACGCTCCCCGAAGACCAGCTTGAAGTCAGCCAGATCAACCTCAACGACGGCACGGTCGAGGGGCTGACTCATAAAACCTTGCCCGTGTTCTCCATCCAGTATCATCCCGAGGCATCCCCCGGCCCGATGGACTCCCGTTTCTACTTCGAGCGCTTCCTGAGCCTCATGGAGACGCGGGGTTGATCGTGTGCCTTCGAGTTCGAGGGATTGAAATCCCTCGCTACGTGTCGGCTACGCCGATGTCCTTCGGACAAATAATTTCATTCCCACAGACAATCTTTTCGTCCGAAGCAGGTAGTAGTGAGGCGCAGTAAGATTATTGTGCCCTTGCACCTGGTCTGGGCGACGCACGGACGGCTTCCGCTGATTCTGCCTCATGGGGAGGCTGATTTGTATGAGTGTGTTCGTTTGGAGGCAACCAAGCTTCGGTTGGAAGTGCTGGCAATCGGTGGCATCGAAGATCATGTGCATCTGGCAATTCGCCTACCAGCTACCCGAACCATTGCTGAGATTATGAAGCAAATCAAAGGTGCTTCATCTCACCACATGAGCCAGGTTTCGCCGGATGGCTTTTTCAAATGGCAGGAAGGCTACGGAGCTTTTGCATTTCACACCAGCCTGACTCCACGTATTATCGCCTACATTGAGAATCAGAAAACCCATCATGCCAATGGGGAGCTACTGGCAGCTCTGGAAGAATCCGACGAAGAAGCCCCCTTGAGTAACAATTTCGTCCGTGAGGACGCAGGCGAAGCCTGGTTGGAAGCGAGGTATTTCAATGCCTCGCCTTAGGCTCGGCGTTCTAG
>NZ_JANNYP010000455.1:0-15537 GCF_031410135.1 Armatimonas sp. | reverse complement strand
CTCGCCAACCTGAACATTTCTGAAGCTTCTCATCTGCAATAATAAAGACGGGCTTGAACTCGATAGAAGTTCCGACCTCTTTGCCATCCAAAATAGCCCAAGCATCCCATCCCATTAAGAGAAACATCCTAAAGTGGAAATTAGTCGCGGAGCGACTTTTTGGCTGGAAGCCCATAGACGCCGATTTCAATCGGCGGAAAAGGCGGAGAGGACAGGATTCGAACCCGCACACCCGGTCAGGGGTGAGACCGCTTTCAAGGCGGTGGCGATACCATTCCGCTCACCTCTCCGCGCCAGAAATTATTTTACCATATTCCTCCCCGCCGGTTGGAGCGGCGGGGCTGGAGAGCCTTTGGCTACAAAGGCCGTTCCGGCCATCCCAATTTCTTATGGGCCGGGTACCCTTTGGGTGGCCCTTTGTAGCTTTAGCTCTCTAGTCCCCTCGTTCTGATCGAGGGGACTCACCGAATCGCTTCGTACAAGAGCATTCCGGCGGCAACGGTGACATTGTAGGAGTCTGCGCCGGTGTTTGGGGCCATGGGAAGCCGCACGACGGCGCTGCTGGCACTTGCGACGGCTTCCGAGATGCCTTCTTGCTCATTTCCCATCACGATCACCAGCGGGCGGCGCGTCAGATCGGCCTCGGCGGCGGTCTGGGTGGCGGCTCCCGACGAGGCGACTACCGTGGCTCCTTGCGCACGCAGCGTCGTTAAAACCGCAGCAAGGTCAGCGGCAAGGGCGATGGGCAGGCGCAGAATACTCCCCGTGGTCGAGCGCACGGCCTGGCGCGAGAACGGCTCAGCGCTTCCGGCGGAGAGCAGCAGACCCGAGCAGCCCAGCGCATCGGCAGTGCGGATGAGCACCCCAACATTGCGCGGGTCTTGGATGCGCTCCCCACAGAGAACGAGGGAGTTTTCCGTTAGTAGGGCTTCCGGAGCAACAAGGCGCTGCTGGACGATGGCAATCGCGCTTACTGCGGTTTCGTAGCCCGTGCCAGTGAGCTTTTGCAGCAGCCCGCCTGTCAAAACATAGAGCGGGATGCCCCGCGCCACACAGAGCGACTCCAGCTCCGCAACATCGCTGGGGAGGCAGTAGGCAGCGCTCACCGTTGTCTGAGGGCTGATGAGTGCCTGACGTACCAAGTGGATATCCTCCACGAGGTACTGGCCCGTCTCGCGACGGCCCACAGGCTTGAGGAGGCGCTCGGCGGCCTCATAGGCAGGGTGTTTACTGTTCATCGCCGCTGCTCATCCTCTTTATTCCAGCGAAACAGACTCGCGGGAAGTGGGCCACCAAGCTGAACATCATAGAACTCCTCACGCAGAAGCTCCTGGATTGTCCCGCCGTGGTCGCCAACGCGCACCAGACGGATAGGTGCGTAGTTTTTTGCATCCAGTGTCAGGGTGTCAATACTCGTTCCCTGGGTCTGCGTCACCACAAAAAGCTCGCGGTCTTTCTCTTTTCGGCGCTTGGCCGTACGCGTGGTGTCTTTGCCGGGAAGCCAGAAGGGCACGGGGGCGAGAAACTGATCCACCGAGTAAGAGGCTTCGTCTAAGGGGTGGAGAATCCCCGACATCACCGTATTCTGAAACGGGTGTCTCTGGGTCTTGGCAGGTCGAAGCGGGACGCCCTGGTTGCGCTGCCAGATCACGCGGCCATCGCAGACACGGAGGCAGCAAAAATCAGCTTTGTCCACACGCACTTCAATGCGCGCTAAGCGAGGGCGATGGAGCATTACCTGAAGAGTTCCCCGTAGCCCCGGCTCGCCCTGGTGGCTTAACACCAGCTGTGAGCGGTACTGCAGTGTCAATGCGCCACGCCAGCGCTCTCCTAGTGTCCGGAGAACTTGCTCCGCATTCGCTGGTTTTTCCTCGGTCTCTTGCACGAATTTTACGATACCATATAGGCATGTCGTTTTCGCTCATCCATCGGGTGCGACAAGCCGAAGGAGCACGTCCTCCGCTTCTCGTTCTGCTTCACGGGGTTGGCTCCCATGAAGAGGATCTCTTTGGGCTCTCTCCCTGGCTCGACCCGCGCTACACGGTTGTCTCCGCTCGTGCGCCGCTTCGTCACGGCGGCGGCTGGGGCTGGTACCCTATCACCTTCCACGAAGAGGGCATTGAGTTCGAGGAAGACGTCGCCTTTGAGAGTGCGGAGACCCTGGAGAGGTTTATCCAGGAGTGTCACCGGCACTACGGCACCGATCCCACCCAGACCGTCTTGATGGGGTTTTCGCAGGGAGCGGCGATGGCCCTCTTGCTACTTCTCACCCGCCCTGAGTGCCTTCACGCGGCGGTATTGATGAGCGGGCGGCTGATCCCCGAGGCCGCCGTACAAGCAGCCCACTACATGCAGCTTGTCGGTAAGCCCGTCTTTGTCACCCACGGCCTCTACGATAGTGTTCTCCCCATTGATCAGGGCCGGGCCATCCAGGCCGAGCTAAAGCGCTACCCGGTGCTGATGACCTACAAAGAGTACCCAATGGGCCACGAAGTCTCCCCCCAGAGTATCACCGATATCCAGACCTTCCTGACGAACCTGCTCGACGACGAGAAAGAGACATAAGACGAGCTCGGGTTTGCAACCGTTGTTCGGTGTGACCTTGTCTTAAGGGCATGGAGACACACAGAAACCACTCGCACCACACCGGCGCTCCCCCAAGACCTCGCCGACACGATCTGGATGCATTGCGAGCGCTTGCGATGCTGCTGGGAATTCTCTTGCACGCGCTGATGTCGTTTTTACCGGGGCTCTGGCCGGTACAAGACGCAAGTGCAAGCCCTGGCCTAGGCATTCTACTGATTCTGATCCACGGCTTCCGCATGCCACTGTTCTTTCTGGTGAGCGGTTTCTTCACCGCGCTACTCTGGCGGCAGCGTGGGCTGAAGGCATTGATTCAGCAGCGCCTGCTCCGCATCCTAGTGCCCTGCCTGCTGGGCCTCCTGACCATTGTGCCGCTCTACCGCTGGGTAGTGTCGAAGGCGGAGGTTCCTCCAGCCGTTCCTGTAGCCCCCCAACCGGCCCAAACCCTGGCGGAGGCAGCGCAGCAGGGAAGTTCGGAGCAGGCAAGGCGCTTTCTCGCCGCAGGAGCCGATCCAAACACGCCCGATAGCAAGTTTGGCGTCACTCCACTGAGCTGGGCCGCGATGCAGGGCGAGGTTGCGCTGGTGCAGCTCCTGATTGAAAAAGGTGCCAAGGTGAACCAGCCCAATAAAGATGGCTCGTTCCCGCTTCACTGTGCCGCGTTCCTGGGGCAAGACACCGTCGTAGAGACTCTTCTCCAGAGCGGTGCAAACCCGACCACACGCACCCAGCGCGGCTACACACCTACCCAAGTGACCTACTCCGACAGAACGGTCACCCAGCCCCTCATCGGGCAGCTCGGACTACCGGCACGCTCGCAAGAAAGCATCGCGGCGGGTCAGGAGCGCTGCCGTGCCCTCTTGCCTGCTCCGGCTCCCCAAGCCAAGACGGCCTGGGAGACAGCCCGTACTCGCTACGGCGCGTTTCTGAGGGCACCCTGGTTTGCAACTCCCGTCTTCGAGCACCTCTGGTTTCTCTGGTTTTTGTGCTGGCTCCTGCCGCTCTTTGTTCTCTGGACGCGGCGGGCGGAGCGTAAGACACGTCCTCGTCCCCTTTGGCTCGTTCCCCTCACGCTCCTCCCACAGCTTTTCATGGGAATCAGTATGCCCAGCTTTGGCCCGGACACCGCCACGGGGCTGGTTCCGCCGCCCCACCTGCTGGCCTACTACGCGGTGTTCTTCTTCTTTGGCGCACTCTACTACGAAGCCGATGACACCCAGGGAGTGCTGGGTCGTCGCTGGAAGCTAACTCTGTCGCTTGCACTCTCTCTGGTGCTGCCGCTGGGGCTGATCACCATGACGCTTGCGCCGATCCTCTCACAGCTGCTCCAAGTGCTCTATGCCTGGCTGATGGTCTTCGGCCTGCTAGGGCTCGCGCGGCACGTACTCTCTCGCGAGAATGCCCGGCTACGCTACCTCGCCGATGCTTCGTACTGGCTCTATGTAGCGCACCTGCCCTTGGTCGTTGCTTTCCAGATTCTCGTTCGGAATAGCGCACTGCCGATGCCCGTGAAGCTATTGGTGATCTTGGTTGGCACTCTCACTCTCTTGCTGGCTTCCTACCAGTTTGTCGTGCGCCCCTTGCAACCGTTTCTGCGCCGCCTCTGGTCTAAAGAGGGAAAGCGTAGGGAAACCAACACATGAGCAACGAACACACGATCGGCGAAGGGATTATCATCTTTTCCCTCGCCGCCGCCTTTCTGGGCTACTACTACCTGAAGTTTCGTGAGCGGCAGCACTACCTGGATATTCTGCATGCGGAGCGCCTCGTCGCGATGGAGAAAGACATCCCGCTCCCGGAGCTACCCATCGAGCCACTCTTTGTCAAGACGGCGCCCCCACCCGACTACCGTGTGGGTGCGCTCATCGGGGTGGTGCTGCTGTGCTTTGGGCTGGGCACGATGCTGACCCTCTGGCTCCTTCCCGGCGGACGCAGCTACTGGCCCGCGCCCCTGCCCGTGGCCTTTATCGGAGGCGGTCTCATGATCGCCTTCTCTCCCGGCTCCCGTATCAACGATGGATACTGATAGTTCCGATGAGGAGCTTGTTGTCCGCTATGTGACGCAAAGAGACGAGCCTGCTTTCACGGAGCTGGTCACGCGCTACCGGGAGCCCGTTTTCCGGCTGGCAGTCTCGGTTCTGGGGCCGGGCTTTGTGGGAGAGGCGGAAGAGGTCGCACAGGAGGTCTTTCTGCGGGTGCATGCTTCCCTGAAATCTTTTCGCCGTGAGGCCAAGTTTAGCTCCTGGGTCTACCGCATCGCCTTCAACCAGGCGCTCAATGTCAAGGCGCGGGTGCGCTACCGTGCACCCCATCTTAGCTACCAAGCGCTCCCCGAGCTAGTCGCCCCCGACAGTAACCCGCACGACACCGTCCAAGATCTGGGGCGCAATCAAGCCCTCGCCGAATGCATCGCCCAGCTCCCCGAGGTCTACCAGTCCGCGCTTCGTCTGCACTACTGGCTGGGGCATACCGTGACAGAGATCGCCACGCTTCTAGGTGTGCCCGAGAACACAGTGAAATCCTACCTCCACCGTGCACGCCGCCTGCTCCAAGCGCTACTAGAGCAGAAAGGATATTCAGATGACGGAACCCACTGACCCCATTGAGGGCTTTCTTCGCCAGTCGCTGGCGACCGAGACAGCCCCCACGCTTTCCCCAAACTTCCAGCAGCAGCTCGGAGCACGCCTCCAGCCGCGTCGCATTCGCAAAAAACAGCGGCGGTTTCTCCTTGCCTACTCCGCCATTGGTTTTCTACTCTCCCTCGGAACACTACAACTTGCGGGTTTTAGCATTGGACTCACTCTCCTTTGCGTCCTTGCGCCACTCGCCATCATCATAGTAGCGCTCCGCCCTCATTTCCGTTCCCTGCTATAATTTCAGCTAGGGATGGCCATTGAGCAAATGACCCAACGGAGCCGATAAAGAGATCATCATGACAGATGCTTGGACAAAGCTATACTACTCACTGGATGCTCGGCTTCGCCCCGAAGATGTGGCGGAGCTGGTTGGAGAGCTTATGGCCGGTGAGCTGACTCGTGATGAAGAGAAAGTGCTGAGCCAGGCGCGTGGTGGTTCCCTAAAGCGGATGTTCTTTAGCTATACCTCAATGGCACAGGACTTCCTACGGCCTACCGGTGCGCAAAAGCAGGTGGCAAAAGTGCAGGAACTCTTTCCTAGCGATACACCTGCCCCTAACCCCGATGATCCTGAGGCGATTCTGGCGTACGTGGGTATGGTCGGCGCACAGATCGCACGCCGCGTTGGGCAGAATAGTTTTAAAGAGGATCGGCTCAACCGTGAGCTACGCAAGGCACACGGTTTGGAGTACTCCAAGCGACAGTACAACAAGCGCTTCCGGCTTTTATTACGACTAGAGGCAAAACTCACCACACTGGCTCACGAGCAGAAGAAGCGGACGTTTTTTCTGGTGGCTAAGCATGGCCTTGCCGCGCATATCCCTGAGGAGCTGTTCTATGCCAATGCCTGTAGCGCATGCTTTGTCGCCTACTACACCGCACGACTAGGGCTCCGTAGTCAGTTCACCGCAGACGGCCAAACACGCCCTTTTGACACGGTCGCTAAGATGCTATTAGACCGTTGCAAGCGCGAGCCTTATGCAAGCTGGGTTGCTATTGCCCATGTCTTACCAACACCTGAGGTACTGGCTTATCTCTCTGAACGTGAGCAGGGAGAGCTGTTGGGTCTCTGGTTCCACTACTTGACTGGCATTGCGCACGAGCTTGAAGGACTCTCGCAGCAAATGACATTTGAGAGAACCACCATGATTGTCAAGCGCGGCGACGACTCCTCGACCTGGAACCAGCTTGCGGGAGCATGGAACCGAGCGCGTGATGGCTGGTTTGCCTTTCTGGTGGCACTGGGAATGGAAAGCCTGCTAGACGAGCTTTGTCCAGGTAAGGTCATGCGGCTGATGGCGGCAGATGTTGCGGCGTGGCATCGCTCACTGAATCGCAGTGTCCACCCCGATACGCTGGTCTGGGCGGTTTTGCCACCGCCGTGGGAAGTGCTGACGGGGCGTGCTCTTTGCGGTCGTTCCAAGGTTCAGCAGATTTGCAACGAGCAAGAGGTCAGTATTGTTGGGCTAGATGGCTGGCTGGGGCCACGTCCTGCCGCCACATCGGTGGCTTTCACGTCCACACCGGAGCTGGTCTACGGTGTGAATGTCCATAGCCCCTTTCTGGCGAAGTGGTTACGGGAGCGAAAAGTGTTTTCTGGAAAGGCTCCGGCCCTTTCGATACAATAAGAGTGCTTCTGGGTAGCTCAGTGGTAGAGCGCCTGGCTCTTGGACCGGGTGGACGCAGGTTCGAGCCCTGCCCCAGAAGCCTCTTTTTAATGTTTTAGCCTAGGGTAATTTCAATAAGCTGGTCGTCGGGACGCACGGGCGAGAGATCAATGTGTATCACTTCAACTCCCTCAGCAGTGATTGCTCCATCAAGGCCGTAGCAGTAGTCCTTGAAGTGGGTTTCGAGGAAGCCATTGGCATGAGTAAAACCAATGCCATAGAGAT
This sequence comes from Armatimonas sp., assembly GCF_031410135.1. GTDB lineage: Bacteria > Armatimonadota > Armatimonadia > Armatimonadales > Armatimonadaceae > Armatimonas. The sequence goes on along the minus strand of NZ_JANNYP010000455.1, from coordinate 8,426 downwards.
CGCCGTTGTGCAGGCGAAGCGTGGACTCTGTGATCCCAAACCAGCGCATCGTGATTCGTGTACATATGTTGGGCTCATTCTCACGTCCCAGTACAAGGTCGCTATAGTCCATCACAAGCGTTAGCTCGCGCCCTGTAAACCCAACTTTTAGCTCGCGGACAATGGCATCATGAAGAGTGGGCCAGTAGCCGTAGATTTCGAAAAGTGGCTTCGCGCCGGGGATAGTTTGCCAATGAGCCTGCGTGATTTCAATCGTGGTCATCGTAGACGGATTGTATCCTGCTATAATGCCTCCTATGAGTAAGACGGTTCTGGATTTGTTTCGCCTCGACGGTCGTCGGGCGCTGGTGACGGGTGGGGGCAAGGGCCTAGGGCGTGTGATGGCGCAGGCGCTGGCCGAGGCGGGGGCGGATGTGGCGATTGTGAGCCGGACGCAGGCCGATGTGGACAGCGCTGCCACTGAGATCTCTGAAGCAACTGGGCGGCGCATTGTCCCGTTTGCCGCCGATGTGACTAGTGCTGCCGAGGTGGCCGCGATGGCGAGCGCAGTTGAGCTTGGGCTAGGCGGCCCCGTGGACATTCTGGTCAACAATGCCGGGGTCAATATCCGCGGCGGAATCGCTGATCTCACCGAGGCCGAGTTCGATGCGGTGATTAACGTCAATCTGAAAGCGCCGTTCTTAGTCTCCAAGCAGTTCGCGCCGGGAATGGCCGAGCGCGGCTGGGGCCGCGTGATCAATCTGGGCTCGATTCTCTCCGTGATCGGGGTGGCGGGGCGAATTCCGTACGCATCGTCCAAAGCTGCGATATTAGGCATGACGCGCGTCCTGGCGCTGGAGTACGCGACCAAGGGCGTCACAGTCAACGCGATCTGCCCCGGCCCGTTTGCCACGGACATGAACAAGCCGCTGCTGGAGAACCCCGAAGCCTACGCCGCGTTTGTGGCCAAGATCCCCATGGGCCGCTGGGGCGAGCTGCATGAGATCACCGGAAGCGCCGTGTTTTTAGCCTCCGATGCCGCCAGCTTTATCACCGGAACCACGCTTTTTGTGGACGGCGGCTGGACCGCGCAGTAGTCAGAATCACGAACCCACCCGGCTTCAAACCGTCACCACGAGGCCGTTGAAGCGATTGGCCGCCGCCAGAGTGCCCTCGTTGAGCCAGAGCTCGGCGGCTCCCATGGCGGCGATGAGCACTTCGTCCATAAGCTTGCGGTCGGCGAGTGAGAACTTCGAGAGCACCCAGTTGACCTGCTCGCCGCCCGCGGCGGGCGGTGCGCCGACGCCGATGCGCAGACGCGGGAAGTCCTCACCGTCTAGCTTGACGATTAGGTCTTTGAGCCCGTTCTGCCCGCCTGCTGAGCCGCTGGAGCGCAGGCGCATCCGGCCTGGCGGCAGGTTGATGTCGTCGCAGATGACGAGGATATTGCTACGCTCAATGCCCTCTTTGGCGGCAATTGCGCTCACCGCATCGCCCGAGAGGTTCATGTAGGTCTGTGGCTTGACCAGCATCACGGCCTGCCCCGCGATTATTCCGCGCCCGGTGACGGCCTTGTCACGCCGGTTGGTCAGCGCGATCCCGTGGGCCTTAGCTAGGGCGTCTACCAGCTCAAAGCCGATATTATGTCGCGTTTTTGAATAGGTTGTTCCGGGGTTTCCCAGCCCCACGATTAGTTTCATGCTTGCTCTATCACCTGTGGATAACCTGTGGATAAGTGCCAAGTTATCCACAGGCTCTCTCGACTACTTGCCATTACCACGAAGCAGAGCGATCGTAATGCCCACCACCATCATAAGCATCAGCACACCAAAATAGATCAGGCTGTTACGAATCTCTTTTCTCATAAGCCTATGCTACCACTGCTTCTCGAAGAGTTCGCTGACGGAGTCATCGCAATGGATGCGGCGGATGGCATCGGCTAAAAGCTCGGCGACGGAAAGGACGGTGAACTTGGCGGCAGCGGGGTGGTCGTAGTAACGAAAAGGAACCGTGTCGGTGAGGACGACGCGCTCGATGGGGCTGGCGCTGATGCGGTCTATGGCGGGCTCGGAGAGGACGCCGTGGGTGCAGCAGGCGGTGACAGAAGCGGCACCACGGGCGATGAGGGCTTGGGCACCACCGACAATCGAGCCGCCCGTGTCGATCATGTCATCAATGATGATGCAGTTCTTACCAAAGACATCCCCAATGATCTCCGTAATCTCGACTTTGTTGGGCGAGGGACGACGCTTGGAGATAATGGCAAGAGGCGCTTGGAGGGTCTCCGCGAGCGTGCGGGCACGGGTGACGCCGCCCTCGTCGGGGGAGACGACACAAGTATCACCATTGACAAGCCCGATCTCCTTAAAGTGTGCCCCCAGAATCGGCCCGGCGTAGAGGTGGTCCACGGGGAGGCGGAAGAAGCCTTGGATCTGTTTGGCGTGCAGGTCCACACAGACCACACGGTTCGCCCCCGACTCCGAGATGAGATCCGCGACGAGGCGCGCGGTGACGGGCTCACGGGGCTTGATTTTCTTGTCTTGGCGGGCATAGCCGTAGTAGGGAAGCACCACCGTGATACGCTGCGCCGAGGCACGTCGAAACGCATCGAGCAAGATCAACAGCTCCATCATGTTATCGTTGACGGGCATACAGGTCGGCTGGATCAGAAAGACATCCATCCCACGTGCGGATTCATCCACTTGGACGCGGATCTCGCCATCAGCAAAGCGTGTGAGGAGCATCTTGCCCATCGGAACCCCGAGCTCTTGGGCGATAGACGTTGCCAGAGCCGGGTTACCACTACCCGCAAAGATACGCAGGTTCTTACCGATGGGAAGCGCTTTTCTAGCCATTTTCTCGCTCTTTTTGCTTTCTGTCACGGCGGATCGTCTCCGCCCCTTCCAAGTTGCTCTGTCGCTCCCGTGCGATGGCAATTGCCTCCGCTGGGACATCCTGGGTGATCACCGAGCCCGCCGCGGTCAGTGCCCCATCGCCAATGGTCACGGGTGCGACCAGTGTGGAGTTGCTACCAATAAAGGCATCCGCGCCGATGACTGTCCTGCTCTTGGTGAAGCCGTCGTAGTTGCAGGTGATCGTCCCCGCCCCGATATTGGTCTTGGTTCCGATCTCTGTGTCGCCCAGATAGGCCAGATGCGACGCCGAGACGTTGTCAGCGAGCTTGCCGTTCTTGACTTCGACGAAGTTGCCGATCTTGCACTTGTCACCCAGAATCGCCTTACCCCGGAGCTGGGCAAACGGCCCGACTTTACAGCCGTTGCCCACGGTGGAGTCCGTGATCACGGTGTAGGGACCAATGATGCAGTCCTCGCCGATGGTGGTTGCACCGCGCAAGTGCGTCCCGGGATGAAGCACCGTGTCCTGCCCGACCATCACGCCGACTTCCACATACGTCGTCGCGGGGTCCAGAACCGTCACACCCGAGAGCATCAACTCCTTGAGAAGCTGCTTACGGAGAATCTCATTGAGATCAGCCAGCTCGACGCGGGTGTTGATCCCGAGCGTCACGTTGTTGTCTTTGGCGACCACGGCCCGCACCGGCTCTCCGGCAGCGCGGGTCATCCCAATCACGTCGGTGAGATAGAGCTCGCCTTGGGCATTGTTGGGCGTGAGGTTCTTCAGCCGCGCAAAGAGCGACTTGCTATCAAAGACATAGACCGCAGCGTTCATCTCGCGGATTTGTTTTTGCTCAGGCGTCGCATCTTTGGCCTCGACGATCGCCTCCACGGAGCCATCAGCAGCCCGCACAATCCGCCCGTAGCTTCCTGCATCCTCTAAGACGGCAGAAAGAAGTGTCGCGCCGCCCGTGTGCGCTACCAGAAGCTCGGAGAGCACGTCGGCAGAGAGCAGGGGTGCATCGCCAGGGACGACTAAAACCGACCCTTCGTGATTGGCTAAGGCCTCTTCAGCCTGCTGGGCGGCATGGCCAGTGCCCTTGGGGTTGTGTTGCCAAACAAACTCGATATTCTGACCCGCATAGGCGGCCTCGACACGCGCTTTTACGGTCTCGCCTTCGTGGCCTATCACCACGATGCGGCGCTCGGCCCCGGCGGCGGCAAGCGCATCTAAGATATGAAAAAGAACCGGCTTTCCACAGACCGGATGAAGCACCTTGGAGAGCTTGGAGCGCATCCGTGTGGACTTGCCCGCGGCTAGAACAATTGCTGCTGTTGTGCCCAAAAAAAACTACCCCCTGACCGTGCCAATTATAGCATGGGAGGGGGCGTACTGTCTATTGAAAAGTCGGCTACATCAGTGCGGGAAGATCATCCCGAAGCGTCCGTGACATCAGGTTCCCCATTTGGTTGATCACCTCAGGGCGGAGAATCTCGGAGTGCTCTTTGGCGATCCCGTGGAAGGCAACACAGGCGACATCCAAGGCAAATAGCGCTGCTTGTGCAGCACGAAAGGCTCCAGATGAGAGCACAGCACGAAGACGCCTTCGAGTCTCTTGCACCTGCGCCTCCGCCTGCTCATGGGCAGCCTGAGCTTCCATAAACCCTGCCCAGCCGGGCTCGCGCATGCTGTGGACACACTTATGCCCCAGGAGAGTCACCGCCCCGACAGCCTTACCCAGCTCCATTCGGATAAAGTCATTGTGCTCGGTGATGGAAAGGAGGGGAAACTCAATATGACGGCGGAGCTGGCCTACAGGACGGAGCTGCTGGTAGGCACGGAAGATCCGGTTGAGGCGTGCGGTCTGGTAGCGGCTCAGAGACGGATCGAGCAAGATGCTGCGGAAGCGTCCCTCAAACTGCTCCATGTCGGCCAGAAAGTGCGCAAAGGTCGAGGAATCCCCCACACTGCCCTGCGCGACACGGCAGTTGGCAAGCTCTGCGGTGGCAACGGAGGCCATCAGGATCACTTCCTGCTCAATTTTATCCATACCCGCATGGGGACTTTCTGCTCCCATGTGACGCGTCGAGGAAGAAGGGTGCGTCGTCAGGGGACGGTTTGGTTCAAAGTCGGGGCGCCAGGTGATTCTCATACCAAAGAGATCAAGCAGATTCCATGCCAAATACTGCACAATAGCCTAATTTGTTATGGAGCTTTTTCAATTACGTTACTTTGTGGCGGCGGCTCGGCGGTTAAACTTCACGCAGGCAGCAGTACAGTGCCATATCGCGCAGCCCTCGCTCTCGGCGCAGATCGCCGCTCTGGAGAAAGAGCTGGGAACAAGCCTCTTTCACCGGCAGGGCCGCAGCGTACGCCTGACCGATGCAGGGGAGGCGCTTCTGGGCTACGCCGAGCGGCTGATCGCGCTGGAGGAAGAGGCACGGCTAGGCGTGCGGCGCGTGGTGGGGCTTGAGGCGGGAAAGCTAAGCCTCTGGACGCTCCCGACACCGAGCCAGCATCTCTTGCCGCCGCTGCTCGCACGCTTTCGCACGGCGCATCCGGGCATCAGCATCTCCGTGCACGAGGCCGTCCCGGCGCGTGCCATCGCCGAGTCCGTGCTGGCAGGCCGTGCGGATCTGGGGGTTGTGCACCTGCCCTGCGCCTTAGACGGCCTGAACCAACGCATCTTACTCACCGAGGAGCTTGCCTTGATCGTCCCAGAAGCCCACCCCCTCGCTGGCACCACGCCCACGCTCGCCTCGCTCTCGGGCGAGAGCTGGGTCTGGGTTCCCGAGGGACAGTCGCCGGAGCACCCGATCTTTGCGGCATGCCTGGCCGCGGGGTTTACGCCGCGCATCGCCTGCGTCTCGGGCTCGGCGGGCGGGATGCAGGCCCTCGTCGCTGCGGGGCTTGGTATCGCACTCCTGCCCCGCCTCGCGCTGAGTCCGCCACCCGGCACCGTGATTATCGAGCTCGCCGAGCCCCGCCCCACGCGCACCCTCGCTTTAGTCTGGCGCTCCGACGAGGCACTCTCCCACGCGGCGATGGCGTTTATGGCGCTCCTATAAAGTCTGTATTCGTCAGACTCGCGGGCTTGCGCCACTTGGCGCTGCCGTCGTAGCGTAGCGTGGTAAAGCCGCCGCTATGCCGAGTGGGGTAGTGTGTGTGGGCCGTGTCCGCGCTGACAGGGAAGATTCCCCAGACCGGCCCTGTGTTGCCCGTGCGCGTGTCGGCACAGCCCGGCGTGCGGGCATGATCCCAGACGAACATTACGCTCGGATTGGTCACTTCGGCATCAGGCTTTCCCATCGGCCCGACGCTGACATAGCTCATGGCGTAGCCGACTTGGCCCTGTGGGTAGCTGGGACACAGGAAGAGCATTGGGCTTTTCACATAAGGCTGGAGCATTCCTGCACTGCCACCGTAGGGAGCCCACCAGGTCTCGCTGGGGCCGGTGGAGCTTGTCGGGCTGGCTGTTGAGCAAAGCCCATCTCCAGCTCGATCAGGACAGAGCCGGTGGCGCGGATTGACCTGGTCGTAGTCTTGTCTGTACATCGCAATCGCCAGCCCCAGCTGCTTGGCGTTGGAGAGACAGCTCGTCTGACGGGCTTTCTCGCGAGCCTGTGAAAAGACCGGAAAGAGAATCGCCGCCAGAAGCGCGATAATGGCGATCACCACGAGTAGCTCAATCAGGGTGAAGACGCGACAGCTCATGCCTAATTGTTGTACCATCCAAATCTGGTAGTTGACGATGAAAACACAATCAGGGTACAGTGAGCTTACTATGAAAGTGCTCCGAAAAAAACATTTTGCCTCTTTCACTGCTGCTCTCGGGATGCTTGCGGTCTGCACCACGGTGAGTGTGGCACAAGTCAAACCCAAACCTACGACACCGGGACAAGGCAACCTAGCACCTACCAAGGGAACCGCCCAGCTTCCCGGCGATAATGGCAAGCTTGGCGTGACCTACCAGCTCGGAGAGAAAGACCGCGAGCTTCACTTTACGCTAGAATCGGCGCAGGTGGCTCCATACTATAAGACTCCCGAGGCTGCTGTGGTTGCCGGAGCGGATCAGAGGCTTCTCTTGCTGACTTTCACGGTTCAGAACCCGCAAAAAATGACGGACATGACGGTAAACTCCAGCGCGTTTACGTTCACGGCGGTCTCGCCCGATGACAAGAATTTTTTGGCCAGTGGACCACTCTACCAGCCAGAAAATAGCAAGTCTTACCAGACAGCACTCAAGCCCGCACAGAAAGTCCGGCTTCAGGTTGTCCTCCCAATCTATGCGACAGGGCCGGTTCGTAAGCTCATTGTCCAGCGCGGCTCGGGAGCCGTCCTGCGCTACGATCTCAGCGAACAGATAGGCAAGATGAAGACCAGCTTCAGTCCGGATAGCCTAGAGCTTCTGAGTGAGGTGAAAGTCGAGTTTGGAAAACCCTTTGATGTCAGTGGCCTTGAGGCAGAGGTTCAAGCGGTCACGATTCATGAAAACCCTGTGGGGAAGTACAAACCCTATCAGGACTTTCGCATCTTCACGGTGCAGCTCAAGCTCACCAATCTACTGGCTCGCCCCCAACAGCTCAACTGGAACACTCTCAAGCCCACACTAACCGATGAAGACGGCCAGAAGCTGGCTTGGCAGACCGATTACCTCTCGCTAGTCAATAAGCTCTCGATCAATCAAGAGGTCCTTCCGGGTGAGTTTGTGCGAGGCCTTTTGGTCTTCAAGGCGCTGAAAAACCAAAAGCCCATCAAGCTACGGTTGCTAGAAGAGCGTGCAAACCGAACAGCAATTATCACGATTCCCTCATTGACAATAGAGCCAAAGTAATCGTGTAATCCAGGCAAACAGTTGCTTGACATCTCCTGAAAACTCAGCTAAACTAGGAGGCACAGGCATGCAGGATGCCTCCTATCCGCGGGAAGAGCTGAGTTCACCTGACTATGTTTTTGGCGCTGGTTTGGTCTTACCCAAGCCTCCTTTTTGCCCGAATGAGCGGATACCGGGCGCAACACAAAAAAGGAGGACTTCTATGTCCGCTCGTCACTTACCCGTCCGGCCTGATCTCACGCAGCTCAAGCACCAGGCCAAAGAGCTACTCACCGCGCTCCACGCAAGCGCCCCTGATGCCCTCGCCGATTTGAGGGAGTTTCATCCCACACCCCCCATTCCGACCAAAGCCAAACTCTCAGACGCGCAACTCACGCTTGCCCGTGCCTACGGCGTGCCGAGCTGGCCGCGCTTGGTGCTCGCCTGTGAGCTGATCGATGCCATCTGGCGCGGCGATCTGGAGGCCGTCCGTGGGCTCATTGAGAAATACCCGTCGCTGCTGAAAGAGAACGCACGCGGCACGGCGCAGTGCAACTGGGGGCCGACTCTCTCCTACGCCGCCAATGTCGGGCAGGATGAGCTGGTCAAGATGCTCCATAGCCTAGGAGCCGATGGCGTCCAGCACGCCTTTGAGCGTGCCTGCCTTCGTAGCAAGCTCGACACCGCGCGACTGCTGCACTCCATGGGTGCACGCCCGCAACCCGGCTCTGTAATGGGGCCGTGTGAGACACTCAGCGCGGTGGGGTTAGCGCTCCAG
>NZ_JANNYP010000454.1:0-1958 GCF_031410135.1 Armatimonas sp. | reverse complement strand
CACTCACTAAGGGAGCAGGAATCGTGTTCATTGCTATAATTGACGTTTGTGCTACGGAGTTTTCGACAGGCCCCATCTTCACAACTATCTGGGCCTCTGCTTGATCCGTCACGAGCACATAATCAAAGCTGGAACCAAGTGCCTTAAACCAGCGATCAAATCCTTCTTGGAATATAGACTTTAGCTCATCACTAACCGTTGTGTCAAAGTAAATTTTGAGTCCTGCCTGACTGGGAGCTTTCCAATAATAATACTCACTCTGATTATAGTTTGGTGTAAGTTGGCCTGTGTGCAATCCCACAGGTTCGTAAACGGCAGTTATAGTCTCACCTGTATTGAGAGTGGCGGGGAGATCGTTGACAACGGCCGAAGTACTGAAGCGTATGCCATTATACTCCCAGCCTGCAAAACGCCGATCACCATAGCTCTCTGGGACACTCAGGAGATTCGTTGCGCTGATCTTACTCTTGGCACTAAGCCCGTTGCCTGGTGATACTAAATTGGAAATACCTAAAACGGAGAGTGGGATACTACCACGGGTTCCGCTCACAGTGATGTTATAACTACGAAGTTGTGTTGGTGAGGGAATCGCCGCTTTTACCGGTGAAGACGATGATAGGCTACCACCGCCACTACAACCCATCAAAGGAAACACTGAAATGCTTGATATCGCAATTGTCGCAAGAAAACGACTCATATTTATTCTCTCCAGAAAATTAGATATGTTTTATTATGGAGAGATAGTCAATCAGGGTTAGTAAAGTTGTTAATTTACGGTATTTACCCCTGTATTAACCTATTAAATCCAGAGGTTCGCATTTTTAAAACTAGTAGTACTACTTTTTTCACACCACTATTTACAGATGACGGATACGCAATTGTGCCCCGAGTTGTGCTAGTGTTTTGTGATCGGGTATATGGTTGATCAGAATCGTTCGGCTCTGGCCTGGTGCCAGATGAAAGCCGTTATCGGAGAGGTGGGGCTGGTGGGAAACTCCCTCAAAGTAGAGTGTGACAAACGCGGCGAAGCGCTGCGCTTGGATGGTGATCGAGTGCTCAGAGACAAACGTCCGCAGGCCAGGGTCGGCGAGGCGCAGGTCTTTGGGCTCGGCGAGCAACAAGAAGCTCTCCAGAGGCTCCCCTTGATCGGGTGTCAGCGTGGCGTGAACAAAGACATCCATGCCTGCATCGGCGATAAAACTAGGGATGGCAAGCGAGAGCGCCGCACCGGATGCGGCATTGGCAGGGGCGACGACGGCCTGTTCCGCTACCGAGACAGGCTCCCCTTCAAAGGTCAGGAGGTGCAAGCTCAGCTTTCCAGGAATTGCCACCAAGGTATCGTTGACAATATGAGCTTCGATGGTTCGCCCCGCGCGCTTTAGAGAGAGCAGGAGCGGCGCATAGGCACGCTTAATGGCAAAGTAGGCCAATTTGTGCTCGCCGGTGCTGTCTATTACAGACCAGGAGTGCGTGGGCCAGCAGTCATTGAGCTGCCAGAAGAGAGTTCCCCAGCAGCGTCCCTTACGCCGTCGCCAGTGCTCGATACCGAAGGCGAAGGCGAGCGCCTGGTTGCACTGGCCAAAGTAGACAAGGTCAGCGAAGCACTGCGGCTCGGGGAAGTGCATCTGGATAAAGCCCAAATATGTCTCGTAGCCCTTGCGGGTCTTGTCGTGCCAGCGGGAACTCAGTGAACGAACGGACAGATCCTCAGGGGCAAGAGCCGACTGCCATGCTGTCAATCCTGCAGGAGCAGCGAAACCAAACTCACTGGAGAAGCGTGTGTCGCACTTTTCGTAGTTAACCCAGTCGCCATTGCTGCCTGCCTCCTTGGAGTGCCAGACATTCCAGTAGTGACTATCGCCGCTGTTTTCATCCCGACAGTCCGCGCCACCGAAGGGCGAGTTGGGCCAGTAGGGAGTCTGGGGGTCTTCTGCCTCCAAAACACCCGGGAGCGTCTC
>NZ_JANNYP010000453.1:0-9693 GCF_031410135.1 Armatimonas sp. | reverse complement strand
CGATCACGGTGATAGGGTTGAGCAGCCCGTGCTGGCGGATCGAGTCCGCCAAGCCCGCCAGCGCCGCATCGTCCAGCACTTTTCGCGGCTGATCCGCATCTTCGACGATTTTCGTAATCGCAATAAACTTCAGTTCCAAGTATTCTCTCCGGCAATCTATTCTTTTCTGGCAAGCAGATGTTCGCTATTAGACCAGCTTGCCCCCTAACCCCCGCCCAGCGGGGGGACAATAAGGAATTTTCCTTTAATCTCCCCCGTTGGATGGGGGGGAGGAAACTAATAGTATGGGAATTTTTACTCCCAATAAAGTCATCTCCCCGACAACCTTTCGGCTGATCTTGCTCGGGGAGGCGGCGCTCTTTCTGATCCTCTGGCTGGCCTCGCCGTTTAAAGTACTGCCACGCCCCGGTGAAGTGTTCTCGGCGCTGGGTGAGCTCTGGCGGGGAGGGATTGGTCAGGAGCTGATCGTGAGCCTGGGACTGTTTCTGCAGGCACTGGCACTCTCGACCGTGATCTCCATGGGCCTGGCGTATCTCACCGTGATCCCGGTCTTTCGGCCCCTGGCACTGGTTGTTTCTCGCGGGCGCTTTCTCTCGCTGGTGGGCTTCTCGGTGGTCTTTACCCTGATGCTAGGGGGAGACCGGCCCGTAAAACTCGCGATGCTCACACTGGGAATGAGTGTCTTCTTACTGACATCGCTCCTCTCGATCATCGCCGAGATTCCTCGGTCCCAGTACGACTACGCCCGCACGCTCCGGCTCTCCGAGTGGCGCGTGGTCTGGGAGGTGGTGATCCGGGGGACGATAGACAAGGTCTTCGATGCCGTGCGCCAGAACGCCGCGATTGCCTGGACACTTCTTCCTATGGTCGAGGCGCTCTATCGTAGTGAGGGCGGCCTCGGCGTGGCACTGGACATTCAGCGCAAGTACTTCCACATGGACAAGGTCTTTGCGATCCAGATCCTCGTGCTCTGTGTCGGGCTCTTTCAAGACTATGCCATCGGCCTGATCCGGCAGATTTTCTGCCCCTGGGCCGATCTCAATAAAGAGCGGAGCGACGCATGAGTACAGCCTATGAAATTCGGGAGACGCTGCTTAAGATCGAGAGCATCTCCCATAGCTACAATGGTCGCCCGATCTTAAAAGATGTCAATGCGGAGATTAAAAATGTCCATGTTCCCGGACGTGAGCAAGGCCAGATAGTCGGGCTTCTCGGGCCATCGGGAGTGGGGAAAACGACGCTCTTTCGCATCCTCGCGGGGCTGATGGAGCCCACAAGCGGGAAAGTCTCCCTTGGAGCCGAGGGGCTTCCGGTGAAGCGCGGAACGGTCGGTGTGGTGGCGCAGGACTACCCCCTCTTTGCCCACCGCACCGTTCTCTCGAATCTCCTGGTCGCCACGGACAACGATGCCGCAAAAGCCATGAACCTGCTGGAGCGCTTTGGGATGGGCGAGCACGCCAAGAAATACCCCATCCAGCTCTCCGGCGGCCAGCGCCAACGCGTCGCCATTGCCCAGCAGCTCCTCTGCTCCGAGTTTTTAGTTCTCATGGACGAGCCGTTCTCCGGCCTTGATCCGGTTGCCGTCCATAATGTCATCAAGCTTCTTGGCGAGGCCGCCGCCGTGGACGAACACAAGACGTTTGTCTTAGTAACCCACGATATTGAGGCGGCTGTCGAGACCTGCGACACGCTCTGGCTCCTGGGCCGAGATCGCGATGAAAAAGGCCAGCCGATTCCCGGAGCCCGTGTCCAGAAAGTCTTTGATCTGATGGAGCGCGGCCTTGCGTGGCGCGAGGGAATCACCGGCGACCCGGAGTATTTACGTGTCCTCGCCGAGCTTCAGGACCTCTTCCCCAAGCTGTAGCAGGAAAATCGGCTTTGTCTGTGGAACTCAGACTGTATGAAGCGACGATATTTTCTAATGATGGCAGCCTTGGGGGCACTGACGCTCACCGGGTGCCCGAGCAACAACACACCCACCACAGGCGGCGACAAGCCCACAGCCGATGCTCCCAAGTCCGATGTGAAGATCGGGTTCGTGGTGAAAGACTCCGCCGAGCCCTGGTTCCAGACCGAGTGGAAGTTCGCCGATGAAGCCGCGAAAAAATATGGCTTCACGCTGATCAAGATCGAGGCCAAAGACGCCGAGGGCGTGGACAGCGCGATCAACAATATCGCGACTCAGGGCGCTCAGGGACTGATTATCTGCACCCCAGACACCAAGCTGGGCGCGACCATTGTGGCCAAGTGCAAAGAGAAAAACCTCAAGCTGCTCACCGTGGACGACCGCTTGCTTGGTCCCGATAGCAAGCCCCTCACCGATGTGGCTTACTTAGGTATCTCCGCCTCGGAGATTGGCAAGGGCGTGGGAGTCGCCCTCGCCGACGAAGCCAAGAAGCGCGGCTGGAACCTGGCGGAAGTCGGAGCGGCGGTGCTGACGGTAGACGAGATCGAGTCCTGTAAGCAGCGCACGGATGGCGCGAGTGAGTCCTTAAAAGCGGCGGGCCTGCCGGAGAAGAACTTCTTTCTCAGCGCCTGGAAGAAGCCCCAGCAGATGGAGACGGCGGTCAATGCGGCCAATATTATCCTCACCCAGCACCCCGAGATCAAGCACTGGGTCGCGTACTCGTCCAACGATGATGGCGTACTGGGCTTTGTCCGCGCCACCGAGCAAAAATCCATCGCGCCCGAGAACGTGATCGGGATCGGCATCAACGGCACCAGCGGCAAGGACGACCTCAAGAAAGCCAAGACCGGCTTCCACGCCTCGATGCTGCTCTCCGCGCGCACCCACGGTTTCTCGACGGCGGAGGCGATGTACAACTGGATCAAGGACGGCAAAGAGCCCGCCAAAGAGACCTATACCAAGGGCACGCTGATTGATCGTGCTAACTTCGTCGCCAAGCTTAAAGAGGAAGGCATCGAGTAGCCACCCCGGTTAGAGCGGGATGGCTAAAGAGCCTTCGGCTACAAAGGGCGTTCCGCCCATAGGGAATGCATTATGGCCGGAACGGCCTTCGTAGCGCGAAGCGCTCTCAAGTCCCGCCGCTCCAACCGGCGGGACACGATAAATCATGCTCGAATTCCAGAATCTCTCGAAAGCCTTTCCGGGCGTCCAAGCGCTCTCGGAGGTCTCGTTCTCGGCTTCGGGGTGCAGTGTCCATGCGCTCTGTGGCGAGAATGGGGCAGGCAAGTCCACGCTGCTCAAGATTCTCTCCGGGATGTACAAGCCCGACACGGGGCAGCTTGTGCTGGAGGGCAAGCCACTGCGCTTTGGCTCGCCGTTTCATGCGATCCAAGCCGGGATTGCGGTGATCTACCAGGAGCTACACTTGGTTCCTGAGATGACCGTGGCGGAGAATGTCTTTTTGGGGCACTTGCCGTCAAAAACCGGCTGGGTGGATAATCGAGAGTTGGTCGCCCAGACTGTTGGTAAGCTGGAGGAGCTGGGAATCGCGCTTGATCCCAACACAAAAGTAGGCGATCTCTCGCTGGCGCAGCGGCAGATGGTTGAGATAGCCAAGGCCCTTTCCAGAGATGCCAAAGTGATCGCTTTTGATGAGCCGACCAGCTCACTCTCGGCACGGGAAGTGGAGACGCTCTTTGCGATTATCGAGAAGCTCAAGCGCCAGGAGAAAGCGATTCTCTATGTCTCGCACCGCATGGATGAGATTTTTGCGATCTGCGACACCGTAACGGTGTTGCGCGACGGCAAGCACATCGAGACGGTTCCAAGCGCTCAGACCGATGCGGCAGGCGTGGTCAAGAGCATGGTTGGTCGCGATATCTCCGACATCTACGGCTGGCGGCCACGCAGTGTGGGAGCAATCGCACTAGAAAGCCATGGCCTCACCGTGCGCGGCGGCGAGATTTTGGGGATATTTGGCTTAGTGGGAGCGGGGCGCACGGAGCTACTCAAAGAGATCTACGCCAACCCAGCGCAGAGCATTAAAAATGGCATCTGCCTCTGCCCCGAGGATCGCAAGAAAGAGGGCATTGTCTCCGTGCGTTCGGTGGCGGAGAACATCAATCTCTCCGCGCGGCGGCGGTTCTCCAAGCTCGGCTTCTGGATCAACGAGCCTGCGGAGCGCGAGAATGCGACCCAGCAAGTCGAGGCGATGCGGGTCAAGACTCCGAACCTAGAGCAGCAGATCGGCTTGCTCTCGGGGGGGAATCAGCAGAAAGCGATTCTGGGGCGCTGGCTGAGCGAGGATGTCAAAGTGCTCCTTCTTGATGAGCCGACGCGCGGCATTGACGTGGGAGCAAAGCGTGAGATCTATGACATTTTGTACGATCTATCTGAGCGAGGAGTGGGAGTGGTAATGGTGTCTTCAGACTTGCCCGAGGTACTGGGCGTGGCAGACCGGGTGCTTGTCATGCGCCAAGGCGTGATCTCAGCGGAGTTTTCGCGCGAGGAAGCCACGCCGGAGAAGTGCTTGGCTGCGGCGTTGCCGACCTCTCCGAATCCCTCCTCCCCCAGCCCCTCCTCCCAATCCTGGGAGGAGGGGAGTGAGGGGAGCCATAGCCCCCAACCCCACCTAGTCTCCCCCTCTCCCAATCCTCCTCCCAGGATTGGGAGGAGGGGGCCGGGGGGAGGAGGGTCATGAAAAAACTCTGGCAGAACAATGGGATGCTCCTGGTCTGTGCCCTGCTCTTTCTGGTGCTCTCCTTTACGGTCCCTAACTTCGCCACGGTGGAGAACGCCAAGGGCCTGACGATGTCGGTCACCACGGTCGGGATCGTGGCGTGCACGATGCTCTTTTGCCTTGCCGCAGGCGACTTCGATCTCTCCGTGGGCTCGGTCGTGGCGCTGGCCGGGGTCGTGGCGGCGCTGGTGATCAACAAGACGGGCAATATCGCGCTAGCGATTGCGATTCCTGTGGCGCTGGGCTTTGGAGTTGGAGCGATCAATGGCTTTGTGATCGCGCGGCTGGGGATCAATGCGCTGATTACCACGCTGGCGACGATGCAGATTGTCCGTGGCTTTGCCCGCCTGCTCGCCGATGGCTCGTCCATTGGGATCAGCAACGAAGCGTTTGGTAAGCTGGGGCAGTACAAGCTCCTGGAGTTCCAGTCGCCAGTCTGGGTGATGGTGCTGTGCTTTGTGGTCTTTGGCCTGCTGCTCAATAAAACTATCTACGGGCGCAACACGCTGGCCATTGGAGGTAACTCCGAGGCGGCGCGGCTCTCCGGGGTGAATGTCGTGCGGACCAAGATCCTGATCTTCGCAGTGCAGGGCGCGGTGGCGGCGCTGGCGGGCGTGCTCCTTGCCTCGCGCGTGTCATCGGGGCAGCCCAACACGAGTGAGGGGCTGGAGCTCCAAGTGATCTCCGGCTGCGTCCTCGGAGGCGTCTCGCTCACCGGGGGCGTGGGCACCATCAGCGGGATGATCGTGGGGGTCTTTATCATGGGCGCGGTGCAGAACGCCATGAACCTGCTCAATATCCCGACCTTCTGGCAGCTCGTGGCCAGCGGCGCGATTCTCTTGGCCGCCGTGCTTCTCGACAAGCTCAAGAACCGAAAAAACGTTTGAAGCGCTGAATCCACTTGTCTCGAACCCACCCGCCTCGTCCCTCGGCATCCTCCGTCAGGGCAGGCAGGGTTTGGGTCGGTAGCGGCAGGTTTGCACTTTCCACACTCGCCATCGCGGTGAGCGGGAGGTCTTTGAGGTGGGCCGTCGCTTGGTCTAGCTGGGTAATAATTTCCCGGAGAGCACGCCGTTTTTGGGGCAACATAAAGAACTTTCGGGCCTCTTGTTCCAGCCGGGGAAGCACCTGACGCATGGCTGGCTGTGGGTTGCGCTTGGCCATTCCAACGGCGCACTGGAGCAGATAAGTGCCCCCCGCTTGGTCTTCCCAGAGCGCAAAAAGCACGAGAAACGGCACCAGCACCCCCGCGCCTTGGAGATGGAGTGCTTTGTGCCCCGCCCGAACGACGAACTGCGAGCGGTCTGCCAGTGCGAGCGCAATCAGCGCCTGGCTCTGCTCCGTTTTATGCTCGCCCAGCGCCCGCACCGCCTCGGCTCGCACGTGTCGCCAGGAGTCGGCCAGCAAGACCCACCCGAGAAACGCCACAGAGTCTGGCTGCGTGCCGTGGCTTCGCACCGCCTCCTGGCGCTCTTTATGCTCCTTCTTCGCCCCCCGCAGATGCGGCTCGCAGGCCATCCGCCACGCCTCGTCCAGCTTTGGCTTTCCCTCCACCAGCACCACGCCGTGCTCCTCCAGAAACCTTGCCGTCTTGGGGCAGCGGCGCAGGTCAACCATGAGAAACTTCCTCATCAGCAGGCAACGGCAGATTCTCAGTGTTTTTCGGCGCATCTGCAACTAAAGGAAGATCTTTCCACTGTTGCGTTTTTTCTTCAATGACCTTTCGGACATCATCAAACTCTTGAGGTTTTGTGGAGAAGAGTCCACGTTTTAAATAAGGCAGTGCATCACGAAGTTGTCGTGATGGCTGATGATTTGCAAGCCATCTTAGTCCTTCTGCTGCAATCAGTGAAATTTCTTTTCCTTTTATCAGGATATCAGGCTGACCTTCACTATTTACTGATTTCCATGCAAAACACGGGAGAAATAGAATCAAGGCAGGAATACTCTCTGCCTTTTTCATACTACTTAAATTTTTAACTAAAACAAGAAGGGCATGATTAAGCAAAGACTCTCTTGGATGTTTTTCCCAAAGCTGAATAACTCCACTAATAATTCTTGGGTCATGACTACCAATTGCCGCCATCGCACAAGCGGCATGAATTCGAGCAGGTAAAATACATCGGTAAAGTGCTTCATCTAAGTAAGGAATAGCAGTGTTTCCCAGTTCAACAAGCTTTCCTAATGCAATTAACTGCTGACTATAATCAGAGCTTTCAAGGTTTTCAATTAATCGTACAATCGGGTCATTTATCATGATGAAGCTTCCTCATTGGCAGGTAAAGGCAGGTCTTTTTTTTCTACAGGCGCTTCTGCAACCAGTGGCAAGTCTTTCCACTGCTGTGTTTTCTCTTCGATAATCTTTCGGGCCGCGCTAAAGCTTTCCGGTGACCCGACCCATATATTGCGCTTTAGGTGAGGAAGTGCCTCGCGGAGCTGGCGTGTCGGCTGTCGGTAGGCAAGCCTTCCGAGTGCGTCTGCGGCGATATCCGCGACATCCGTTCCCCGAGTCGATTGTGCGTTACCTCCCTCAAGATAGGTGGCGTATTTATGGCACTCCAGAAGCCCAATGAGTGCGGAGATACTCTCCGGCGTTGAATTTTGTGCGAGTTTCTTGGCAAGGTTGATGAGTGCCTATCCTGTAAATAGCCGCTTTCGGGCGGCGTTCCTCGGGCATTTTCATGCTTCAAGGTGAACCCCGTTCATGGCGTCTGGTTTGTAAAGGGATCACCGAGGTTCTTTTTCCACACCTTCACGAGGACGCGCACGCTCTCAGGGTTGGGGCTACCAATTCCTGCCAGTATGGAAATAAGTGGAACACGGACATAGGGAATGGCTGCATCCAGCGCCTCAATGAGAGCGGGCACTGCTACCTCACCCGACTCCACCAAGCGCCCCATCGCGATCAGTTGATTGCCGTAGTCTGCGTCTCTGAGCTGCTTGATCCATTTTTCTATCTCTTCATCTGCCATCATTCGTTGGGTTCGCTTTCGTTGCTTGCGGGGCGGGGGAGATTCTCTGTCGTCTCTTGCGGCGCATCGGCGACCAGCGGCAGATCTTTCCACTGCTTGGTGGCCTCTTCGATGACTTTGCGGGCTTCTTTGAAGTCTGCGGGAAGCGGTGCCCAGAGGGACTTGAGCCACTTGAGGGCTCCACGAAGCTGCGGAGTGGGGTGAGTGTGGGCGAGTGTCTCTAGCGCTTTTGCGGCGGCGATGGCGGCGGACTGGGTCTGGGCATCGAAGCGCAGGTGCTGGATAAGGGCGATCAGCTGGGGAATCTCGGTGGACGTGGGGCGCTCGGCAAGGTGACGGGCAAGCACGGGCAGGGCTTTGTTGACCGACTCCAGGATATCCATGTCGAGAGTTTTGCGGAGCTTGAGGAGCGGCTCTACGGCACGCGCATCGCCGACTTGCCCCAGTGCCTCGACCGCTCGATAGCGTGCTAGGGGGCTATCGAGGCTCAGCGCCTCCAGAAGCGCGGGAACGGCGTCCCTTCCCAGTCCGATCAGCTTGGCCGTCGCCGCCTCACGAAGCGTGTGGTTACTGGAGCGCAGGGTCTGGATCAGGCCCGGAATATCGTCGGGCGTGGCGGTCGTTGTGGCTTTTGGGGCGGCCATTGACGGCGCTACCCAGCCGGGTGAGTAGTTTCGAGTGGACTGAACAAGCCCTCGGTAAAAAATTTCCTGTTGTCCCGCGCCCGTAAGGCTCTGGTAGCCAGAGATGCCCAGAAAGTTTCTCGCTTGCAGAACCAGATCGTACTCTGGGGTGTAGCGTTTCGGAGAATTTGGCTGGTAGTGTGTCGGCTCAGGTTTCCAGTATGCCAGGAACTGCACAACATCCATATTGTTCTCACCTCCTCGTAGCAAAAGGCGGGCGACGGGCAAGATTCCTCGCTCATCACCGAGCCGTGAGAGAGCCGAGGCGGCCCGGAGTACGGCGATAATTCCCTGCTGCTCCACGACAGCGATCAGCGAGGCAATGGCGGCCTCTCCCAGCTCCACAAGCGCATCCTCGGCCTTGCGCCGCTCGCTGTACTCGCTATGATTGAGCCGTGCAATCAGAAAGGAAATACTCTCGTCACTCATGGGTTTCTTTTTCTGCGGGGAGTGGCAGGTTCTCGACCATCTGCGGAGAACTCGCGGTGAGAGGCAGGTTGGTGAGCTTCAGTGCCGCTTTTAGCTGTCGCCGCAAGGGGCCAAACTCCAGCGGGGCGGCGGGTGCCAAAAAGCCCGATTGCAGATACGGCAGTGCCGCCGCGATCTCCTGAAGCGGGTCTCGTTCTGCCATCCGAGCCAGTACCTCCGCCACGAGAACTGCGATTCGAGGGCGAGCAAAGCGAAATTCTTTCAGGATCTCCACCAGCGCCGCAATGCAAGCCGCATCCCCTCGCCGCTCCAAGCTCTTGATCAGCCCCAGAAGAGGGTTTACAAAGGTGGGCTCCGTTCCTATCTGCGCCAGGTTGATGAGTGTGGGCACTGCCCGTGGATCGCCTAGCTCGACGAGCAGTGCAGCGAGATTCAGAAGCAGCTCCATTCGGACAGGGTGTGTCTGTAGGGTCGCTTCGTCGTAGGCATCGAGAACGACGGGTACTGCTAGTTCGGCGTACTGTTGCACGATAAGAGTGCGATACTCATCGCGCGTCTGTGGGCCGATTCCCTCCTGGTACTTGCGCACCAGCTCCTTCAGCTCCGCGTGACTCTCAGCCATGACTGTCTTCCCTGTTGCGTGTCGGGATCGGTAAATCCTCCTGTGTGCTCGGCTGGGTGGCAGGAATCGGCAGGTCACTTTGGAGTGCTTTTTTCAGCTTGCGGCGGATGCGCAGAAACGAGAACGGGATTCCCCAGAAACCCTCAAAATACGGTAGGACATCGGCCAGCTCGGGCGTGGGATTGGTCTCGATAAGCTTTTCGACGGCGCGTCCGGCCAGATTCAAAAACGCATGCCGCCCTCGTGCCCGCTGGAGCAGGGTGAGGATATAGGGTATATCCTCGGGGTTTACCTGCTCGATAAAATCTTGACTATCGGTAGTTTGTTGACTTGGGCAAGGC
>NZ_JANNYP010000452.1:0-1351 GCF_031410135.1 Armatimonas sp. | reverse complement strand
ACAAAGCCCGTGCCGGGCTACCGATAGCTTCCCCAGCCCGGCACGGGCTTTGTTTCCATCGGAGTCATGGCGTTCATGCCATGACGAATATTTTTAGGACAATGCAATTACAATGACAATTAATCTGCCGGAAATCTTGCGCGATCTTGAAATCAAGCGCGCGGCACTGCTGCCAAGCGACCAGAAACCGTACTTTGACGGACTGGAGGCAGTTCGCGACCTGGGCCTGCCGGAGCTTGAGGTACGGCTTGTGGGCAAGGATGCGGAGCGCACGTTTGCCCCCGAGATCGCGGCGCAGATCGTGGGCGATGCGCTGGTGACATTTAACTTCGCTCGGGGCACGCGCGAGGTCAACACGGACGAGAACCGCACGTTTGTGCGCGACACCACGACGCGTGTGGTGGAGAAGCTCTCGCGGCTGGGCGACAACGGACGCGGTGCACGGCTCAGCGACTACGATCTCTCGGTGCTGGTCGAGGCCGCACTGATCGAGAAAGGTGCCTACGAAGTCGCTAAGGCTCTCGTCATGCAGCGCACGAGCTTTCCTTCCTCGCAGAACACCATCCCAAGTGATCAGATGCGCCTGATCCGCCGCACCGGCCAGGTGGTGCCGTGGAACCAGGACAAGATCGAAGTGGCGGTGCGCAAGGCGTTTCTCTCGATGAAGATGGAGGCCGACTCCGCGCCACAGATCACGGGCCGGGTGAGTGAGCGTGCCCGTGGCCTCGGGATGACCTACATTCCTATCGAGACGGTGCAGGATCTCGTGCAAGAGGAGCTGGTGCTGGCGGGCTACATGAAAGTGGCCGAGGACTATATTCTCTACCGCGCCAAGCGCATGATGTTCCGCGCCTCGGAAGTCAGCCAGAGCAATGCCCCCGACCCACAGTTTGCCCTGATCCCCGTCACCGAGGACGATGGCACGAGCAACTTCTGGGACGGTGAGGACCTGCGAAAGCGCATCCAGTTCGCGTCGATTGGCTTAGATCTGTGCCTGAGCGCTGGGGAGATCGAGGCCGAGCTGCGCCGCTCGATCCGCGCCGATATCCGCCGCGAAGACTTGAATAAGACCATCGTGCTCAACGCCAAGATGCTGATGGAGCGCGATGCGGATTTCTCGTTCTTTGCGGGCCGGATTCTGCTGACCTATATCTACGAGGAGACCCTGACCTGGGACATCGTGCGCGATGGCATTGGGGGCCTCAAAGAGGCACACAAGAAAGCCTTCAAGCAGTACCTCGACTACGGCGTGCAGATCGAGCGTCTCTCTCCCAATATCCTGAGCTACGACATAGACCGCCTCGCCGCCGCGCTCGATCCGACCGCCGATCTCGACTTCGACTATCTCGGT
>NZ_JANNYP010000451.1:0-17220 GCF_031410135.1 Armatimonas sp. | reverse complement strand
CGAGGAGGCGCTGATTGAGCTTTCAACGAAAGAGGGGCTGCCCTGGCCGCTGATCATCCGCCCCGCCTATACGCTTGGCGGCTCCGGTGGGGGAATCGCGCCGACGGTTCCTGAGCTGCTGGAGATCGCACGTCGTGGGATGCGGCTCTCGCCCGTGAACCAGGTGATGGTAGAGCGCTATCTCAACGGCTGGAAGGAGATCGAGTACGAGGTCATGCGCGATGCCAACGACACCTGTATCACGATCTGTAACATGGAGAACCTCGACCCGATGGGTGTCCACACCGGCGACTCTATTGTTGTTGCGCCCAGCCAGACCCTCTCGGACAAAGAGTACCAGATGTTGCGCACCGCCAGCCTCAAGATCATCCGCGCACTGGAGATCGAGGGGGGCTGTAATGTCCAGATGTCGCTTGATCCCAAGAGCTTCGACTACTACATCATTGAGGTCAACCCCCGCGTCTCGCGCTCGTCTGCGCTGGCGTCAAAAGCGACGGGCTACCCGATTGCCCGAACGGCGGCTAAGATCGCCATCGGCCTGCACCTGGATGAGATTGAGAACAAAGTCACAGGTAAGACCCTAGCCTGCTTCGAGCCGGCGCTGGACTACTGCGTCTGCAAGATCCCTCGCTGGCCCTTCGATAAGTTTGTGAGCGCAGATCGGCGCATTACGACCCAAATGAAGGCCACGGGAGAGGTGATGGCACTGGATCGGACGTTCGAGAGTGCTCTCATGAAAGCCGTGCGTAGCTTGGAGATCGGGGTACATAGCCTGCGCTACCGACACGCGTCGGGCTGGAGCGAGATGCAGCTGGAGAACCTCCTCCGCGTTGCCACTGACGAGCGCCTCTTCGCCATTGCTGAAGCATTCCGTCGTGGAATGCTGGTCGAGGAAATCGCCAATCTAGCGCACTACGACCCGTGGTTTTTGGTGAAGATCAAGAACCTGGTGGACATGGAGCTTCGTCTGGAGCAAGCGGGCGCAAATCTAGACAATGCGCTGCTCGCCGAGGCAAAGTCCCTAGGTTTCCCGGATCGCACCATCGCTGAGCTGACAGGGCAAATAGAGCTGGACATCCGCAACCGCCGTAAAGCCGCCGGAATCATCCCAACCTACAAGATCGTGGACACCTGCGCCGCCGAGTTCGAAGCGAAAACTCCCTACTTCTACTCCAGCTACGAGCCTCTCCATGAGGGAGTGAGTGGGGGCCAGGATGGGTAAGGCCATCTCTCCGGCTCGCTAGGGCTCGCCACCTCTCTTCCTCTTATGGCTTCGTGCCTCGCCGGGAAGAGAGGCTTTTGTTGTAAAATGTGGCATGGCGCACGTTACCAAAGAGATGCTCAGGGAGCGGTTTGTTGAAGCAGGATTAGAATCGTTCTGGCCGCAGCTTGAGCCGCTTATTCGTTCTTCTATCAAGATTAACAGCTCACGGTGCCAAGAGGATTCATTGCAAGTAGGGGCTTCCAAGCGGGGTGGGACTCCCGATCTTCCAACTGGCTTTGTCTGGCCAGAGCGGGATGGCCAACAGTGCGGTTTCCTGTGCCAGATCAATCTCGCTGAAGTCCTACCCTACGATACCGGGAAGTTGCTTCCTGAAGCGGGGCTACTCTCCTTTTTCCTTCGCGAGGACTTTATAGGGGGTGAGGTAGATAGCGATCCCGTTTTTTATTTTCCTCCAGAAGTGCCCCTGGAGCGCTATCCGGTAGCACAAGAAACACTCTTCGGTGTTCTTAAAATTTCTTTTGATTTCACCTGGTTAATTCCCAACAGCTGGTCGGGGAAATTAGATTTTCTAGATAGCAACCCTGAGGCTGAGGCCAAATTTGAAGACGTAATGAACGTCTTGCACGATATGAGCGGGGCTGGTGTTTTCGAAACAATGGCGGCCATTGCTATTGCTGAGGGGGAAACGACTCTCCCGGATGTGTTGCGGCAGCTTCTGACCCCACCTGCCGAACCTCTTGATCCCTTGATGGGATGTGTCTCTTTAGGTGGTGACTCGCTGCTGGGCTACCCAGATGACTATCAAGGCGCTCAGGAACCCGAGTGCGAACTAATCTATCGTGGATTAGTTAAGGGAAGTCATGGGGATCGCCCTGAGAACTATCAGGCACTCTGGCAGGAAGTTAAAGAGCAAGCTTTTCAAGACTGGATCTGCCTTTTGGATACTTCTGATGGTGTAGGTGTTTTCTCACTTAGCTACTGCATACGTCGGTATGATCTCGAAGGCTGGGACTTCACCAAGACCGTGATGATTGCAGTCAACTAAAAAGGTGAAAATGCGTGCTGAGGTTCACGAGGCAATTGTTGTTGCAGGTTAGGAATCTCTAGTGGGCAGGATGGGTAGGGAAGTTTAGCAAAACGGGAGGGCCAGGCAATAATGGTGTGTTATGAACAATATAAAATCTAAAAGCCTGGCTCTTGCGGCGACCGAAGCCCTTGAGGTTCAAGAGAGGGGCTGGTATAGGCTCCCTGGTGGCAAGACAGTCTCGATTGAGAAAGCGTTACGCGCGGCGTGCACAGGGAGCAAGCTCTACCTACCCGAGGACTTTGAGGATCTCTGGGAGCCGCTGGAGCCAACAGCAGGTCAGACGACTATCACGGTAGAGAATCGCTCGACACTGGAGGCAGCGCAGGCACTTCGTCAGCGTTTCCAGAGAGTGGCCCTGCTGAACTTTGCCTCCGCGAAGAACCCTGGCGGCGGGTTTCTCAGCGGCGCACGGGCACAGGAAGAAAGCCTGGCCCGCTCATCGGGGTTGTACTTTGCGATCCGTAGCCAGCCGGATTTCTATGCCTTCCACCGTGAGCAGCGCTCCTGCCTCTACACAGATCGGGTCATTTTTTCGCCCGATGTCCCCGTGTTCGCCGATGACGACCACCGTCCTCTATTGGAGCCATGGACGGTTTCCATGCTCACCTGTGCGGCTGTCAATGTGGGCGCACTGGAGAAAAACTCGCCGCAGAGCTTGGGCTGGGTGCGTACCGTCATGGCTCGCCGGGTCAGGATGGTGCTTGCCGTTGCGGCAGCGCATGAGATCGAGGCACTGGTACTGGGGGCGTGGGGCTGTGGTGTCTTTCGCTGTGACCCGGAGATGATAGCCCAGCTCTTCGCCGAGGCACTGGCGGAACCCAAACTAGGTGGACGGTTTACCCAGATCACGTTTGCGATCATGAACCCACGTAGCGGCCCCGATAAGAACATCGCTGCTTTTGAGAGACAGTTCAGCGCAGGGGCAGGCGGAGAGTAATGGTCGTTCCGCGGGTAGGAGCACTCTCGATCAAGAGCTCTCCTCCGAGCCCCTCCGCTCGCTCGCGCATGGACGAAAGTCCGATGCCCGATCCCACTTCCGAAACGTCAAAGCCAGCCCCGTTGTCGTGGAGAGTCATCGTGAGTACTTTACCGTCACGGGTCAGGGTAACCATTGCCTGAGTTGCTCCCGCCGCGTGCTTGGCGGCGTTGGTGAGCCCCTCCTGAGCCACACGGAGAACCGTCAGGCGCACCGGTTCCGGTAGGCCGGACAGTAGCTCGGCTCCTCGCGTCTCTATGGGTAACCCGGTGCGACGTGAGAGTCTCTCTGCCTCACCCGCCAGAGAGACTTCGATGGACCAGGGGCGGTTGAAAAATGTCCAGTCCCGAACTTGCTGCATGGAATCACGGAGCTGCTGGGCTTCTTCTTTGAGCACGACGATACTGGGGTCGCGTGGATCGGCTTTCTCCCGCACCCGGGCCGCCAGCTCCAGGCGCAAGACAGCGGCGGCAAGGCTATTGCCCACCCCGTCATGGACTTCACGGGAGAGCGAGGAGCGCTGCTCTGCCAGCCCTAGCTCTGATTTTAGGTTTGCCAGTTCTATGGAGACCTGCTCGGAGCGCTCTCGCAGCCGCCGAACCACGGAGCTGACGGCCAGGAGCAGGCCCATTCGGACAACCATCTCCAGTGCGTACGCACCCCAGTCAGGGTGAGTGGAAGGGGAGGGGAAGGTACCCAGAAACAGTGCCAGACAGGCTCCAGAGCGTGTAATACTTGCTTCGACACGGTTCTCTAGTAGTGTCTCGCCCGCGAGAACCACGAACGCCACGACCCAGATCGCACTGTCTAGACCTCCTGAAAAGCGCAGACCCAGGGCAATCGAGATAAGATCCAGGCTCACAAACAGCCAACCGAGCCCATAATAGGCACGGGATGCTATTCCCGCCAGATCGCGCCGTGCTGAGGCCCAGTTACGCACCCCAAGGTTTGCCGCCGCCAGCACTAGGACGGCCATGAAGGGCTTGAGCTGAATGGGTGGTGCTTGCGTGTCTACTCCGGCAGCACGGACAAATGCCCAGATAACAATTCCGACGACACAGGCCCAGTAGATACCATTGGGGTTCTGACGTACATGACGACTCAAGCGGCGTGCACGACGCGAGAGGGCGGGCATCTGGGACTACAGGGTTCCGTTGAGGACGTAGCGGTAGAGGGAGAGACGCAACATTTTACAGGCATCATCGGCAAGTTTCTCGGGAGCAGCACTTCCATCGGTAGCTTCCAGCGTGACCAGATGCTCTCCCCGCACCTGAATCGTGGCTCCTGTCTTGCGAACATCGTAGACCTGAAGATCCTGATTGAGCACTTTATCGAGTGTTGCCGCCACAGTCTTGGCCCGCTCAGGCTTGGTGGTTCGTAGAAACACCTTGCCATCTAAAAGAACTTCCGTCGCAGGGCCATCGGTGCGTGTGGCGACCTTGAGAATATCCGCTGTCGCACGTCGGTTGATCGGGAGCCCCATCTGGGAGATCTGGGAGATCATGGACTCTGCCCGGATTTTTTCGGGGGGGTGCGTTCGGAAAATCCCCATCTCAACATCGGGGCGGCTACGCTGGTCTCGCGCAAGGCGCTCCATAAATGTGAGCATCCCGACCGGGTTATAGCCCGCTTTCTGCGCGAGGATAATTCCCCCCTGATCGGCATCACGCTCCGCCGTCTGCCCGTAGCCATTGACTTTCTGGATCGCCAGGAGCTGGAAGCCCGTCAGGAGGTTGCCGGTATCCTGCATCGGGACTTTGGCTAAAATGGCTCCTAGTGCTGCAATCGCCATTTGAGTATTGAGCTTGCTCTGCTCCCGCTGGAGCTTTGCCCCGTGGCTGTGGGCGGCGTGGATAACTTCATGGCCCATCACGCCGGCGAGCTCATCGTCAGACTGCGCGTACTTAAGCAGCCCTTTGTTGATATAAACATAGCCTCCTGGCAGCGCAAACGCGTTGGTGTCAGGATCGTCCACGATAAAGAACTTGTAGTTGAGTGGTCGGGTGAGCTTATTCTCGGTGCCGTAGAGGGCGGGAATAGGCGTGATATTGGCAAGAGCGGCGAGCTTCTGCCCAATCGTCTCCACGCGCTTGACCAAGGCCGGGTCGCTGACCAGCTTAAGGCCGCTCTTGAGCATCTCTTCATGAGCCTCACGGCCCATCTTGACCTCGGGGTCTTCAGCAGGTGGGGCGGTCGGCTTTTGTGCCCAGACAGCTGTCAATCCTAGACAAAGTACAGTAGCAGCGAGTGCGGCAGTGCGTTTCATGATGGATCCCTCCTGTATTCTACGACATTCCGAGGTAAATAGTTCCAGAAAGACAAAGAGGCGAGGCGCAGTGCGCCTCGCCTCAAAAGATCGCCATCAGAGAGCCTACTTGTAGCGGCGCGCCCCGGCATACTTGCCGTTGTAGTAGGGCAGATCAAGGGGATCCATGACCACACCACGCTTGCTACTGGCAGCATGGACAAACATCCCGTTGCCAACGTACATCCCGACATGGGAGATCCCGGCGCGGTAGGTTCCGGCAAAGAAGACCACGTCTCCGGGCTGGAGCTCATTACGAGAGAGGCGCTTGCCGACCTGAAACTGCTCACGGGCAGTTCGGGGAAGGGAGACGCCCTCGCCCCGCATCAGGTGCTGGACAAAGCTGGAGCAGTCGAAAACTCCATTGTTACCCGATGCCCCAAAGACATAGCGTGAGCCACGGTAGGCGATTGCACGGGAGATAAGCTTACTATTCACCCCAACGCGGCCACTACGGGGGCCATTGGCTTCGAGGGCAGCGCGGCTCTTGCCGATGGTATCTTCGTCTGCTGCGAGCGTATGGTCGAGTTCTTCGTCGCCCGTCTCAAGAGTCAGGTTGATCGTGCTCTCGTCATCGGGGTCGGTTGCCTTGACAGCAGGCGCTGGCTTGGCGGTAGAGGAAGGCTTGGTGGCTTTGGTGGCGACCACAGTGGTCTTGGAGCGCTTGGCTCCCTCAAAGCGAGTACGGTTCTGGGCCGTGGCCACCGTGGTGGTGGTAAGAGCAAACAAAGTGAAGGCGATGGTAAGTTGTGTCTGCAGGGGGTTCGTTCTAAAGCGCGTCAATATTTCGTTCCTTAATCCTTAGCGTTCCTGTTTATGGTCAATCGCAGAAATCAGTGTAACCCGGAGGCTTGTAGGTTGTCAATAGTAGGTGTGACGCAGGACACTGGTTTTTACTGTATTAATTTTGGGTAGATTGAGGTATCCTCCTTAGTGTCTTTGTGAAATTCAAGTGAGGTAAATTTCCACCATGTTTTTTAAGCGAATGCAGAAAGTTTTTGTTCCCGGTCTTGTCGTGATGGCATTGGCAGGGAGTGCGCACGCAGATCTCAAGGTCGTCTCGAAGATGACGATGGATGGGCCGTCGATGGCCGGACTGGCCGGTGGTATCGGGGGAGGTGCAGGCGTTGCCGTACCCAAGCCGGGCGAGGCATCCAAGACCACGACTTACTACAAGGGCAGTAAAGTTCGTGTTGAAGATGCCGCTGGCATGGTCACGATCACCGACAACGAAGCCGGAACCATGACACAGATAGACCCGAAAAAGAAGACCTACTCCACCGTCAAGCTGGCTGAGATGACCAAGCAGCTCGCCGATGGCATGGGGCCAGCCTCTCAGTTTTTAGAGATGATGGAGATGAAGGTTAAGAGCAATGTCAAGCCCGGTGGCCATGAGCGCGAGATCGCAGGCAAGAAAGCAACCGACTATCTCTGGACGGCTACCATGAGTATGGGCATGAAAGGCGGCGATGATTCCGCCGGCGAGCTGGCCAATATCACCATGGAAGGCGAGCAGTGGACCACAGAAGAGATCAAGCTTCCTGCGACGAGCACTCCCGCAGGTGCTCCCCAGATACCAGGCATTGGGGGCGGCATGATGGGCGGCATGATGAAGATGATGAACAACATGCCCGGTATGAAGAGCATGATGGAGACCATGGCCAAGATCAAGGGCTTCTCGCTCCTGACCAACATGAAGATCACCATTAAGAGCCCCTTCGCCGAGGCACAGGGACAGGATCTTTCCAAGCCCATTAGCAACAAGACCGAGGTTGTTGAGCTGAGTGAGGCAGAGCTTCCCGCCAGTCTCTTTGTCGCTCCGGAAGGCTTCAAGAAGGTTCTGTATAAGGCTCCTCAGATGCCCGCAGGGTTTGGAGGTTAGCGTATGCAACGAGCGTTTTTCACTCTTGTCATGGTGGTGCTTTTGGTCACCACCGCACATGCTGATCTGAAGCTGGTGCAGAAGACCTCCATGGAAGGGGATCTGAGCAAGAGGGTTCAGGGAGCAGGCGGACCGTCCACGCCGCCGTCTGTGACAATGTTCTACAAGGGAAACAAGACACGCACTGAGGCGGGCGACCGGGTGACCATCTTTGATGGTGAGCGTATTCTCCTGCTCAATCCGGCAAAGAAAACCTATCAAGCAATTCCGAAAAACGCGGGCGCGGATATGGCAAGTGCCAATCCCATGATGGCGATGATGGATATCAAGGCTAGTGTGGATGTTAAAGCGACGGGTAAAACCCAGACGATTCAGGGGAAACAGGCCAAGCAGTATGTCATGACCATGACCATGAAGCTTGGGATGAAGCAAGGCGCAGGCGGTGGAGCAAGTGGCGAAGCCCCTCAGATACCTCCGTTCACAACTCGGACAGAGCTGTGGACGGCGGAGTTTTCCGGAATCACTCTCTCTCCTAGCATGGCAAAGCAAAACATGCCGGGCGGGATTGCGAGTATGCCTTTCGTGAAAGACATGACCGAGAAGCTCAAAACCATCAAGGGAATTCCTCTTCTGACCACGATGAATCAGGAAATCATGGGTAAGAAGATGAACATGTCGGTCAAGACTGTCTCACTCTCCGAAGCGCCTCTTCCCAACAGCCTCTTCGCTCCCCCCGCAGGCTACAAACAGGTGCCCTACACGGCTCCTGCGATGCCCATGATGCCTGGTGGTGGTTAGCGCCGAGGCACCAACAAGATCGCCGTGGGAACTTGGACACCGGTGGGCTCAACCTCTTTGAGCCCGCCGTTTTCTTGGTAGACCAGCTGGGCGGAGGGGCCACCATCAAGGCACATGGCTTCGTCAGGGGCACTGTGGAGCGTGTTTTTAAAGAAACTCATCAAGTACCGGGCCAGCTCACCATAGGTCATAGCATCCGCGCGACAGAAGACGAGAAAGCGTCCGTTCGATGCCACGGCAAGACGCGGGACCCGGACATCACTGATCAGCTTCTCGGCACGATCTGAGATGTCCACTTTTTCTTTGTGGATCAGTCGAGGCCCACAGGCCACCGCCGACTGCACACGCCATGTCAAAGGGGTCTTGGTCTTAACCGGCTTCTCGTAGCGGCGCACTCCCGACAGCTCCGTGCCTGCCGCCCACGCAAACTGCACCTCGCCCGACTCAGAGAATCCCACTGCCGAGCGAAGTGCCTCCCCGACTGGTGTCCCTGGGGCGACGATCTTTCCCTCTAAGATGCAGAGCTGGACAAGCTGCTTACGTCGCCCTAGCGAGTCGTAGCTCTCCCCGAAAAAGCCACCATTGACTCCCGCCACCGCATCGTATTTCTCGGCCCAATCGCGCACGGTGCGTGCATCCCCGACGATGTTATTTCGCAGCGGCTCCAAGTTTTCGGCCACGACTGTCGGGCGAACGGTGGCAATATTGCGATCCACGGTCAGGGTCTGAGCGAGGGCGACTCGATCCTGGCGAAAGACAACTCCCTCAGTGACGGTGACCTCGGGGGAGGGCGAGTGAGGGCACCCCGCAAGCAAAAGAGCCGCCGCGAGAGACGCGGCGACTCGGAGTGAAGAACTTCGTCGGTTAGACGAAATCAATATTCTTGACCTCTTTGGCGTATTTTTCAATAAAGGCGCGCCGCGGCTCGACTTTATCGCCCAGAAGGACGGTGAACATCTGATCTGCTTCGGCAGCTTCCTCGACGGTAACCTGCGCCAGAGTTCGGTTGGCCGGGTTCATGGTGGTGTCAGCAAGGTCATCGGGGTTCATCTCTCCTAGACCTTTAAAGCGGGTGACATGGGTGTCGCGCTTCTTGATCTCTTTTAGGATACGATCCCGATCGGCCTCCGTGCGTGCGTAGACTTTCTGGTCTTTACCGATGCGGATCGAGTAGAGCGGCGGCTGTGCGACATAGATATGCCCACTCTCCACCAGCGGCTTCATGTACCGGTAGAAAAAGTTCAGCAACAAGGTGCGGATATGATCACCGTCCACGTCCGCGTCGGCCATGATAATAATCTTGTGGTAGCGCAGCTTCGCTAGATCAAAGTTACTCCCCTTGTCTTTTTCTTCATCCGGAGAGGTCGAAAGAGCGATCCCGGCCCCAATTGCCATGATGAGCTGCTTGATACCATCGTTGTCGAGCGCACGGTCAATACGGGCTTTCTCCACACAGAGGATCTTCCCCCGAAGCGGGAGGACAGCCTGTGTTCGTCGGTCGCGGCCCTGCTTGGCGGAACCACCTGCCGAGTCGCCTTCGACGATATAGAGCTCACACTTGCTGGCGTCTTTCTCCATGCAGTCGGCGAGCTTACCGGGTAAACCGCCGCCGTCCATGGCGCTCTGTCGCTTGATCAGATCCGCCGCTTTTCGGGCAGCATCACGAGCACGCTGGGCCAGAGAGGCTTTCTCGAGCACGGCTTTGGCGATATTGGGGTTCTCCTCAAAGAACTCCGCCAGCCCCTCACCGACAATCGAGTTGGTGACGCCTTGAATCTCCGGGTTGCCGAGCTTGTTTTTTGTCTGCCCTTCAAACTGCGGGTTGGAGATGCGCACCGAGATCACTGCGACCAAGCCCTCGCGCACATCGTCGCCAGAGAAGTTATTGTCTTTTTCTTTTAGGTAGTTGGCTTTGCGGGCGTAGGTATTGATCACACGGGTCAGTGCGGTCTGGAACCCGGAGAGGTGCGTTCCACCGTCGTGCGTGTTGATATTATTAACAAAGGAGTAGATATTCTCCTGGTAGCCCTTGTTGTACTGGAGTGCGATCTCAATCTGCGCACTTTCGCCGTCACGGTACTCGCGCTCGCGGTAGAAATAGATCACCCGCGCGTGCATCGGATCTTTGTTCTCATTAAGATGGGCGACGTACTCGGCAATGCCACGCTTGTGGTGGTAGACCTCGGGCTCGCCATCGTGCAGCTCATCAATAAAAGTGATCGACACTTCTTTGTTAAGGTAGGAGAGCTCCCGGATACGGGCTCGGATACGATCCGCAGAGTAGGCAAGCTGACCTTCCTCGTTCAGCGCACTGACGAAGATCGTATCATCGGCGAGCCAGGTCTGGGTGGTGCCGGTCTCGCTTGGATCGCACTCCCCAACGATATGCAACTTCTTGGTGACCTTGCCCCGTGCAAAGCGAATCTTGTGGATCTTACCATTTTGCTTGACAGTGGTTTCCATCCAGGTAGAGAGAGCATTGACACAGCTCGCTCCGACACCATGAAGTCCACCCGATGTCTTGTAGCCACCGCCACCGAACTTTCCACCCGCGTGGAGCTCTGTCAGAGCAAGTTCCACCCCAGGTTGACCGGACTTAGAGTTGATGCCAACGGGGATTCCGCGTCCGTTGTCCTCGACACTGATCGTGCGGTTTTTATGAAGGATCACCGTGATATTGGTACAGTGTCCTGCTAAAACTTCGTCAATGGAGTTGTCAATGATCTCCCGGAAGAGATGGTGCATTCCCGGAATGCCCGTATCGCCAATGTACATCGCAGGACGGTGCCGAACGGCTTCTAGTCCTTCTAGTTTCGAGATCGAGTCTCCGTCGTAGACTGTCTCGATTTTTTCGAGTGTTGGAGTTTCAACAACCTCGTCGCCCTCGTTCATCTCACCCAAAATTTCGTTCTCTTTATCACTTGCCAAAGTCTGATCCTCCCGTAGATTTTACCATGAAGCGGCCTTAAACTCCCTCTTGCCTCAGCATTCCGGAAAGGATCGCCTCGGCTTCGTCGGGGTGGCGCACAAAGTGCGCCTCAATCGCTGCTGCTGTCACTGCCCAAACAGCACTTGCCGCTTCCGGGTTGCCAAGCCGGTTTTTTGTCGGCCCTTCAAACTGGGGATAGGGCACACGCACCGAGAGGACGACCGCAACCCCAAGCCCCGCTTTGCATGGCTCAAAATCCCGCCCACTCTTTCGTGCCCATGTGCCGATTGTTCTCGAGACTGCCTGCCGAAACCCCGTGAGCGGCGTGCCTGCATCGGGCAGTTCAACCCCATTTCCAAACACGCGCCAGACGGGCTCGTCCTGAGTGAAGAAAAACGCGACCTCTGCCTCAACCCCATCTTGAGTTCCCGTCCCTGCGATAACGTTCGGATGCACCGGTCGGCGCACCGCGACATTCTCCCGCGCCCACTCCGAGATGCCACCAGGGAAGTTCATGACCTGAGGATCGCAGCCCTTGCTCTCGTCGGTGAACGTCACGGTGAGCTGGGGATAGAGAAACGCCTGCTGTCGCAAGTTCGCCAGAAGCCGCTCGACCGACCACCCGGTGGTGGAGAAAATCTCAGGGTCGGGTTTGAAGCGAATCTGCGTCCCGCTGGGGCCGTCAAAAGCGCTCTCGCGCTCCGACACAAGCTCGCCGCGCTCCGTCCGAACCACGACCTCCCGCCCCGCCTGCCAGACCGTCGTCTTCATCCACTCCGAGAGAGCACTGACACAATTTAACCCGACCCCATGAAGTCCTCCAGAGACTCTATAGGTGCGGATTATTCCAAACTTA
This sequence comes from Armatimonas sp., assembly GCF_031410135.1. Taxonomy (GTDB): domain Bacteria; phylum Armatimonadota; class Armatimonadia; order Armatimonadales; family Armatimonadaceae; genus Armatimonas. Next base: position 5,162 of record NZ_JANNYP010000451.1, on the reverse strand, counting down.
CCTCCCGAATGTAGCTCCGAGAGAATGGGCTTGATGTGATTCAAGGAAATTCCATGTCCATTGTCACGTATAGTGAGGCTACCATCAGAGTGCAAAATAACCCAGATTTGATTGCTATATCCAGCCATCACTTCGTCAATGCAGTTATCCATAATCTCTTTGAAAAGATGATGGAATCCGAAAATGCCGGTATCGCCAATGAACATGGCAGGACGGTGGCGGATAACATCACGAGCAGTGAGTTTGACAAGATCAGCCTCTGTATAAGTATGCTCAGTTTTTGAGATTTCCAGGGTGGTATCTGCCATGTGAAAGCCTTTCAATAATTAGTCTGAATATATCAAAGACTGACAGGTAATTATATCGTCATTTCATGATTTTTGCTTAATGGAACGCTGCTAAATACGGGTAGAATGTTGCTATGTTTATGCCTTTCGTCGCCATTATCGCGCTGTTTTGTGTCTCGGCTCCGACTGCGAAAAAGAAGGAAACGGTGCGACAACTTGCGCCGGGGGTGGAGCTGGTTCAGGAAGTCACACCGGAGGGCGATAAAGACGGGCCGCTGGTGGTGACGACCGTGCGAATTGATCCGAAGGTGAAGGGCGTACGAGTCGAAGCGGCGCTGGGGGGGGATACGGTCTGGGCCAATGATGCGACTCTGGGGCGGGAGATTCCCTCTAAGACCGTGGCGCGGCGCAAGGCGGTCGCGGGGATCAATGCGAGCTTCTTTCCGTTTGCGGGCAACCCCATCGGGCTGCATATCGAGAACGGTGAGCTGGTGACGGAGCCAGGACTTCCCCGCACGGCGTTTGTGCTCTTGGACGATGGCACGGCGCAGTGCGCTCGGTTTTCCTATGCGGGAGCCGTGAATGGAAAGCCTCTGGCAGGTCTGAATCGCAAGCCTGGCAAGGGCGACGAGTTGCTTCTCTTCACCCCGATCTTTGCGGAGAATACCCTCAAGACTGAGGGGCGCGTCGAGGTGGTGCTGGAAGGCGTGCCGCTCCCCCTCAAGCCAGGAGCCGAGCAGACCGGAACCGTGGCATCTGTTGGAGAAGGCGGGCTGACTCCGATAAAGCCAGGCTCTGTCGTGCTCTCCGGGGGCGGTGCACTAGGAACATGGCTCAAGGAATGGGCAAGGCCAGGCGAGAAAGCGAATCTCAACCTAACGATCACGCCACTCGACGGAAGCCCTGCGCTTGATCCGGCTAAGATCCGGCAGGCAGTGACAGGCTCGGGGTGGCTCCTGAAGAACGGGAAGCTGGCGCTGGACCTGAAGGCGGAGAAGATCGCGGAGAACTTCTCAACGACACGTCACCCGCGCACGGCAGTGGGAGTCACGGGGGAGGGGAAGATTCTGTTTGTGACGGTAGATGGTCGCCAGCCCAAGCTCTCCCGTGGCGCGTCTCTGACTGAACTGGCGGTGATAATGCTGGCGATGGGGGCTGTCGAGGCAGTGAACCTGGATGGAGGCGGCTCGTCGGCGTGTGCGGTGCGTGGCGCGGTGGCGAGCTCGCCATCGGAAGGTGTCGAGCGGCCCGTCGCCGATAGCCTGCTAGTCTTTGCCGACGAGCCCATGGTGATGCCCGTTTTAGCGACACTCGCTCCCACCACTCCGCTCGGTGTCGGGGAGGTGCGGCAATTAGCGCTCCCTGATGGTGTTGATGCGGCCACGGCTGCCTGGACTGTGCGAGGAGGGGTGGGGTTTATCGATCAAGAGGGCGTTTTCCGAGCACAGCGCCCCGGCAAAGGGACAGTACTCCTTTGGCGCGGCACGGAGTCGCTGGAACTACCGATCGTGGTGACTAAGAGTACAATCGTCCCTACCAAGCCAGAGCCCAAGCTTGACAGCGCCGCCTTTATCCCCCAGGGTATTTTCTCGACAAATGGTGGTACGCTGATGCTCACCATTTCCAATAGCGAGGGCGACAAGCTGGGTAACGAGATAATTTTGCTTCAGGTCACGGGCGGCGTGGCGACCCCCAATCCCGTCACCACCAGCCCAAAGGGAGAAGCCACGGTAACAATTCAGTGGGACAGTGCAACGGCCCCTGCAGCACGCAAGATCAAGCTCTCGTCACCGAATAAGCGCTTCGAGAGCGTGACTATCAAGCCGACTTAGGGGCGTTGCGTGGGAGTAAAAACGCAGCGATCACCGCACCAATTGCCCCCATCCAGAACGGGGCGGCGGGGGAGAGATGGTCGTAGAGCAGCCCGGCGAGCAGGCTGGCGGGGAGCGCTCCTAGCCCGACCACTAAGTGAAAAACACCAAGCTGGGCACCTCGGTGGGCGGGGTCTGTGAGATCCGCGGCGAGGGCTTTCTGTGCCCCTTGCGTGAGGGTCTGGTAGAGGCCGTAGAGCAGAAAGAGCCCGAGCACCACGCCAAAGCCCGATCCTTTGGGAAGCAGCGCAAAGCCCGCGTACGTCAGGGCGTAGACCAGCCAGCCTGCGATAATCAAAGGCCGTCGCCCGATTTTGTCCGAAAACTTTCCTGCAGTGTAACCCAGCAGCGCCTCGACGAGGTTGAAGAGGGCATAGAGGAGCAAGATACGCTCTGGGCTCAGCGCCGCCCCTTCTTGTGCCCGAATTAGCAGGAACTGATCCGACGAGTTGACAAGGCTGAAGATACCGACCGCGAGCAAGTAGCGGCGGAAAGCTGGTGAGAGCTTCACCCCCTTCGCGAAGCCCCACCCTGAGGGTACCCGGGTCGGCGAAGCCGGGGGGAGGTTGGCAAGCGAAACAGGTTTCTCTTTGGGCTTTTCTTTGACGGCGAGCCAGAGCAGCAGCACACCAAGGAGGGCGGGAATGAAGGCAATCCAATAGAGGTTTCGCAGGCCGTTGGGATTTGCGCGCAGGAAGAAGTAGCCGACGAGGGGGCCGAGAACCGCGCCCGTAGTATCGAGGCTACGGTGCAGGCCAAAGGCGCGGCCTCGCTGCTCCTTGGGGCAGACATCCGCGATGAGAGCGTCGCGGGGAGCGCCACGGAGCCCCTTGCCGGTGCGATCCAGTAGGCGGGCAAAGAGGATCTGTGGCCAGACACCCGCCGCGCCGATCAGGGGTTTGGAGAGCGCTGCCAATCCGTAACCAAGCAATGCGAGTGGCTTGCGTCTGCCCATTCTGTCCGAGAGCGTGCCCGAGTAGAGCTTTAGGATACTCGCCGTGGACTCGGCCAGCCCCTCGATCAGCCCAATCACCGACGCTGGAGCGCCCAGCATCCGCAGGAGTGTCCCATTGATCGGGTAGACCATCTCGCTGGAGAGGTCGGTGAGGAGGCTGACGAAGCCGAGGGCCTTAACGGTCGGCGGGAGCGGCTCGGACCCACCCGGCCTTTGTTCGTCCCTCACTACGGCCACCCTCCCTCAGGGCAAGGAGGGTTAGAGAAGGTTAGAAGTGCCATAGCAAGTCGGTGTCTTTTTCGAGTGGGTGATCCATGAGATACGCCCGGAGCGCGGGGATGGGCATGAGATTCTCGCGCAAAAACGCGTCGTGGAAGGCGCGGTCGGTCTTGCCGGACTCTAGCCACTCGGCGTGCAGTGCGTGTACCTGCATCCCACCGATCAGATAGGCGAGCTGGTAGAGCGGGTCGTAGTTGCCGCCAAAGCTGCGCCGAACTTCCGCCTCGGCGTTCTTGGGCTCGTGCCCGACTTCCTCGACGAGTAGGTCAATGCACTGCTGTGGTGTCCACTCGCCCAGGTGGAACTTTAACGAAAACAGCACGCGGGCGCAGCGGTGCAAGCGCCAGAAGAGCATCCCGACGCGCTGGAGAGCTGTCTGAGGGAAGCCTCGCTCCCATAATAAAAACTCCCAGTGCAGGGTCCAGCCCTCCACCCAGAACGCCGTCCAGAACTGCCTTCGGTAGGGCCGGTAGCGCTCCTGGAAGAACGACTGCATGTAGTGGCCGGGGATCAGCTCGTGGTGCACCGTGGCACGGGCGAAGGCTTTGTTGTTACCTCGCTTGCTCATCTGCTTGAAGTCGTGCTCCATCGTGTCGGTGGGATAGGAAACCCAGATCGTCTCGCCGCCGAGAAAGAACGGGTTGACGCGCTGCATCTCTGGCGACATCATGATCATCCGCCAGCCGTCACGGGCAAGCTCGGGCACGGTAAGCAGATTATTGTCTTCCACAAAGACAATCGCCTCGCGGGTGAGCTCACGGATCAGCGCGACTTGCTCGCCGGGCTTGCAGTGATCCTGCTTAGCCGCCTCAATCGCCGCCCGTCCGTTGGGTAAGCCTAGCTCCTGCGCCGCTTTTTCCAGCTCCGCAAGGCACCACTGCCGGTCGGCATCGGCTTTGGCGATTAGCTCCTCGGGAGTGTAGGGAATAAAGCTCGCGCGTAGCTCCGCGATCAGCGCATCACGGCCAACGGGATCGCCGACAATGGCATCGTTGTCCGAGGGTTTGAGCGCCGTGGCGTACTCGGTCAGCGCTTTCTCTACTTTCTCGTACGGCACGCGGCACCACCAGCCGACCAGGGGATCGTAGCCACCGTAGAAGGTCCACCAGTTTTTGAGAGTCTCCAGAACGCTCTCCGTCGCCTTTGCCGCCCGCAGCCCGAGTGTCTGCTTTAGACCCTCCGGCTTCGACGGAATCGTCAGAAGGGCCGCATCAAGTATCCCCGCCGCCGCTTCCCCGTCAATGGGTAAGTGATCGCGCCGGGCATCGTCGAGATCGGTGAGCGAAAGCACAAACGGCACCAGCGCGGCGATCTCGTCAAACTCCGTCTTGCTCCGCGTGAGACGCTCACTTTCACGGGTGAGGAGGTTGCGGAAGAGCAGCCAGTCGAGGCGATCCGGGCGCGTGAACTCATCGAAGGGGAGCTGCTCTAGCGCGGCTTGCCATGTTGCGAAATAGTCCGTGAGTTTTGCGAAGCGCTGGGGCGAGTGCAGATTTGGGTAACGCCGCTCAATGGCGGCGCGGTCGGAGGCAAAGCGTGCCAGGATTGCGGGCATGCGGTCGGCGGGAGAGGCGAGAAGCTCATCAAGGGGAATCATTGGAGCGATTATACCCGCCGCCGATTGGAACGGCGGAATATGTCAATGATTTTGAGACACTTTTCTTTTTTAATTTAGACTCTTTTTGCCTCCAGACTTACCCTGCATTTATCATCTGTCACGGCGGGCAAAGCGGAGTCCAGCACGAGTGCCAATACAGGAGGATTGATCCA
>NZ_JANNYP010000450.1:0-6967 GCF_031410135.1 Armatimonas sp. | reverse complement strand
CGCTCCCTCGAATGGCTTTTGGAGATACCAAGGGCAGTGATCAGTCTAGACACGAGACACATTATTCCTGACGATGGGAAGGACTATCCCTACATTCCTTCTACAATAACCTACGGCCTGATTGACGCCGAGCGTGCACGTCTGCGATGGCTGTCTCTGCCAACCAAGGATATGTACAGAGCAAAGCAACTTCCCGGCACCGACCTGTTTTTGTTCACGGGCACCCGAGAGCCAGGCTACAAGAGACTCTTCTGCTTTCTCAGTCCCAGTGGTAGCTTCAGTGCCGTCGCCGAAGCGGGAGGACAGGATACCAAGCCAATCGGACTAAGCCACGATGGTCAGAATCTCCTCTGCGAAGAAAAGATTCAGGGGCCACCGGCACAGACGAACTGGTACTCCATCCGGCTTCGCAATGCCCACGTGACAGTACTTACCCAGAAGCCGGAAGATTTAGTTTCTCTGGAAGAGCTTGACAAAAGAAACACACCGTCTCTACCACTTACCCTCACACGTGACCATTCCCGTTTGGTAGGAACCGAGGGACGAAGCGCCGCAACCATTGCTCTCTGGCTGGAGGCGATGCAGCCACGGCAGGACAAACGCTATGCACGGGGGCTGATCACGACCGAAACAAATGGAAACACAGCAACTGATGTTGTCCCCGCCATAGATGAGCCACCGCCCTACGGCTGGCCCGCTCCTGTCCTCCTTCCCGATCTCTCTACTGTGCTCTTCACCCGCGATGGCGCACTCTACCGTGCCCCCATTAGTCGCCTTGATCCAAGATCCTATGCAGGGCTTGTGGAGAGGCTGGCAAAAGAGAAGACTTCGCTCTAAAGCGGCTGATCAACGACACCGAGCGCTTTGCCAAGCGCCTCACCGCGCTACCGAGTACCCCGACTCGGTAGCTTATGTCCAGAAAAACGGCCTCGAGAACCTCTGCCGCCTGCTCTTCAACACCAGTGAGTTTGTCTTTGTAGACTAAAGAGCGATACCGTCGAGAGCTTCTTTTTGCTTGCGGAAGAGAGTCTCCAAGCCGATATTGGCGGTGTCGAGGAGCCGATCCATCTGTTTGCGGTCATACGGGCGACCTTCGGCAGTGCCACGCACTTCGACGTACTTTCCCGTGCCAGTGGCAACAATGTCCATGTCCACCATGGCGCGGGAGTCTTCTTCGTAGCAGAGGTCAAGCAGCTCAACGCCCCCTTGGATCCCAACAGAGACGGCGGCGACGGAGTCTATCAGCGCGGATTTCTTTAGCTTCAGGTTGTGTAGTGCCTCGGCGAGGGCGACATAGCAGCCCGTGATACTGGCGCAGCGCGTGCCGCCATCGGCCTGGAGCACGTCGCAGTCCAGTGTGATCATCCGCTCACCAAGAGCCTTCATGTCCACAACGGAGCGCAGGCTGCGGCCAATCAAGCGCTGAATCTCAATCGAGCGACCATCGGGCTTGATTCCCTCACGAGGCTTACGGTCTTTCCCGGAGCGCGGCAACATCGCGTACTCCGCCGTCACCCAGCCCTCGCCACGGCCCTTCATCCACATCGGCACGCGCTCCTCGACGGTTGCGCTGCAGATCACCCGTGTGTTCCCCATTGAGATCAAGCACGATCCTTCGGCATTGGGCATGAACCCACGCTCGATCTTCACCACACGCAGGTCCAGGTTCCCCCGACCATCCACTCTAGGCATTCTCTAACCTTCCATCCTTCCAGTGAAGCCGCTGCACCCTCGGCAGCTGCTCCAGATCTAGTATAGCCTGTGCAGCCCGAGAAAACGCATGAACCTCTCCCGTCGTCGCCAGAGAGAGCACTCCGTCGCCCGTTTCGGGCACCAGCTCGGCCACACGTCGTGCGACAGCAGCGCCCGTGTCAATCAGGGTGATGTCCGGCCCGACAAGTGCTTGAATCTGTGGACGCAAGGCGGGAAAGTGGGTACAGCCCAGCACCAAGGTATCGGCTCCTGCGGCAAGTAATGGCTCGATCTCATGACGAAGGAGCGCTAGAGTTTCTGGTGTTTCAAAGTCGCCCGCTTCGACAGCCTCCACCCAGCCCGGACAGGAGCGTGTCAGGACGGTAACATCCCCGGCAAAGCGGTCTAACAGCGCGGCAAACCTCGCACTCTGGAGCGTGCCTACCGTGGCGCAGACCCCAATCACCCCTGATTTTGTCGCGGCGGCGGCGGGCTTAACGGCGGGCTCCATCCCAATGATAGGGGTAGGAGAAAAGTGTGCCCGAAGGCGACTGGCAGCAGCGGCAGTGGCTGTATTGCAGGCAATTACCAGCGCTGTGCATCCTTCGCACAGAAGAAACTCGGACTGGGCAAGCGAGAGTCGAAAAATCTCCTCCGCACTCCGAGAACCATACGGCGCGTGTACCGAGTCACCGATGTAGGAAAGAGAGAGAGATGGCAGGAGCGCCTGAATCTCCCGCACGACTGTCAGACCGCCAACCCCTGAGTCAAAAACCCCCAGCATCTATTTTTGAGGAACAGAGAAAGGCTCTAGCAGCGACTGCATTCCACCGAGGCTCTCGATTGCTTCCCCCGCCACAAAGATCTGGACTTTTTTCACACCGGGAAGCTGCCCTCCCAGTCCCACGAGAGCGTTGACCAGCAGCAGTTCAGCACGGTCACCGCCGGGGAAGTTGTCTTTAAGCTCTTTGCTCATGTCCAGAAGTGCGGTGTCGCCGGTCACTTTCAGGCGTAGCAGACGCGTGTCTTTGGGAAGAGGCGGGTTTGTTCCCTTGGCCATAGACTCAACCGCAAACGCTAACCGCGCCTGATCGTCGCCACTCGCTTCAATCGCCTCCGGTAAGAGCACCGGGCCATCTGGCCCATCGGCGATTTTATAGATAGTGACGGTAGGTTTCTTGGGGACACCGGGATCTTTTGGCTCAGTTCCGCCTGCGGGTGTTGGGGTTGGCATCGTGATGATGGGCTGAGGCGTCGGGCCGGGCGCATCCGGTGGCGGCGTCGAGCCCGGAACGTAGGGGCTCACGTACGGCATCTTAGGCCGGCTCATAAAAAACACGAGAACACCTAGCCCCATTCCCAAGAGAATCGAAAACAGTGCTAAAAAAATACGCTTCTGGTTCGTCACAAACTATTTTACCGGATTTTCCGGTGTCTCGTCATCCGGGAACGTAGGCAGCGGTGGCAGACCAAAATCACGAGGTTTTTGTGGTTTGACATACTTGGTCAGCGAGCTGGGATTAGCGGCAAAGTAGTCCGCGATGCCTTCCGCGATGCCCTGAGCGGCTTGTCGCTGGACATCGGGATTTTTCAGCGAGGCATAGTCGGCGCTATTGCTCATGTACCCTAGCTCAACCAAAACCCCGGTCATCTGCGACGAGCGCAGGATCGCGTAACCTTTTTCGGGCGCATTCACCGTATCGGAGCGTCCCCCTCGAAGCGGGAGAGCATCCCCCACATTTTCCTTGATCTTTGCCCCGATAAAACGCGCCAAATCCCGGCTGGTCTCTTCCTGACGGTGATAGTAGACTTCAATTCCACGAACCGTACGATTAGGCCGTCCGTCGTTCAAGTGCACGGAGACAAAGATATCGGCGTTGGCTCGGTTGGCAATAATGGCACGCTCTTCTAGGCCAGGGTCAAAGTCCGAGTCTCGGGTGAGAATCACATTTGCTCCCATTGCCTCTAGGTTCTGGGCGACCATGAGTCCAATCGGCAGCGTCAGGTTCTTCTCCAGAATGCCATCGTCTGCACGGTTTCCCGTTGAACTAGAGCCACCGTGGCCAGGGTCAACCACAATCGTTCGGCCCGCGAGAGGGCCTTCTGTCTTGCGCGGCGTGAGCAGGTCAACCAGCAGCCCGCCGCCTTTGGCATTGCGAATGGTATAGCCCACCTGGCTCGCCAGCTCCACCAGCAGCCGAACCGCGTTGCCACCGACGGGAACAAGCTGAGCGGACTTGATCAGAGGGTGCTTCAGCTCTGCCAGAGTCGCTGCCGAGGACTTTGCAGAGTCGGCGAGGTAGATATTGCCAAAATCGAGAACGAGCTTGCCTTTCTGCACCGAGGGCCGGACATTGGGCACTCGGGTGGTCTGGAGGGCGAAGCGCAGGCGGTCGTCCCCGAGTGAGCTTGTGGATATATCACGGAGCACCATAGACGACGAGAAAGTGGTCCTAGCCGTCTTCATGGCAGGCGTGGGTGGTTTCGTTGTGGACAGCATGCCATTGGTGCTGGCTGTCGCAATAGGCGCACCGGGAGGTGCCAGGGTCGCCACCAGAGATGCTCTCCCCTCGCGCCAGGAAAAGGCAACGGGCTCGGAGAGATCTATGACGAGTCGCGCGGTGTTTTCATCGGCTTGAAGTGTCCGAACCGCGAGAACTTTGGAGGAGCTCACGCCAATCTGGCGCGGGAGCTCGCCAATCGTAGCACCGGGAAAATCAACGACCACGCGCAAGCCCTGGCTCTCTATCGAGACACTGGGGGTCACGGGCAACCCGGCGGTTACTTTGAGAGCATCGCCCTGGAGACTCACATCACGCAAGACTGAGCGCAAGATCAGCGTATTAGTGGACGGTTCAAACGAGAGGGCGGCAATTCCCATTGTCTTGAGCACCTCGACAGCGTCCACAAAGACGCCTCCCGCACGCTCAAACGGCCCCTGCCGCGCCGCAACCACGATCAGGTTCTTGTCCGCCCCAATCAGCTTGACACTGCCGCCTTCAACACGAGCAACAATCCCCAAGCTTACCAGCGACTCTGGGGCAATACAGATTGCATTGTCCCGAGAGTCCCGATACGGCATTCGATTGGGGTTGGAGGTCGTCAAGGGCGACGACCCAAAAACGACTTGTGCATTCCCCCCAAACCGACTCGCCCAGAGAGCCCCTGAGTCCGCTCTCTGGGCGAGGGCAGGCAGGCTGCTGCTGAGCAACCCGACCGCAAAAACAACCCCTAATCTTCTCTGCATCATCCGCTGGTGTCTCCCATTTCCGGCATGTACTGACAGATACCGATAGATATACGGAGGCGTGGGGACTCGAACCCCAGTCCAAAGTGGTCAAAGATCAAGCCTCTACGAGCATAGTCCGCAATTTATTTGTCAGACGGCCCCGCCTACGGACGGGCTGGGCTAGGTCTTAGCACGATTTATTTCCCCCGGTGATGCATGCGTTACATCGATAGGTAGTGAGGTTTAGTTTCACCGGACTACTCACCCCTCACAGGTCAGTAGCGCGATGGCTTAATCTAGTTAAGCAAGCGCTAAGGAACGCACAGCGTTCTTAGCAACCGCGAAGTTGTTCTTCTTGGCGTTTGTTTTTTTTACGGGTTTTTACGAGGCCACCCGCGCCTCGGCTCGCCACCTGTCTCATCGGCACCCTGTCAACTCCTATCGCCCCCAGGATGGTCAAAGACCTCTATCAGTTTATCATACTCCAATAGTCGGTAAAAATGCAGGAGAGTTCAGTGGTCTGGTAAAATCCTGGTATGCCACAACGTGCTTCCCGATTGGATTTAATTCCCCCCTATTTGTTTGGTGAGATTGCTCGCCTCAAGGCCAAGGCCCGCGCCGAAGGCAAGGATCTGATTGATTTTGGTATCGGTGACCCCGATCAACCGACGCCGCAGCCGATTATTGACAAGCTCTACGAGTTTGCCCAAGACCCCGAGACCCACCGCTACGATGAGTCCGACCAAGGTGATCCGGGCCTGACGGTAGCTGCCTGCCAGTGGTTTTCGAACCGCTACGGCGTCTCCCTGGATCCGAAATCCGAGATTATTCTGCTGATCGGCTCCAAAGAGGGGCTCGCGCATCTCTGCTGGGCCTACATCAACCCTGGCGATATCGCGCTGATCCCCGACCCGAACTACACAGTGCCCAAGGTGCAGACCCTGCTGGCGGGCGGCGTGCCCTATCTGATGCCCCTCACCGCAGAAAACAACTTTATCCCTGATCTGACCGCAATCCCCAGCGAGACGGCAAAAGCGGCCAAGCTACTCTTTCTGAACTACCCGCACAACCCCACAGGAGCAACGGCTCCCCTCTCGTTCTTTGAGGAGGCCGTGCGCTTTGCCAAAGAGTACGACCTGCTGATCTGCAACGACTGCGCCTATGCCGAGGTCGGCTACGATGGCTACCGCCCGCCGTCCATTCTGCAAGCAGAGGGTGCAAAAGATGTCGCGATTGAGACGCACTCGCTCTCGAAGACCTTCAACATGACCGGCTGGCGCATCGGGTTCGCCGTGGGCAATGCGGATGCGATTGCGAGCCTGAACAAGATGAAGAGCAATATTGACTCCAAGCAGTTCTCCGCCATCTCCCGCGCCGCCGGGTGGGCGCTGCTCAACGCCGATAACTCCGAGACACTTGCTCTCTACGACACGCGCCGCAAGCTGTTGATTGATGGGCTGAACTCGCTGGGCTGGAACCTGCCCTACCCCAAGGCGGGCTTCTTTGTCTGGATTCCCGTCCCCGAGGGTCACGACTCCATGAGCTTTTCCAAGCTGCTCTTAGAGGAAGCGGGAGTGCTCGTCATCCCCGGTGTCGGCTACGGCGAGCACGGCAATAAGTACGTCCGCATGAGCCTCACGATTGCCGGTGACAAGGCTGGCGAGCGCGTCACCGAGGCCATCGGGCGGATTCGTAAAGTTTTGGCACGGTAAACGTGCGCCTATGGGGCGCTTCGCGCCGCCTCCTCGTCCCTCGTCGGTAAAATTCCGAGCGGAGCGAGGCGGCGGAGGCACGACGCCCCGTAGCCCGACGATCTCCGTCTGGGAAACCAAAACGCGTTTATCGTTTGTAGATCGCAGTCGTCAGAGTGCCGTCGGCGGCGATCACACCTCGGTACATTCCCGCCGTGTTGAAGGGAAGCGACGCCTCCCCGTTGGCGGCGAGCGCAATCACACCACCCGTTCCCGCATCCAGCTCACCGTGAATTACTGCGCTGGCCGCGACTCCAAGAGTTTCTTTAGCGTGACGCATCCGGGCTGAGATTTC
>NZ_JANNYP010000449.1:0-4027 GCF_031410135.1 Armatimonas sp. | reverse complement strand
TGTTGTTTCGGATGGGGGCGAACTTGCCGGTTCCCATCCCTTTTTTCGGCGGAGTCTTGGCAACAGGCTTGCGAGCAGTGCGACCTTTACCAGTCTGCGCGGCAGACGCTTCCGCCTCCGTTCCGGTTGCCACGCTTCCGATCTTTGTCAGAAAACCTAGCCCCGTCTGGATCTCTTCGGGCTTGGGAGAGCGCTGGTAAAGAACGAGATAGATCGCCTTAATACGCTCCTCGTCGGTCTGCGCTTTCTCCACTTCGTCGCGCCTCACCACTTGCCGGGCCACGTCCACCGCCATCGCGCTGTTCATGAAGAAGAGCGCCTGCTGGGGGACGATGGTCGAGATGCGCCCCGTGTTGGCCATGGTCGGATCACTCACATCGAACTGGGTCAGCAAGTCCGAGAGAAAGAGCCGGTCAATGTAGCCGTAGACCGAGCGGCGGTAGATATACGGCTCGTCGGTGATGTTCACGGGCTTACCCCCCAGGACCGGATCAAGCTTACCCGTCAGCGTCACCATAGTGTCTCGGATAGACTCGAAGTCCAAGCGACGAAGATTGGCACGCCAGAGAAGCCGGTTGGCCGGGTCTTTCTTCTCATAGGCCACGTTGGTGTCGGTGCTCTGCTGGTAGGTGTTGGAGAGTAGAACCCACTTGTGCAGCTTCTTCAGGCTCCAGCCCGTCTCCATAAAGCGCCCCGCCAGCCAGTCGAGCAGCTCCGGGTGGCTGGGCTTCTCACTCATGTTGCCTAGGTCATCGGGGGTGCGGATAAAGCCGCTCCCAAAGTGGTGCATCCAGGCACGGTTCACCAGGGTGCGAGCCGTCAGCGGATTCGACGGTGCTGCAATTGCCCGTGCCAGCTCTAGCCGCCCTGAGCCCTCTTTCACAGGCTGCGGCGTACTTCCGGGCATGCAGAGTGCAAAGACCTGGCGAGGGACGACCTCACCGGGGCGCTGCTTCTCGCCACGGATCAGAATGCGAGCATCCTTGGGCTCCTCGACATCTTCCACCACCATCGCATGCCCCGGTGCTCCCGGATGCGTAAGCTGCAGGCGATTGATCTCATCAAACGGGAAGCGCCCCGCGGCACGGTTATCAGCACTAAAACGACTGGCGAGCTTGCGAAGATTGGTCGCGGAGTTAAACTCCGAAGCGGGCGGGAGCCCCAGAGGAAACTCAATCAGCTGTGCGGTTGCGCTATCGACGCTGAGCACCTGGTTTTTCTTGCGCGCCTCAATGTAGGCATCACGCTGGTCAGCGACCTTGGCAAAGACGCGTCCGTAGGCTTCCGCGACATCCGCCATGGTGCGCGGTTTGAGGCTGGAGAGCTCGCGGGCAATCAGCGGGTTGATCTTCATGACGGGGATATTGCCCCCCGGTGTGCGCTGTTGCTGCGCTCTCTGTTTGCCCAAGCGTCCCGAAACCGCCGCGGGCGCAGGAGCGGTACCCAGCATTCGTCCTATCGCGACAGCGTACTGTGACGAAAAAGTCCCCTCGGGCATCCGCTGGAGGACATTGAAGGGCCCCATCACTTCAGCCGCAGTCTTATTGGTTCGGACAGCCTGCTGGAGAATGCGAATCGTATCGCGCTCTCGGGTATTGGACGGGTTGATGCCGTATTTTTGCGCTAGCTCCGCGCCCTCTTTGGAGCGTGGGTTGGCGGTAGCCAGCATCAGGTAGCCTGCCGCTTTTTTCTGGAATGCCTCTAGCTTCTCGCCAACATACTCGTAGTAGGCAACGCGGCCTTTATCGAGCAGCACTTTCTCCTGCTTTTCGTAGTCGCCGCGCTGTGCGGGATCGCCACTGCCAGGAATCTCCGGGCCGACCTCGGGCTCATCAATGGAGTTCAAGATGCCATAGAGCGAGTAGTAGTCCGCCGTGGGGATTGGGTCGAACTTGTGGTCATGACAACGTGCACAGGCAACGGTAATTCCCATGGTTGCCTTGGTCAGGGTATCAATCCGCTCGTCAATCAGATCGTTTTTATCTTGAAAGCGCTTACCCACCGTCATAAATCCCAAGGCAGCAAGCTGTGCGGGATCGTCCTTCGTGGTTGGAATCTGATCGGCAGCAATCTGTGCCATCAGAAACTCGTTATAAGGCAGGTCTTTGTTAATCGCCCCAATCACCCAGTCTCGGTAGGTCCAAGCATTGGCATAGCGAAAGTCCGCAAGGCGGTTCTGCCCATTCTGTGGGTTGCCGGTGGTGTCCGAGTAGCGTGCGGTATCGAGCCAGTGACGGCCCCAGCGCTCACCATAGTGTGGATTTGCGAGGAGACTATCTACCACTTTTTCCCAGGCATTGGGACTTTTATCCGCGAGAAACGCCCGCACTTCCTCAACGGTTGGCGGCATTCCAATCAGATCGTAGTACGCGCGACGAATCAGGGCCGCACGGCTTGCGGGGGCACTTGGAACCATGTTATTGGCTTCAAGTTTAGCGAGAACAAAACTATCAATGGGATTTTTCACCCAAGTGGCGTTCTTCACTTTAGGGATCGCGGACTTCTCCACTGGCTGGAAGGCCCAGTGATTCTTTGCCTTGTCCGTGATCCCGGTGAGCTTTGAGGTCGTTTTGACATCAGCCGCACCCCGTGGGTCAGGAGCGCCCATTTTCACCCAGGCTTCCAGTGCCGCGATATCCGTCGCTGAGAGTTTCCCCCCCGGCGGCATCGGCGCACCGGCGCTTTTCACACGCTGGATCAGCAGGCTATTTTCAGGGTTCCCCGGCACCACGACAGGCCCGCTAGAGCCACCATGCTGCCACGACTCGCGAAAGTCCAGCGAGAGTCCGCCCTTCGAAACACCGTCCACATGACAAGGCGCACACTTGCCCGTCAGAATGGGCCGGATCTTGCTCTCGAAGAACTGTGTCTGCTCGGGAGTGAGCGCCTGCGGCTTGGGCGTGGGCTTCTGTGCCCCTGCCGTAAGCGCAATCCCCAGTACCGCCGCGGGGGCGGAGAGTTTAAGCCAGGATTTCATTGACGATATTCCCATAGTTGTCGGTCAAGCGAAAATCTCGCCCGTTGTAGCGATAGGTCAGCTTGGTATGATCAAAGCCCAGCACGCGCAAGATCGTCGCATGGAAGTCATGGACATGCACGGGGTTGCTGGCGATGTTCATCCCCAGCTCGTCGGTCTCGCCGTAGTGCATCCCGCCCTTCACGCCGCCGCCCACCATGAATGAGCAGAAGCAGCGGGAGTGGTGATCGCGGCCCGACTGGTCGTTGATGCTGCCTGCGGTCGTCGGGGTGCGCCCAAACTCACCTCCCCAGATCACGAGAGTAGACTCCAGCAAGCCCCGCTCCTTGAGATCCGCGATCAGTGCCGCAACAGGCTGATCCATCTCATTGGCTTTCTTCCCAATATTTTGCGCCAGTGCCTGATGATGATCCCAGCCACCGATATCCACCTGCACAAAGCGCACACCGCGCTCCACCAAGCGCCGGGCACAGAGTAGCTTGCCCCCAAAGTCCGACGAGCCGTACTTTGCACGCACCGCAGCAGGTTCTTTGGTGATATCAAATGCATCAGTCGCGGCGGTCTGCATCTTAAAGGCTAGCTCGAAAGAGTCAATGCGCGCCTCAAGCTGCTCATCATGCTGGAACTTAGCGCTATGGTTGCTATTGAGCTGCCGGGCAAGATCAAGCTGGGCCCGCTGGGCCGATGACGAGCTAAACTCGTTCTTGAGGTTGAGCAGGACTTTATCTACAGGCTTGCCGGGCGCGAAGTCTGCACGGGTTCCCTGGAACGGACTGGGTAGAAACGACGACTGCCGCCACTCGGGGCTTCCCCCCAGTGTCACAAAGCCGGGCAGATCCTGGTTCTCCGTGCCGAGGCCATAAAGCACCCAGCTCCCGATGCTTGGCTTGACCAGCTGCGCAGAGCCCGTGTGCATCATCTTAGCCGCCACGGGGTGCGCCGGTATATCGGTCTTCATCGAGCGAATCACACACAGGTCATCGGCGATCCTGGCAATCATCTCGCCACATGCGGAGCAGATTAACGCAGGGAAACGAATGGGCAGACATT
>NZ_JANNYP010000448.1:0-9021 GCF_031410135.1 Armatimonas sp. | reverse complement strand
GGGACTATAAATGCGGTCGAACCGTGCAAAGAGCGCACCATCGCCTGCAATCAAGCGAGCAGAGAGAAGCGAGGTCTGGGTCTGATGATCCAGCCGGTCTCCTCCGATCTCGGAGATATGGCGGTAGGCGTAGCCCACCTTAATGCGGGCACCAGCCATCAGGACATCCATCACGAGGCGAAATGCTTCACGAAGGAGCGGCGGGTCATCGTCGCGGTCTACCAAGAAGGTCAGGTCCACATCGGAGTAGGGAGCCAGTGCGCGCTGACCATAGCCCCCTGTGGCGAGCAAGGCAATCCCTTGGGAACTCTGCCCGGAGCGCTCGGAGGCAATCGCCAGCAGACGGCGCAGAACCGCATCGAGTAGATCGCTATGGGCCTGAGCCCAGGTGCGACCGCCGGTTTCGGGAAGCCAGCGAGTACGTAGCTCAGCACGAGCTTGAATGAGATAGTCGGTAAGAGAACGCTCGTCACGAAGCGTTGTTAAAATAGTGGTGTGGAGAGAATTGGACACGATTGAAAGTTTTATACCACTTTGTGAAAAATTCGGGTACAATGCCCGGCAATACGTCCAAAGTGTGATGCTCCCTGAGGATCGGGGAGAATTTAGGAGGATGAGGTTAATGAAGTTTCAAAAGGCACTATGCCTAAGTGGAGTGGCGCTGTTAGTAGCGGGAATGCACCCAGCTCAGGCGCAAAAAGATGGTATTGAGCGCAACCTGGCGGGCATTCGTATCAACTCTTCAGCGAAGAGCATCTTATCTCTTTTCGGCAACCCAAACGACATTCAAATCGGTGATGTCGCGGTACGTCCTCCAACACAAGCGGGCGGTCAAGGTCAGCAAGGCCAAGGCGGCATGATGGGCGGCGGTGATATGGGCGGCATGGGCGGCCCTAGCGGAATGCCTAGTCAGGGCGGCATGGGCGGCCCTAGCGGAATGCCCAGTCAGGGCGGCATGGGCGGTGGTAAGTCCATGCCCGGCTCAGCGGGAATGGGTAGCATGGGCGGTGGCTCTGGAATGTCCGGTTCCATGGGTGGCCCCAGCGGAATGGGTGGCCCCAGCGGAATGGGTGGTCGTAGCATGGGTGGCTCCATGGGCGGCCCCAGCATGGGCGGTCGTGGCGGAATGGGTGGTGGTGATATGGAGGGCGGTGGTGGCGGTATGCAGGGCCCTGGTGGTATGGGTGGCGGTGGCGGCATCGGCCCCTTTGGCCAGACTGTCTCTTCATCCACGCTTCAGCAGGAAGTGACCTGGAGCTACTCCAAGAAGGCACTTGATGCAAAAAAGCAGAAGCAGGCCATTGGCTACGACTTCCTAATCTCCCCCGAAGGAAAAGTCTCCCAGATTCGCATCACCGGTTATGTTCCCCGTACCCGCAATGATAAGAGCGCTAAGGGATTGACACTCGGCTCTACCTACAAGGATCTGATCCGTACCTACGGTGCGCCGAAGTCCGTGATGAAAAGCGGTGAGCTTCTCGTGTGCTCCTACCCCAAGCAACACATTGAGTTCCAGCTCATGAACATGAAGTATGTCAACGGCTACACCGATCCCTACAACGGTATCTATAAAGTCGTGGCGATTCAGATCAACGCAACCGAGTAGAAAAATCTAGAGAGCCCCCGGCGCGAAACTTCGCGCCGGGGGCTTTGTCTTTTGGGGTATGATGAGTTCCCCATGGAGCTAAGTGAAAAAGATGCGATCCGCCAGCGCGTTGACCTGGTTGAGTTCATCTCACGGTACACGGCTCTAAAGCGCTCGGGCCGGACATTTAAAGGTCTGTGCCCGTTTCACAACGAGAAAACCCCCTCATTTACGGTAGACCCTGACCGTGGTTCGTGGCACTGCTGGGGAGGTTGTTCCACCGGCGGCGATATCTTTGCCTTTGTGATGAAGGCGGAGAGCCTGACATTCCCAGAGGCAGCGGAGCGTCTGGCTAGTATTGCGGGAGTCACTCTGACCTATAAAGGTGGCCAAGACCCTTCGGAGGCGGCCCGTCAGCGCGATGAAAAAGAGCGGCTCTACAGCGCCAATGCGGAAGCCACACGTTTTTTCCGCAACTTTCTCGGGAAAGCAAAGCTGGCCCAGGACTACATTGTGGAGCGCGGCTTGGCCCATGAAACTCTCGAAAACTTCCAGGTGGGCTATGCTCCCGATGAGTGGAGTGCGCTCTCTCGCTATCTTCAGGGACGTGGTGTCTCTATGGACGATGCCGAGCAGGCGGGGCTCAACTTCCCCTCACGGCGGATTCAGGGCGAGTTCACCGACAAGTTCCGAGGCCGACTGATCTTTCCCATTATTGATGTTCAGGAGCGTGTTGTGGCGTTTGGCGGAAGGATTATCCCCAACCCGGAGCTGCCGCCCGATACCAATGTCGGGCCCAAGTACTTAAACTCTCCCGAGACTCCTGTCTTCTCCAAGAGCCGGATTCTCTACGGTCTCAACCGAGCCCGGAAAGCCATTAGTGATGCGGATCGGGTGCTGGTGGTCGAGGGCTACATGGACGTGATCGCGGCGCACCAGGCAGGGATTGAGAATGTGGTTGCGACTCTGGGAACCTCGCTCACGGACGAGCACATTCGCATCCTGGGGCGCTACACCAAAAATATCCTGCTTTCCTTTGACTCCGATGAAGCGGGCGTTCGGGCGGCGCTCCGGGCAGCGGAGCTTTTTACCGCACACGGCCCCGAGTTTGCCCTTCGCATCCTAGCGATGCCGGAGGGGGACGACCCAGACTCCATGCTACGGCGAGGCAATATCGCGGGTTTTCGTAAAGCCATGGACAGTGCACGTGGCGTCCCCGAGTTTCGGATAGATGGCCTCAAGCGCCACTTCGATCTCACCGATGAGCAGGGAAGGATGAACTACCTGCGTGAGGCAGTTCCTATTCTGGCTGAAGTGCGCTCGTCACTAGAGCTGGACTTACTGGTGCGACGGCTCGCGCCGCAGCACCCGTCGTTTGGCTCGGGGACGCGTGCGGAGGCCTCGATCTTGGCCGAGGTGCAGCGCTGGCGATCGCAGCGGCCTGGTAGTGTGTCTCCCCAAAGTGGGGATGTCTTGACACCCACGCCACCCCGACCGCGCTACGAGCGTGGCGCGGGGAATGGAAGTGGAAACGGGGGCTGGCAGAAAAATAACAACAGTGGCAGTGGTAACGGCTGGCAGCAGCGCTCGCGTTACAACCAGCCACCACCGCGTCCAGAAGCCCCCCTCGCCCCTCCAACCTCCGCGATTGAGAAGGCGGAGCGGGCGGTGCTACGTGGCCTGCTCACCGACGAGTGGCGGCCCTTGGTCTTGCGTGAGCTGGATCGGGCCGCGCAGGCGCTGGCCTGCCTTCCTAGCGAGCTTCTGGCACACCCTCAGACGCAGCGGCTTGTGGATGCCCTCTATCCTCTGCTTGTGGGCCGCGTTTCGCTCCAGCGCGCACTCGATCAGCTTGCCGACCAAGAGCTGGCCTTTTTCGCCTCGCACTACACCATTTCGACCTCAGGAGATGCCCCGCTTTCGGAGCAGGCCCTCCGTGACTGCATCCATGAGCTCGTCCTCAAGCACCCCCCACAGAATATTCGTCTGATTCAAGAAAAGCTGGCAGGAGGAATTAGCTTGACCAATGAAGAAATGATGGATCTAACCGCTTGGACACGTGCCAAGAAGCGGGTTGGTGAAGCAAGCCCTTGAAAACACGAATGCCTTTTGTAAGCGACCTGTCCTTTTCCAACGAGTCGTCCGACATGCCTGAGGATAGCCTAGGTGGCTGGCTCAACATGATCGGGCGTGGCCGACTGCTCACTCTCGATCAAGAGATACGCCTTGCGCAGCGGATTGAGCGTGGAGACGAAGCCGCACGAGCCCGTCTGACGGAGGCGAATCTTCGCCTTGTGGTCTCTATTGCACGCCGCTACCAGGCCCGTGGGCTGACCTTGGCGGATCTGATTCAGGAAGGTTGTCTCGGCCTGATCCGCGCCGTCGAAAAGTACGACTGGCGCAAGGGTTATAAGTTCTCAACCTGTGCGACCTGGTGGATTCGCCAAGCGATCCTGCGCGCTCTGGCGGAGCAAGGCCGTACGATTCGGCTCCCGGTGCATGTTATTGAGTCCATTCAGCGTGTCCTGCGTACCAGCCAGCTTCTGCGCCAAGAGCTAGGGCGCACTCCCACGGTGGAAGAGCTCTCGTTTCAGCTTCAGATGCCCGTCAACCGCGTTCAGGAGACCCTGCGTGCGCTCCCAGAGACTCTCTCCTTGGATGGTTCCTCTGGCGAGGACTCCGAGCAGGTCTGTCCTCTCGATTTCTTGGCTGACCCCAATGCCCTGAACCCTAATGATGTCGTCAGTCACCGGCTCTTGCGTGACCAGCTCGAACGAGTCCTAGCGCTCCTCACCGAGCGAGAGCGGGATGTGGTAGTACTCCGTTTTGGCCTGCGCGGTGATGGCACTCCCCAGACCCTAGAAGAAGTGGGCCGCCACCTGCAAGTGACCCGTGAGCGCGTCCGACAGATCGAGAGTAAGGCCATGGGCAAGCTCCGCAGCCCAGACTGCCTACATTTATTGCGCGAGTTCACCGGGTAGCCTACCGTGCCATCTGGAAAAGTCCACGACAAAATCACCTTGGTGGGCGCTATCATCGCTGTGCCAGTCTGGTGGTACCTGACTCCGGCTCCGCAAAACTGGGCGATCGGAGGCACGCTGGTGGTCTCCACGTTGTTTTCGGGTTGGCTACTCTCTCCCGATCTTGATTTAAACTCTTCTATCTACAAGCGCTGGGGGCCACTGCGCTTTTTGTGGTACCCCTACCAGAAAATGATCCCCCATCGCTCGTGGATCTCGCACTCGTGGTTTCTATCTCCTTTGATGCGTGTGGGCTATTTGCTAGTTATGACATGGCTCATGGCCTGGGCAACGCTCTGGGGAATCCGCCAATCCTCAGGACTAGGCCCCGGTGTACCGGAAACCACTCCTTGGGATCTCGTCCAGTCGCTCTATAGTCGTTACCCACAACATACAATAATGACTATAATTGGTCTAATCTTCGGCACCGCTCTTCATACAGGCGCAGATACCCTCTATAGCTCTCTCAAGAGACGTCGCTAACAAGAGATTGTGTTATACTGTACAAAAGACAGTAGTCTGGTAATTTTTTCAGCTTAGTGGAGGGTGTTTTTATGAGTGATGAGAAAAATGTCGTGGAGAAGGCTAAAGACCTGGCAAGCGATGTAAAAGATACGGCAGGTAATGTAGTTGGCGCAGCGACAGATAAAGTCGAAGATGTCGCAGAGGGTGCAGTCGATGCAGGTAAAGCTGCTGTTGGAGCTACACTTGGAGCTGTAGGTGGACTCGCCGCCGGTTTGACAGGTGGACTGGGTAATCTTGCTGATAAAGCCAAGGACATGGCAGGTGATGCAAAAGATGCCGCAGGCAGCGTTGTGGGCAAAGTCGGTGATGTCGCAGGATCCGCAGTGGACAAGGCGAGCGATGTTGCTGATGCCGGTAAAGCCGCTGTTGGGGCTACACTTGGAGCAGTGGGCGGCCTTGCCGATAAAGCCAAAGACATAGCAGGCAGTGCAAAAGATGCTGCTGGTAGTGTCGTGGGCAAGGTCAGTGATGTGGCGGAACATGCAGGCGATGCTGTCAAGAACGTTGCAGGGGCTGCCGTAGATAAAGCAGGAGACGCTGTTGAGGCCGTCGGCGATGCGGGTAAAGCCGCTGTTGGAGCTACACTTGGAGCTGTAGGTGGCCTCGCCGCTGGTTTGACAAGTGGACTGGGCAATCTTGCTGATAAAGCCAAAGATGCGGCAGGTGATGCAAAAGATGCCGCAGGCAGCGTTGTGGGCAAAGTCGGTGATGTTGTCGAAGGTGCAGCGGATAAAGTAGGCGATGCAGGAAAAGCCGTCGTTGATGGAGCCGCAGATGCAGGTAAAGCCGCCGTCGTTGCGGCAGGCGCCGCGGTAGATAAAGTCGGTGATCTCGCGGGTGATGCTGTCTCGGGTGCTCCCAAGTGGCTTATCCCCGGAATCATTGGGCTGGCTATCGTCGCCGGAGCGCTCTACATGATGAAGGGCTGCGGTACCACAACACCTCCCACGGGTGGCATTACAGCCCCCGAGGGCGTCACCCAGAAACCGATGAACCCCGAAGGTGTCGCGACTCCCGCAGCCGAAGCAAGCCCCGCGACGGAGGCAACTCCTGCCCCCGAAGCGAGCCCCGCCGCGCCTGAGGTCACTCTCACCGATGTCAAGCTCCCCGACGGGACAACTCTCAAAGGAGCCGCAGAGGGAATCGAAAGCAAGCTTGTTGGCTTTGTCCAAGATGCGGCCAAGCCCGTAGACAAAGAGACCTGGTTCAACTTTGACCGTCTGCTCTTTGACACGGGTAAGTCCACGCTCAATAAAGCAGGCTCGCAAGCCCAGCTTGAGAACATGGTGGCCATTCTCAAGGCATTCCCCAATGTCAGCCTGAAAGTCGGTGGCTACACCGATAACACGGGCAACAAAGACGCCAACATGAAGCTCTCAGCGGATCGTGCCACGGCTGTTGTCGCGGAGCTCGTCACGATGGGAGTGGACAAAGCCCGACTGGATCCCGAAGGCTACGGCGATCAGCACCCGGTGGCCGACAATGCTACCGAAGAGGGTCGCGCACAGAACCGCCGTATAGCGGTTCGGGTGACCAAGAAGTAGTTTCTCTTAAAGTCCCGGTAGGAGCATTCCTACCGGGCTTTTTTTATTTTTTAGCCAAGCTGCACGGTGCGCATCGAGATAGAGTTCAGCGTGACTTGCTCAGAAAAAAACTGCACAGGCTCGTCGGCATGCTGCATTCCGAGAGTGTAGAGCAGTGGCAGGTAGTGCTCGTTCGTCGGGATCGAGAGGAGCGCCTCGGAGCTTAGCGTTTTGTAGTGCACCAGAGCAGCATGGTCTCCGGACAAAATGCGCTCTTTCACTGTGCTATCGAAGGCAACGGCCCAGTCAGCCGCGACATCGGCCCAGCGTGCCTGGCGCAGGTTGTGGACGATATTACCACTACTCACCACCAAGATCCCCCGCTGGCGCAGGCTGCGTAGCTCGCGTCCGAGGGCGTAGTGGAACTCAAGGGGTTGTGTGCGATCCAGGCTGAGCTGGATCACAGGTACCTGAGCCTGAGGGAACATGCGACAGAGCACCGACCACGCGCCATGGTCCAGCCCCCAGTCCTGATCTAACCCCACGAGTGCTTTCTCCGAGAGCGTGCGCTGGGTGAGATCGGCAAGCTCGGGTGAGCCAGGCGCAGGGTACTCGACCGCGAAGAGCTCTGGCGGGAAGCCACCAAAGTCATGGATGGTCTTGGGACGCTCCATCGCGGTCACCTGCGTCCCACGTGTCTCCCAGTGCGCAGAGACACATAAAATGGCTTTCGGTTTGGGCAGTGCCTTCCCTAGTCGCTCCCAGGTCTGACTGAACGCATTATCTTCAATGGCGTTCATCGGGTTGCCATGCCCGACAAAGAGCGCGGGGAGCGTCTCTTCCATTTGTGGGAAAGCGTCTTTTAGGTGGCGTAGAACCTGGTCCAGCGACATGCCCCAAGAGACAGCGAAAGCGCCGGGGCAGTTCCCTGCACCGACGCTTCCCCTTGTTTCTTGTTGCGCCTAAGCGGCGTCGAGCGAGATGTGCGAGCCATCAACTGCCATCTTGTAGCCGAGTTTCTCAAAGAGACGCACCGGCACAAACATCATATCGGAGTCAATAAATGGCGCGGCCTGGAGCTCCAGAGGCATTCCATTAATATCCACGATAGGATTGTCCGCTTGGACCTGAAGATCGTACTCTCCAAGCTTGATCTTAGCCACTTTCAGAGCGCTGTCAAAATCGGCATAGCCTCCTAGAGACTGCGCGACATTTGCTAGCGGAACAAAAGTGGTTCCCTCACCCAAGATGGGCTCGGTGATTCCATCAATATCAAAACCATCAATCTTGTAGGGCATAATTGCCTCCTAATCTACTTGGTAGTGATCTTGTTCATCAGCGTGGTGATACCTGCGGTTTTCGCAAGCTCTTCCGCCTTAGCCTTGAGTTCCTGATTCGCAACGGTTCCCGTCAGAGCCAGCTCACCCTTGTCGTTCTTGACAACTTTGACGCCTTCGAGACCAGGAACGGCATTGATTGTCTTAGTAATGGCTTCCGCATCGATCGCGCCTGCAGCCATCTTGCCACCGGCATCAGCCATCTTGCCACCGGCATCAGCCATCTTGCCACCGGCATCAGCCATCTTACCACCGGCATCAGCCATCTTCTCACCAGCAGCAGCGGTGGTATCCGTAGCGGCTTCTTGAGCCTTGGGACATCCCATCAGAACAACCGAGAACACGGACAACGTCACAGCAAACAGAGCAAATTTTCTATACATGGTGTATTCCTCCTACCCAACACAGCCTAGCTGTTTTTTCTGTTTTTGTCAAGTGTCTTCTGTTTAAACTTAGTAGTAATAGCCACTTATAACCGCTTGCTACCAGCACTATTTTTTGGCATAATGTGCCCCATGACACTCACTCCCGACTGGCTTGTCCAGCCCCCTGCGCTTCGTGCCGAAGTGGCGACAATAGAGGAGGCAGGCAGCAAGACACTTCAGCTCCAAAATGGCCTAGTGCGCCGGGTCTTTCGCCTCTCCCCGGATGCCGCCACGGTTCGCTTAGACCACTTGGTAACGGGTGAGGCGTTTCTGCGCTCGGTCGGGCCAGAGGCACTGGTCACGATTGATGAGAAAGAGTTTGCGGTGGGCGGTCTGACTGGGCAACCGAACCAGGCCTTCTTAAAGCCCGAGTGGCTCCCTCAGCTCAAGGCCAACCCCGAGGCGCTGCACTTTAACAGCTACTCTGTCGGCAAGCCGACTCCTCATTTTGCAGCGGCAACGGCTCCTCCCGGTGTCTCTCTGGATCTGAAGTTTTCCGCCCCCAGCCTCGCCGTAACGGTTCACTACGAGCTCTATGATAGCCTTCCGGTTTTTGCCAAGTGGCTGACGATCACCAACACGGGCAGCAAGACCGTCCGGCTGACA
>NZ_JANNYP010000447.1:0-1445 GCF_031410135.1 Armatimonas sp. | reverse complement strand
GCACCACCGATTGTCACATAGGCGTTTTATCCGGGGCGGGCTTAGAGCACGCTCTACGCCTCAACGAGGGGCTCCCCCTCAGGACGCGTTTTCCACGTTCGGAACGGAGACGAAAATGTGTCGGGTAGTGAGGTATATTTTAAAAGTACTCTAATTCCAATAAT
This sequence comes from Armatimonas sp., assembly GCF_031410135.1. Taxonomy (GTDB): domain Bacteria; phylum Armatimonadota; class Armatimonadia; order Armatimonadales; family Armatimonadaceae; genus Armatimonas. The sequence goes on along the minus strand of NZ_JANNYP010000447.1, from coordinate 1,281 downwards.
GAAAGACATGGAAATGAAAAAATTCGGTTTTGCTCTCCTTGGAACGGCCTGTGTGGCTCTCAGCGGCTGTGGGGCCGTGAACAATGTAATTAACTCGGTGATCCCTGAGGTTGATAATCTGGTCAAGCTCAATGGTACGACTGTGGATGCGACCGTGGGTTCAGGGCGTGCCGTGATCTCGGGTAATGTCAGCAAGAGCGCAGAGTTTGGTGATACTGAGCTGCCTCAGGTCTCACAGCTGAGAACCATGCGCCTGCGCCAGAGCCTGGATACGGCCATTCAGGTGACAATGCCTAGCGGCAAGAGCTTACCGGCTTCTTTCTCGCTCAGCAATATCGCTCTCAGAATCCGTCTTTCGGATAGCGATGCGCGCGCTTCGGAGGCTTCTGCCACGTTCGCTGGTCCCGTCACCTACACCCGTGACGGCACAACCAGTACCTACCGAACTACCACACCGGTAGAAGTGGGCAATATCACGTTTAGCAACACCGCGTTTTCGACGGCCCGCGATATTATCACCACCGCTCCCAGCCCCAACAGCGCCAATGGCCGCCTGAGCTTCGACACCGACGATACCCAGCTCCCCAACGGAACGGTCTTGCGATTCACCTTCGTAGAGGGTAAAGCTAAAGTCGAGCTGTAGACTGAGCAAGCTCCTCGGGCATGGCGATAGAGAGTCGTCATGCCCGAGCTTTATGAGATCCGCGCCACCTACGACAGAGAGACCATCACGGTCTACCAGGCGTACAACGCAGCCATAGCAGACGCCGCGCTCGCTGCCCAGACCTTTGTCACCCCGTTTTCCTTTCACCGCATGACCTGGATCAAGCCGTCGTTTTTGTGGCTGATGGAGCGAAGCAACTGGGGCCTGAAATCCGGCCAAGAGCGTATCCTAGCCGTCAAAATCAGACGTTCTGGCTGGGAAGAAGCGCTCTCGCAAGGCATCCTCACGCACCCCGAGCCCGCGCTCTGGCCCAACCCCGATGACTGGCGCATTGCCTTCGCCTCAGCTCTCGTCCATATCCAGTGGGATCCGGAGCGCAGCCTACGCGGAGCCGCACTTCCCTACTTTTCGATTCAAGTCGGCCTCACTCGGCATATTATCCAGCGCTACACCGATGAGTGGATCGTAAGCATCGAAGATAAAACGCCTCTTGTACGCAAGCTTCAAAAGCTTATCCAAACGGGACGGGCAGACGCAGCCAAAAAGCTCCTGCCCGTGGAACGCGTCTACGAAACTACAGCGTCCGCAGGTGAAAGCCGCCGTCTATATTGATGATC
>NZ_JANNYP010000446.1:0-5105 GCF_031410135.1 Armatimonas sp. | reverse complement strand
GAGGCTCCAGAAGGGCTCGCGGGGGGTGCGGATGACGTTCCAGAGATCGGCGAGCGTTTCGGAGTCGAAGTCATCGCGGGCGGGTATGGCGGGCCAGGGGTGCTCAGGGAGGTTGGGAGCCGTCATCTCAAACTCGACTTTTCCGACGCCGACATTCACGACCGGCCAGCCCTGCTCCCAGGTGACGGGCGCAAGAAAGGTCTCGCGGCCCAGGTTGAAGTGGTAGCCCTCCGTGGGACGCATCCCAAGAAGCACGAGCCACCATTCTTTATTTTCGTTGTTCTGCGTCTCAACCAAATCCGCGTGGCCCACTCCCACGATGGGATAGTCCCAGCCTAAATGCCGGTGCGTCAGAATCGGGTTGCGCTTGTAGCCCTCGTACGGCCCGGTGAGGCTCTCGCTGCGGGCAACCGAGAGCGCGTGGTCGTGGCCCGTGCCCGCCTCGGAGATCAGCAAGTAAAAGTAGTCGCCGATTTTATAGATGTGTGGTCCCTCCGGCCAGATGGCGTTTTTAAGCGCCCCTTCCCAGAGCGCGTAGTCCGGCCCGGTGAGGTGCATCGTGGTGAGATCCAGCTCTTGCAGCCAGATCTCACAGTGCCCTGGAAACTGCGGCTCGGCGACATGGCGGTTGCCGACATACCAAGCCTTGCCCGTCTCGTCGTCGAAGTACAGTGACGGGTCAATCCCTCGCGCCTCGGGCAACCAGAAAGGCTCCGACCAAGGGCCGGTAATATCCGGTGCGGTGACGATAAAGTTGCCATGGGTCTCCGTGCCTCCCATCAGGGTGTTGATCACGTAGAACAGCCCATTGTGGTAGCGAATCGTCGGCGCGTAGAGCCCGCCGGAGCCCCGCACACCGTCTAGGTTGAGCTGCGAGGGCCGGGTCAGCACATGGCCGAGCTGCCGCCAGTTCACCAAATCTCGGCTATGAAAGATCGGCAGGCCAGGGAAGTACTCGAAGCTGGAGGGGACAAGATAGTAGTCCTCGCCCACACGACAGATCGAGGGGTCGGGGTAGAATCCAGGTAGGATCGGGTTGCGGAACGTTCGGGGTTGCGACATGGAGCAATTGTAGCCCATTGAAGGAAATTGCCTCGCATCCGACTCAAAGTTTACGGAGGAAGTTTTCATGCGTAGTTTTCTAATCGCTTTCGTCGCACTTTTAGGGGCAGCGCTGCCCAGCTTTGCGCAAGGCGGCCAAGGTGGCTTTGGCGGTGGAATGGGGTTTGGTGGCGGGGGGTCTATGGGACGGCGTGGCGGCAGTGGGGATGTGACGAAGGCCGTTAGTATTCTCACACCCGGCCAGTTCACTGAGTACCCACTCACCGTCAAGACCGGCGAGGTAATCATCGCCGAGGTCGAGACCAGCAACTTCGACTCCGCGCTCCAGATTGTGGACACAACAGGGAAGGTCTTGGCAGAGAACGACGATCGCAAGGAGGGTGATCAAGACGCACGCCTTCTCTATCGGTTCGCGCAGGCAGGCAGCTACAAAGTTCTTGTCCGAGCCTTCAAAGGCGCGGCGGGTGGACAGTTTGACCTGATGCTGCGCCGCTTTGTGCCGCAAGAGCTTGCCGTAGGGACGCGTGGCACCTACACAGGCAGCACCACGCTTCCTACCTACTTTTATGTGGCCTCCCCAGAGCCACAAACATTTCTGCTTCAGATGTCCGCCAGCTCCAATCCAGAGCTCACCGTTTTTGATCCCATGGGCGAGCAGGTCGCGACATCGGCACGCTTTGGCGGAAACAAGCGACTGGAGCTTCGAACCGCTACAAAAGGCAGCTACTTCCTGCGCGTGGAGTCCGCGCAGACAGGCACACTCACTCTAAACGCAGCTCGGGTTCTCTCGCACACGCTCGCACAAAAAAGCGAGCCACAAGCGCTCCCAGCAGGCGGGCTTGATATCTGGCGCTTTCAAGGAACCAAGGGGCAGCTCGTCCGACTGAGCACCCGAGGAGAAGGAGGCGTGCTCAGCACCAGCCTAGAGTTTATCGTCCCTAAAGAGACTCCCGACGAGGCGCGTGGGGCACTGGTCGGGACCGCGATTACGCCGCTCAGCACGCCCGCGAAAACCACGGGAGAGCAGATTGTGGTACTGGGGCAAAGCGGGATGTTCGAGCTAGCCGTGGCGCAGTCGCAGAGCCAATCCGTGCGCTATAGCCTCGCCAGCACTGTCACGGTTCGTCCTTGGGACACTCCCGCACCGCTCAAAGAGACGCTCCCCCTGGGCAAGGCGGAGTTCTATCAGCTTACTGGAAAGGCCGGTGAAATTCTCTTGTTGGAGGGTCGCTCGGAGCAGTTTGATATTGCACTGGAGCTCTTTAATGCCGCAGGCACTCTGGTCACCAGTAACGACGATGCTGGAGACGGGCGAGATGCCCGGATTCGCTCGCTACTCACTGCAAGCGGTACGTATTTTCTGAGAGTGCATGCCTTTGGGGATGGCGGCAGTGGCGGCTATGAGCTCCGTCGTGCGGTAACTCCACTCCGTCCCCTGACCATCGGGGGACGGCAAGAGGCAACTCTGGAGACCTCTAGCCCCCTGATCTTCGCGTTTACCGGCAAACCAGGGCAGGCGCTCCTCCTGAGTGCCCGCTCAACCGACTGCGACACTCTGGTTCGTGTCTACGGCCCTGAGGGCACCCTGGTGGGCAGCGACGATGACAGTGGCGGCGGGAGCAATAGCCTACTGGCCTTCACCCCCGTGCGCGAGGGCACCTACACGATCTGGCTCTCTAGTAAAGTGGGAGCAGGTAAAGCGACGATCCGTCTGATTGAGGCCGACTAAGTACTTAGTCACTGGGCAAGAAGACCCAGACATCGGGGCGGCCTGAGTTGCAGTGCACAGCGCGGGAAAGCAGGCTCAGGCCCGCCCACGAAAAATAGAGCGCCATACGGGCTCCGTGCCAAGCTCCAGAGCCAAAGCCCGAGGTCGGGGTGCCCAAACGCCGGAGCCGCCGCTCAACGGAGGGAAGTGGGTGAAACGTGCGCTCGACCTGCTCGCTTCGGGCTGGCTCGTCGTCCTGGAGCGTGTCCAACTGCCGCATCACGCTCTCTAACACCTCACGACTAGCGCCGTTTTCCAGCGCATACTGATCGGCCTCAAAGACACCTTGTTGCGACGGCGACGGCAACAGAAGCACCCCGAGAAACGACCAGAGCGTGAACCAGAGGCTCACCGTCACGAGCTGCCCCACAGACGCAAGTCCGCCCGTCAATGCCAGCGCCAGGCAGAAGCCCGCCAGGTTCCAGCCAAAGGCCAGCAGCAAACCCCGCGTGCGTGCGCCCGTCTTGATCGCGCCCCGCTTGCGCAAGAGAACCGCCTGAAACTGCTCCGTCGTGAGCGTCTCCTGCCAGTGTGCCGGGACAAGCACACGCTCTCGCCCCGGAAGCCCCGTGATTGCTCCGGTAAAGTAGTGCCCCCCGCCCGAGACCAGAGTCTTATCGTGGTAGCGCAGTCCCCCCGGAAGCGCTGCCAGAAGCGGCTGAAAGACAAGCAAGGCGAGCTGAAGCCCGCAGAACATCCCCAGCGCGAGAAGCGTGCCGCCCGCTCGGGCCGCACTGAGCAGCAAGAGCCCAAAGCCCAGCAAGAGGCCACTGTGTAGCACCACCCCACGCAGCCAGCGCCGAAAGAACATGGGAAAGCTTGCCTGGCTCCGTCCAAACTCACCGGGCAGGACAAAGCCCCCGAAAAAATCAAAGGGAGCGCTGATCGCCACGTAGGCGACCAGGACAAGAAACAGCTCTCGTAGCTCCATTGAAAAAGCGGCGGGTTGGGTGAGCAAAAACCGCTGGGGAAGCTGGGAAAATAGCAAGAGGGCGGAGAGTGTCACCAGGGTTCCCACCCCGGTGATTCCCAGCCAGAGGCGGGCACGTGCGTAGCTCATCGTAGCCCACAACGGAGCACAGGGTCTACCTGTTCCCCAAAAGCTATTTTTTCGCCAGAACAGGCGAAAGTCGTTGGCGCGGACGTGCTGCCAGTCGAGCGCTTTGCTGTGTCCACTCACGCCCCAAACCGCACAAAAAAGATCCCCCACACGGGAAATTTGTTACGCAACCCGCTACAATGCTCTATGAGTGAGAAGCCTCTGGCGCGACGGATTGCGGAGCGGGGATTTCCTTCGGTGTTCCAGGCATGGAGTCCGGCGGATGAGCCCAAGGGGATTCCCACCGAGGCGATGCTCGCCCGGCACGATCTGATCTTTCATGGCCCGGAGTTCTTTGGCCTGCGCTGGAGCAAACAGCCCACGGGCCTCGCGGAGGGCTTTACGCCTGAGAGCATCGAGATCGCGAAGAAGCGCCGGGCGGAGCTTCTGAAAAACAATCCCAACACGGTGCTGATCGCGGAGATTCGCTACCGGGATGCGCACACGAGCTATCTTCCCGAGGATCATGCTTGGTGGAAGCGTGGTAAAGATGGCAAGCGGCTCCCCGGCTGGGAAGAGGGCGGCTACTGGCTCCTGGACTTTGGCAACCCCGCGTTTCGTGCACAGGTGGCGGCGCAGGCAAAGTCAGCCGTTTCCAGTGGCGCTCTAGACGGCGTGATGCTGGACTGGTGGCAAGACGACGACGAGCGGCTGGCGCTGGTGAAAGCGATTCGCGAGGCCATCGGGCCGAGTGCGCTAGTTCTTGCCAACGCCAACGACCGGCAGACACCACGCACGGCGGCTTTGGTCAATGGCTATTTTATGGAGTGCTACCGAACCAAGACCTCCGACGACTGGCGACGGATCGCGCAGACGCTGAGCTGGGCGGAGCGGAGCCTGCGACAGCCGCGCATCAACTGTGTGGAGAGCTGGTACCACAAGAGCCGCGATGATAGAGCGCTCATGCGCCTTGTCTCCACCCTCACGCTCTGCCTCTCCGACGGCTACTGCCTCTTCTCCGACCCCAATGAGCTGCCCACGCCCGACCACCGCCACCGCTGGTACGACTTTTGGAATAAATCACTGGGCAAGCCTCTGGAGCGCGGAACGCCGCTGGGAATGGCCGAGAAATCGCACCCGCTGGGCTGGTACCGAGATTTTGACCGAGGCCGCGTCGTCTGCGTCCTGCCCGATGCGAAAGCTTTTGAGATTCAGCTGGATACGCCTCACAAAAGC
>NZ_JANNYP010000445.1:0-1228 GCF_031410135.1 Armatimonas sp. | reverse complement strand
CGATGATGGCATTGATCTTCGCCATTGTGTCGTTGTACAACACACCAAACATCTTGGGCCACCAATAGTGCAGGCCACCCAAGAAGGCGAGCATTGTTCCTCCGACCATGACGTAGTGAAAGTGGGCAACGATGAAGTACGTGGCCGTAAGGTGAATGTCGGTTCCCATTGAAGCCAGGAACAAACCTGTCAGACCTCCAATGGTAAACAGCCCAAGGAAGCCGATTGCATAATACATCGGCGACTTGAGCTGAACGTTGCCCTTTGCCAAGGTCATCGTCCAGTTCAGAACCTTGATCGCAGAGGGCACGGCGACGAGGTAACTGATGAGAGAGAACACGACTCCCTGGTACATCGACTGGCTGGAAACGAACATGTGGTGTCCCCACACGAGGAATCCAAGGCCAGAAATGGCAAGGGTTGAGAAGGCCACCATGTGATAGCCAAAAATCCGCTTTCTAGAAAAGTTCGCGATCAGCTCAGAGATGATTCCGAAGCCCGGCAAGATCATGATGTAGACCGCGGGATGGCTATAGAACCAGAACATGTGCTGGAAGAGAACAGGGTCACCACCGAGCTCAGGGCTGAAGATCGGGAGGTGGAACATTCGTTCGAAAACAAGAAGCAGAAGGGTGATCGCAACAACCGGAGTGCCAAGGAGGATGATCACACTCGTCGCATAGATCGCCCACACGAAGAGTGGCATTCGGAACCAGGTCATACCTGGGCAGCGCATCTTGTGGACGGTCGCGACCAAGTTAACACCCGTGGTGATCGAAGAAAATCCGCCGATAAAGATGCCTATCAGAACCGTATTAACCTGCGTGTTCGAGTACATGCTCGAATAAGGGGGATAGAAGGTCCAACCACCGTCCACGCCTCCGCCGATCATTCCCCAGAGGATGAATGCTCCTCCAAGGTTATACAGATACCAACTGAACAGGTTCAACCGCGGGAACGCAAGGTCGCGCGCTCCAATCATCAACGGAACAAAGAAGTTTCCGAACACCGCAGGTCTCGCGATGACCAGGAACAGAAAGACCATGATGACACCGTGAGCACTGAACACTTTGTTATAAGTTTCAGACTCTAGGATCACACCTGCGGGCGAGGTCAGCTCAAGTCGAATAAGACCCGCAGCAAAGCCTCCGAGCATAAAGAAGAAGGAGACCGAGATTAGATAGAGAATCGAAATTCTCTTGTGATCTTCGGTGAGCAGCCACGAACG
>NZ_JANNYP010000444.1:0-1433 GCF_031410135.1 Armatimonas sp. | reverse complement strand
GTAGTCCTCCAAGGAGAGACATGATCGAGGATTCGATCAAGAACTGCATCATGATGTCGCGCGGATTTGCACCGACGGCTTTTCGAATCCCTATTTCTCGTGTTCGCTCGGTAACGCTCACGAGCATGATGTTCATGATTCCGATACCCCCGACAACGAGCGAAATGACGGCCACAGCGCTCAGAAGTGTCGTCATCGTTCCGGTGACACTTTGCTGCCGCTCCATGAGTTCCGTCTGGCTCATCACCTGAAAGTCATCGTTATCCGGATAGGGTGGACGGGTGTGGTGCCTTGAGCGCAGGAGGTTTGAGATCTGTTGTTGAGCGAGAGGCATCGCTTCAGGTGACTTGCACCTCACCGCGAGCATGTTGAGGTGATTCGTGTTCATCACTCGCCTCATCGCCGTTTGAATCGGCATCAGAACGACGTCGTCTTGATTCTGCCCAAACGCTCCGGATCCCTTCGGTGCCAACATCCCGAGGATTAGAAAGCTCTGGCGGTTGAGCAGGATGGTCTGGCCGGTCAGATCACCTTTCGCATCGCCCAATAATTTGTCGGCAACCGCCGTCCCAACGACGCAGACCTTTTGAGCTCCATCACCTTCGTAGGCTAGAAACATTCGTCCGGACTTCATCATCGCGTTGTTGACGAAGAGATAGTCAGGAGTGCTTCCGAGGAGCGAGCTGGTTGCATCCTTCCCATTCAGTCGAATCTGGATGTTCGAGTTGACCATCGGAGCAACCGCCAGGATTGTCTCGGGGAAGCTCCTTCCGATCACACGCGCATCGTCAAGAGTCAATCGGTTTGGCGACCCTGAGGCAGTGGCGTTCCCGCTCGCGTTTTGAGTTACGGCGGCGGTGATCCGAACTCGGGGGCGTCCGGGCCTAATCGAGAGTAGATTTGTCCCGAGCGAATTCACCGCGTCCGTCACGCTCTTGGTCGCGCCTTGCCCGATCGCTACGACGAGAATCACGACGGCAACACCAATCACGATGCCGAGCATCGTCAGTGCTGTTCGCATCTTGTTCGCGTTGAGTCCGCGAAGTGCGAGTCTGAGGCTCTGAACGAGGTTCACTTCACCTCGATGGCTGATCGTTTGGCCGAACGCGCACGATCCTCTTCGATTCTAGCTTTTCGCATTTTCTCAAGTTCGTGGGTCGCGACCAACCGAGTCTTGTTCTGCTCATCCTCGATAATCCTGCCATCGCGAAAGGTGACCGTTCGCTTGCAGTGAAGTGCGATATCCGGTTCGTGGGTGACCATGACGACGGTAGTGCCCTCGTCATTCAGACTTTGGAAAATCTCCATGATCTCTTCGCTTTGCAGACTCGCGAGGTTGCCCGTAGGTTCGTCGGCAAGAAGCAACCTTGGTTGGGTCGCAATCGCGCGAGCAATGGCCACGCGCTGTTGTTGGCCACCAAGTCAAATCGCCC
>NZ_JANNYP010000443.1:0-4156 GCF_031410135.1 Armatimonas sp. | reverse complement strand
TGCCGTCAATGCTCTTCAGGTAGTCTAAAACTGCAATTTTGCTCATGGTGTTATGGGAGGGGAACATGACAGAACGTCAGTGCGGCGATTCCGTTGGCGCCTCGTAGCAGCCGTTTCTGGCTCCAAACCGCGCTGTCAAGGTAGGTAATCGCTTGCGCTGTCGTCGGCTCGGTGAGCGTGAGGGTGAGCCGATTGCCTGAGACGACACCCGACGCAATTTTGCCCCGCTGGCCGTCGAGGTAGAACTCACTTGTTAGCACACTCTCCCAGACCATGGGCTGGTCGAACTCCAGCACGAGCGTGTCTTTCTTGGCGCTGGCAAAGGTGACGCGCTTGAGACTTGGCGGCGTGATGGGAGAGTCGAAGCGCTTGCCGTAGCTGTCGCGCTGGATGACCGGGAAAATCAGGCGGGCGAACTCGGCGTAGCCTGCCGCCGGGAAGTGGCAGCCACCGGGGGGATCAATGCCCAGTGTGGACATGATGCTCATTTTTGAGAACAGCGCGGGAAGCTGGCGCTGGACATCGCGGAGCTGGTTGTCGGAGCCGTCTATGCCCATCGCGCAGGACTTGGGCCAGATCTGGAAGACATAGTAGCGCTGGACATTGGGAAAGTCGAGTTTCCAGGCTGCCGTGAGCTCGATGAAGTACTCTCGGTAGGTCTCCCAGCCAAAGCCCCCGGTAGGGCCATCCGCACCCTGGTCGTTCTCTCCCTGGTGCCAGAGAATCCCCCGAATGCCGTGTGTGAACCCTGCTTTCTGGACACGCGCCAGCAAGCGCCCATAGATCGTCTCGGGGTCGGTGGGATTGTTCGCATTGCGCTGGTGCTGGTCAATCCGCGTCCCACCGACCGCGCCGTTGAGGATGCAGACCGGCACTTTCTCGCTCTCCACCAGTCGCTTTGCCAGCTCCATTCCCCAGTAGCCGATTGCCCCCGTTTGGGCGTCCTGATTGCGATAGCGAGCATCCTCCCAGCGCGTCCCAAACGTGCGAATCCACTCGCTCTGGTAGGCTGGGGTCTCCTTCCCAAAGTCCGTGGCGACCGCATTGGACTGTCCCTGGACAAGAAACGCATCGCCACAGACGAGATTCTTGACCGTGCGCAGAACCGTCTCCTGGCCACAGACCACGCTACCAAAGGCGACTTCGTAGCGAATCAGCCCCGGCTTGAGCAGCACCGAGAACGCGTACGCCCGACTGGCCCCAAGCTTCTGTGTGATGGTTTTTACCAGCGCTCCGTCGGCGTAGAGGCGCAGAAAGACCGCGTCGGCGGCCTGCGAGAGAACCCCGTTGTAGTGAAGCGTCCCCTCGTTTTTTATAGCACTGCGAGTGTAGAACTGGTTGTCTGTTGGCTGCTCATCCACGGCGGGCTTGCGCTCGACCCAGGGATCGGCCTTGGGCTCTGTCACCGCGAGCTTCACCGACTGGGTCACGGGCGCGCCGCCGTTGTCCACCGCGACGCTTACCGTCAGAGTGCCGCTGTTCTGGGCGCGGGTGAGGCGGAGCTTGCCGGGGAGCACGTCTTTGCTGGTTGCCAGCCCCTCCACTTTCCAGGTGTAGTGTAGCGGCAGGGTGCTCTTGCCCGCCGTGTTTGTCGTCACCTCAATCGGCGAGCGGCCGTCCCACTGGCGCGGCGCCTTAAGCGTAATCACAGGATCGGCAATCGCCTCTTGGATTGTCACGGGAATCTCACGGGTCTTCACGCCGTCGGGGTAGATGGCTTTGAGCAGTAGCGTGTGCTTCTGGTCGCCGCGCACCCGGCCCGCCTCCAGAGTGTAGGAGAGCTGATCGGTGGCGACGCTATTCCCATCGAGGAGCCAGAGGAGCTTCTGTGCCCCACCAGCCTTGGCAGTAATCGTGGCCCGCTCGCCCTCGCGCACCGTGAGCTGCGACGATGAGACAGAGAACTCACTGCCGGGCTGGATGAGTGTCCCGACCAGTGTCTGGAGCGGTTTCTGGTTCTCGTACTCCAGCCGCACCCAGTCGGCAGAGCGCGTCACCGACGACACGCGCACTTCGTCCATCTCGCCCACAAAGTCGTAGTTGTTGTACCAGCCCCCGATCCAAAAGTGGGCGGGGTTCTGGATATTGAGCGGTGCGCCTTGGGACTGCGCCACGCCATCCAAGACGCCGTTCACGTAGACCCGTGCATTGCCTTTTTCGTAGGTGTGCACCACGTGGAGCCACTCGCCCAGCTTTTGCTTGCTCTTGCTGGCGACACCTGCATCGGAGAAGTAGCAGTCCATGCTGATGTGCGGGGGGCTCCGAAACAGCATCGTCACTTTCCCCTGGCGCTCCTCGTTGCCCCAGCCTAGAATCCGCACATTGGGCCGCTCCGCCCGGAACCACGCCTGCGAGCTATGCGGCTGGTTGCCCGTGGGAAAGCCTGTCAGCTTCTCGCCGCCCGCGACCCCCTGGTTCTCCGCAAAGCGCCGCGCCGCCCCAATCGGGCCGGGCGCGAGAGTCGTGCCTTTATTGGTCGCCGTCAGCATGCCCGTTGCATCGGCCAGTGCCTCGTCCATGTGCCAGACACTGAGGTAGCCATTGCTCACATTGAAGACCGCCGGGCCACTGGACGCACTCTTGGCCATCGAGTCGCCCCAGTGCAGGCGCAGCTCCTGGCGTGCATTTCCGACGATCTTGGGCACCCGAACCCAGACACTCGCCTGCCCGGCTTGCGCGTCCCACTGCTCGATCTGATAGGTTAGCGGTGTGCCGCTACTATCCGTGATCCGCAAGTCTTCCCCGTGAGGTTGTGCCTGTGCAAAGGGAAATGTCTCGCGGCTGAGGCGGATCAGCACCGGAAAGTCCGTGAGAGTCACCGACGCGGGCAGGTTCGCTCCCTCAGGTGTGGTGAGAAGATAGAGCGAGCCTTGCTCCTCTACGGAGTTCGCTCGTGCCTCGCTGCGAAGAGGGGATGTGGGGGCGCAGAACAAAAAACACGCGAGAAACGTGGGAAGGGCACGGGATGGTTGTGTTTTCATACCACCACCCGTGCCTCTCCCCACGTTCCGAGGACATTATCGCCGGTGAACTCTAGCATGATACAGCCCTTCTTGGAAACGTCGATATCAATGATCACAGGCGATGCGTCGGGGCGGAGCTTGCCGCTATCAAAGAGTGCTTTATTGCCGAAGAAGTCCTCCTCCATCACCCGGAAGCGCCCCTCGGCAGTGGACGAGTTGGAGGGGTCTAGTCCGACTGTGGCTTGGAACCGGCTGGCGCGGCCACCGAGCTTGTACATGGCGACGGACTTGCCCTGGCAGCCCAGGCCCTTGCGGTAGAAGTTCCCACCCAGAACCAGTGGCTCGTGCTTTGCACTCTGGTCATTGACAGGTGGGTTGCTGCGCCGCCAAATATAACAAAGATCACTGAGGTAGGTGACGCCGGTCTTGGTGATTGTGTAGCGCTCCAGCGGCAGGGGAGCGGGGGCGGGCAGAGGGCGGCCACGGGAGCCAATCTTCAGCAGCAGGTGCTCGTGCTGGGCGAGGCGTGGGCTGGTGAAGGAGCCGTCGAAAGTCCCAATGTCTTTGCGGAGCCAGAGATCACGCACGCGCTGGCGACCGGAGAGGCCTACCAGGCTCCACGGAACCATGATCGTGGCGGGTTTATTGCTCTTATTGAGAATCAGCAAGGCGGTCGTGCCATCGGCGAGGGGCTTGTTGTAGACTTCTTGGCCGTCGTTTTTGAAGACCTTATAGCCCTGAATACCGCGCGGGTCCTGGTTGACCGCGATAGCTTCCTTGGCCGTGAGGATCACGCGGACGCTCTCGGGCATCTTGCGTAGGTCGTTGCCCGCCATGAGCGGCGCGGCAAGAATACACCAGAGGCTGAAGTGGGCGCGGCTCTCGGTGTCGGACTTCAGGTTGCCGACTTGCAGCATATCCGGGTCGTTCCAGTGGCCTGGCCCGGCGAACTGCCCCAGGCCATTGAAGGCCGGGTGGGTCACGTGGTCGCCCGCCGATGTCTCAGCGCAGTTGTAGACCGAGTCCATGTTGGGGTAGATATCGTACGATGTGCGCCAGAGCTGGCCGATCTTCTCCCCGTCCCAGGCCCACGCGCCACTGCCAAAGTCCGAGATGCTCAGGATCATCGGGCGGCCCGTCTTGCGGATCTCATCGCGATAGAGCGTGTAGTCGTCGCTGCTGAGCCGCTTGTT
>NZ_JANNYP010000442.1:0-50773 GCF_031410135.1 Armatimonas sp. | reverse complement strand
AGTTTTTTATTCATATTCGACAACACCCCCCCACCCACCCGCCGGGTTTGTTTTGGGGTGGAGGGGCCGGGGGAGGAGGGCTAGTCTATCGGAAGCATGGGCAGCATGAGCCGCAAGAAGAACTTGACGACAGGTAGCAGGAAATTGCCAATCACCCCGGTGTACGAGAGGCCAAGTAAGACAAAGAAGCCGTACTTCTGCATGAAGCTCACGTAGATTTTCCCAAGCCCCTCAGGCAGGAGCGCGGCGACCACGTGGGAGGCGTCCATCGGGTGCACGGGAATCAGGTTCTCGGCAAAGACCAAGACATTGATCATGGTGCCGATAATCAGCCCGATAAAAACATACTGGAACCAGTCAGGTAGCCCGCCCAGGCTCCCGCCCGCCGCAAGGCGCACGACCAGGGAGAAGAGACTCGCGGCCACCAGGTTCATCACCGGCCCGGCGATTGCCACCAGTGCCATTCCCATGCGTCGGCTCACGCCCGTGAACTTATCGGGGTCGGTCTTGACCGGCTTGCCCCAGCCCAGCGGCATCCCGACGAGCGTCGTCACCGTCATCAGAACAAAGCCCAGAGGGTCAAAGTGTGCAAAGGGGCTGAGCGTCAGACGTCCTTGCTCGCGCGGCCCCGGATCGCCCAGCTTGTCCGCCATCCAGGCGTGTCCGAACTCATGCACCGTCGTGGAGCTAATGATCCCAAACAATACCAGTGCCCAGAACCAGATCGGCAAGGCAGGATCGGCCAGCCCGACGGAGTGTATGGTGTTTAGCAGAAACTCTTTCATGATTATCCCTCCAAAAAGCGCTGTGGGAGTCGCTCTTGCCGTAGCAAGTCGTCGTAGCTCTCCCGCTCCCAGATAAGCTCAGCCTGGCCGTTTTGCACAAAGACCACTGCCGGACGGCGGAAGCGGTTGTAGTTACTGGCCATACCGAAATTGTAGGCTCCTGTGGTCTGTACCGCGAGGACATCGCCCGAGTGTACCTCGCCAAGCCCGATCTCTGAGAAGAGCAGGTCGGTCTCGCAGTGCTTGCCCGAGACGGTCACAGTCTTGTCTTTTGCCTGACTGGCACGACCCGCGACCAGTACGCTGTACTCCGCGCCGTACATCACGGGACGCGGGTTGTCCGAGAGGCCCCCATCTACAGAGACAAAGGTCTTGGTGCGGTCGGCGAGCTCAATAGTCTTGATTGGGCCTACAGTGTAGAGCGTGGTTCCAGCCTCGGCCACCAAAGCGCGGCCTGGCTCTAGCATCAGGCGCGGTAGAGGCAGGTTATGTTGTTTCAGCGCTCCGACAACGGCATCCACCACAGAATCGGCGAAAGCTTCGTAGCTGGGCGGGTTGTGGCTGGGCAGGTAGCGCACCCCGAGGCCCCCGCCAATGTCTAGCTCGGAGCAGACAAAGCCCGTGGCTTCCCGAATGGCGGCGATAAAGCCCACCATGATCTCGGCAGCTTCCTCGTGCGTGTGGCTGTCGAGGAGCTGGGAGCCGATATGGCAGTGAATTCCCTTAAAGTCAATACTGGGAAGCGCCAGCGCATCTTTAACGGTCTGGAGCGCAAGGCCGCTGGCGACACTGATACCAAACTTACTGTCTTCTTGGCCGGTGCTGATCTTGGCGTGAGTATGGGGGTCAATGCCAGGCGTCACGCGCAGCAGAATCGCCTGACGCTTGCCCTGAGCGGCAGCGAGCTCCGCGAGGCGCTGGAGCTCGTAGGGGTTGTCTACCACAAAACGTCCCACGCCCGCCTCAACCCCGAGCTGGAGTTCCTCGCTGCTCTTGAAGTTGCCGTGATAGAGGATTTTCTCCGCCGGGAAGCCCGCTTTAAGCGCCGTGTAGAGCTCACCGCCCGAGGCGACATCGAGTGCCAGCCCCTCCTGGTCTACCAGCTTAGCCATGGCCATCGTCAGAAACGCCTTGCCCGCGTAGGAGACTTCTACCTCACCGGTGTAGCGCTCCGTGAAGACCTGTGTGAAGTGCTGACAGTTCTGGCGAACAAGTGCCTCATCCATCACATAGAGAGGCGTGCCAAACTGCGCCGCCAGTGCGAGCGTATCACACCCACCAATCTCCAAGTGTCCCTGCTCATTGACCCGCTGCGTTCCCAGCAACATACCGCTTCTGTTTTCCTCACTGCAAAGATATGAAAAAACGCGCGGCAGTTGCAAAATCAACCGTCGCGCATCGTCAGAAATATTCTACCATGCCTAATAAACTCCAATCCGCCGGTTGAAATCGGTAAAATAGAGGAGTGACCGAGGCATTTCACCGCTTTGAGGGCGATTACTGGACACAGTCCGAGTGGCGCGAGATGCCCGACACGGCCCGGCGGGTGCGGCGTGCGCTGGGCAGTGAGCCCATTGCAGCATTTCCATATCTCTTGCCCACAGTGACACTTCCGCCTGCACCACGCCCTCTTCCCCCTGGCCCTCGTCCTGGCACGAGCCTCTTGATTGATCTGGCCGATACCCAGCCAATTTATTGTGAAGCGCTCGGTCTTGCTCTGACAACACTTGAGCTTGAAGGGGGCGCACTCTGGGGGTTTTCTTTGGGCGAGTGGCTCCGACTCACACCACAAACGGCCCACCAACGCCCGAGCTACCAGGCCCTGACTCTGGAGTGGGAGCTTCTGGAGCTTCCCGGCGACTCCCTCACAGAGCTGGCAGCCTCAGCGGCACATGGGCTCATGGCCGCGCACACGCTCGCGGTTCGCCTGGGAGTGCGAGTGACGCGTGAAGAGCCTCCTGTAGAGACCGCCCGTCGTGCGGCGGAGCTGGTGCTCCTCAAGCAGCGCTTTGCCCGCTCTATCGAGCTGCGCCTGCTGTCGCCAGGGACTCCCTACCCCTCGCGCACGGTCTGGCGAGCGGCGTATGGCCTGGGTTTTGGCTGGGGGCACCTGGACCTGATCCACTGGCCTGCGGCACCGCAACGCGCCCTCTTCACCCTGACCAGCGCAGGCAAGCCCGGCTACTTCTTGCCCGAGCGTGCCGCTGAGGGCGAGACGATCCCCGGTTTGATCCTAAGCTTCGAGCTACCGTCGTGCCCCGCGCCTCTGGAGACCTTTGATGCGATGGCACTAGCCCTCGCCCACTTCCGTGAGACTCTCGGAGGCCGCCCTACGGATAGCTTTGGGAGAGAGCTGGACATAGAGCGCCTAGAAGCCGAACGCGAGCAAGTGGTCGCCGCCACTCTCCAGCTAGAGCAAGCCGGGATCGCGCCCGGGAGCCGAGAAGCGCTCGCGCTGTTCTAGCACACAGTTGCCAGCGCCACACAAACTATGATAAAAGACTCTTGACTGCCTGCCTCCGATGCTCGTTGGAGGGGCGGCAGCCTCTAAAGCTGCCTGAACCGGGTTCAATTCCCGGCGGGGGCACTCAAATCTAACTCTGGAGGATCACTCAGTTGTAGCTTTATAATCGCCCCCCTTAATGGACCTTGTCTTTTGTCGCGTCGGCTCTGTGCCTGCCGCTTTGAGATCAAAAGCAAGGTGGGCACCCTGTTTTCGTAAGACACCGAAAGGTCTTTCATCCAGTGAACACATTAGGAAAATCCATTACCGAGCGCTTCTTTCAGGAGCCCTCGACAGGTTATGCGTCGCTTCAGGCGCACTGGTCTGCTCTCGTGGCGGCACGCACACCGCTCAGTGCAGCCGATCACCTTCTCTACCAAGCGCTTCGTGGCAAGGACTGGCGCAAGGGCTTCTCCCCTATCACCAACGGGACAAAAATCGCCAACGGTGCAACTTCAGGCGATGGCCCGGGGTTTACTCGTGCGCTTCGTCAGATCCGCCGGGGCTACGTCGGCCCCTTCACGGATCTACTGTCAATTAGTGCACTCCCTCAGCTTGTCGAGCTACTTCCGCAGGTCGGCTACGGAGAAAACCCCCTCCCGGAGGTGGCCTATCGCACCCAGCCGTAGCAAGCCTTAATGTAACCGAAGCCACATTTCGGGTATCATTTAACCAGACTGGCCTGCGTGTTTTCGCACGCAGGCTTTTAGGAGTGAACGAACCATGAAGCGTCTTTTACTTGCAGCAGGACTCCTGACTGCTTTTGCACCTCTCACGATGGCACGGGAGACCCGCCCCGCCCTTACATTTCTTCAGGAACTGAACGCCAAGCAGAGCGCTGCTCTGGGAACCTATAAGGCAGAGATGCCCGGTGTACCGACGATTGTTATTAAGGCCAAGGGCGCACAGCTCATCATGGCTGCCGAGGGCTTTCCCGAGCTTGATGTCACTCTCAACGACAAGGGTGAGCTGTCAGCCGCCGTTCTTCCAGAGGGCTTTAAGTTCACGCTGATCAAGGACAAAGACGGCAAAGTCACGGGCATGAAGGTCGAGACCCCGATGGGCGGCGGCGACCTCAAGCGTGTGGAAGCGGCAAAGCCTGTTGCGGCGAAACCTGAGGCAAAGAAGGCCGAGGTGCCCGATGTGCTGGGTGTCTATGAGTCCGATGAGATCGAGGGAATGCGAATCAAGGGCGAGATGGTCTGGGAGAAGGGCAAGCTGATGCTCAAGACCGACGGCCAGCCGGATCTGGAAGTAAAGATCGGCAAGGACGACTCTCTTACCACCACACCGGAGATCCCCGATGTCACGTCCATGAAGCTCACCCGCGACAAAGACGGCAAGGTGATTGGAAGCGTACTAGAGACGGCTCAGGGCAAGCTAAACTTCACCCGCAAGACGTTTCCCAAGCCCCCCGGAGCCGAGGCGCCTAAGGCAGAAGCGGCGGCGGGACTTCCTGATGTGCTGGGCAAGTACGAGGCCGAGGACCCTGCAAGCCCCGTTGCGGAGCTGGAGGTTCTGGTCAAAGAGGGCAAGCTGGTGATTATGGTCGAGGGCCAGCCCGAGATCAACTTCACGCTCGACAAGATGGACAATGTGGTTGCCCCTAACTCGCCCGAGGGAATTACCTCCAAGTTCCAGCGTGACAAAGACGGCAAGATCACGCATCTGATTGCAGATACGCCGGTGGGCAAGCTCAGTTTCAAACGCAAGACCTTCCCCAAGCCTCCCACCGCAGAGAAAACCGACGCTCCCAAGAAGGCGGATGCCGCAGATCCTCTCGCTCGACTGAAGGCACTAGAAGGGATCTATACCACCGACATGCCGGGCCTCCCTGTCGTGACCATGCGCATCAAAGACGGCAAGCTCGTGGTCGAACCCGAGGGCGACACCCCGATTAGTGATGCCAAGCTCTCCGAGAAAGATGAGCTTTCTGGTGAAGGACTGCCGGATGGTTTCACAGTAACAATCGACCGTGACAAGGATGGTAAGGTCACCGGTATGACGGTCAAGACCCCCATGGGCGATGCCAAGTTCACCCGCGCTCCGCTGAAGTAAGCGGGTTTTCTAGCCCCCGATCCGAGCGGGTCGGGGGCTTTTAACATTTCAAGGCAAGTTACGGGGTAAACTCTGCCCATGACAGATAGCAAAACCAACTTCATCAAAGGCAAGTGGGTGGCAAGTCAGAGTGGCGCGACGTTTGCGTCCACCAACCCCGCCAACACCGACCAGACTCTAGGAATTTACGCCCGCTCCGACCAGCGCGATGTCGCGCTTGCGGTGGCGGCGGCGAAGGCGGCCTACCCAATGTGGCGAAAGACCCCAGCTCCGGCGCGGGGGGCGTTGCTCACCAAAGTGGGGCGGCTTTTAGAAGAACGTAAAGAGGCATTTTCTCAGGCCATGGTCGCTGAGATGGGCAAGGTACTGGTCGAGGCGCGTGGCGATGTGCAAGAGGCCATTGACATGGCGCACTACATGGCCGCATTCGGGCGACTCCCCAACGGCAGTGTGGTTCCCTCGGAGCGCCCCGACATCTACTGTGCTGCGCGTCGCGTTCCCGTCGGGGTGGTCGGGCTGATCACCCCGTGGAACTTCCCAATAGCCGTCCCAACCTGGAAGATGTTCCCCGCGCTTCTCGCAGGCAACACCGTGGTATGGAAGCCCGC
This sequence comes from Armatimonas sp., assembly GCF_031410135.1. Classification (GTDB taxonomy): domain Bacteria; phylum Armatimonadota; class Armatimonadia; order Armatimonadales; family Armatimonadaceae; genus Armatimonas. The sequence goes on along the minus strand of NZ_JANNYP010000442.1, from coordinate 44,819 downwards.
CGAGGACACGCCGGGTATGGCGGTGATGCTGGTTCAGCTAATGGCCGATGCCGGGATTCCCGCAGGCGTCGTGAACCTCGTCACCGGCTACGGCGAAGAGGCGGGCGCGGCCTTGGTTGAGGCGGAGGGCGTCTCGACAATCTCCTTTACCGGCTCGACTGCCGTGGGCAAGCACATCGCGGGGCGCTGCGGTCAGCTCATGAAGCGCGTGAGCTGCGAGCTGGGGGGCAAAAACGCCATTGTCGTGCTCGACGACGCCGATATCGAGCTGGCCGTTAAAGGCTGCCTCTGGAGCTCGTTTGGCACCGCAGGCCAGCGCTGCACCGCCGCCAGTAGATTAATTGTAGATAAAAAAATAAAAGCCCACTTTACAGAGCGCTTAGTCGCCGAGACCCTCAAGCTACGCATGGCCCCCGGCGCTGATCCCGATGCCCAGATCGGCCCCGTCGTGAATCGTACGCAGCTAGAGCGCATCCACAGCTACATCGCCATCGGCCAGAGCGAGGGCGCGACGGTGCTCACCGGCGGCACACCGCTCACCGATGCGCCGCTCGACAAGGGCTGCTTCTACGCCCCGACGATCTTCGACAGCATGACCCCCACGATGCGGATCGCCCAAGAAGAGATCTTTGGCCCCGTCACCGGGATCATCACCGTGGACGGCCTCGACGAAGCCATCGCCATCGCCAACGGCACCGACTACGGCCTCTCACTCTCGCTCTACACCGCGAACCTGCGGCGCGGGATGCGGGCCCTAGACGAGCTCGAAAGCGGGATTGTCTACATCAACCTGCCCACCAGCGGCGCGGAGATTCAGCTCCCATTTGGTGGCGTCAAGAACACCGGCAACGGCCACCGCGAGGCGGGCTGGATGGCGATGGACTGGTGCACCGAGTGGAAAGCCGCCTACATCAACTACGCCGAGGGCAGCGAGCTCGTCCGGGCACAGATCGACGTATAAAATCGAACCCACCCGGCCTCGTGCCTCGCCACCCTCCCTCTACGAAGGAGGGCGAGGGGAAACAACGTCTCCCTAGTCACTCTCCCCTTCCTTCGTAGAGGGAAGGGGCCGGGGGATGGGTTCAAAAAGAAATATTATGAATACAAAACACATTTTAGAACTCAATCAGGCCGGACTTCTGGCCGATGTCCTGGGGTTTGAGACCGACGAAGTCGCCGGTCAGACAGCAGGCAGCCATGTCTCGACGCTCTCAGGGCGGGAGTTTGTGGACTTCACGGGCGGGATCGCGGTGCATGCCTGCGGTCACTGCCACCCCAGCGTCGTGGCGGCGATCCAGGCGCAGGCGGCGCAAGTGTTGCACACTTCGGACACCATGCGCCACGCGCCGCAATTGGAGCTGGCGGACTTTCTGCGTGGAAAGCTTGCCAAGGCAGGCATCGAGAACGCGGCGTTTGTCTTTATGAACTCCGGCTCTGAGAGCAACGATGGCGCGGCGAAGCTTGCTCTGAAACTGACGGGACGCAAGAAGCTGGTGGCGTTTGTCGGGGCGTTTCATGGGCGGACGATGCTCTGCTCGGCACTCTCACGCTCCAAGACGGCGCACTGGCAGTCCCTGGAGCCGTTTCTGGCACCGCTCCGCCAGCATATTCTCCACGCCCCCGCCCCACGCTGTGCGGGCTGCACGATGGACTCCCCGAGCTGCTGTAATGTCGGGCTGGAGCAGCTCTTTGCAGAGCATGGCGACGACATCGCCGCCGTGTTTTTTGAGGCACAGCAGGGCGAGGGCGGCTACGTGCCCAGAACACCTGAGTCTGGCAAGCGCCTGCGCGAGCTCTGCGACAAGTATGGAGCCCTACTGATCGCCGATGAGATTCAGGCGGGAATGGGCCGCACCGGGCGCTGGTTTGCCTTCGAGCACCTCGGCATTGTCCCCGACATCGTGGTCTTTGGAAAAGCCGTGGGTGGCGGAATGCCGCTGGCAGGTATCGCGGCCCGTGCCGACTTACTCGCCCGCTGGACACCCGGTGAGCACGGCACCACGTTTGGTGGCAACCCCGTCTCGTGCGCCGCAGGGCTGGCCGCCGTGCGTCTGATGGAGAGTGAGAGCTTGGTAGAGCGCACTGCACGCCTTGGTGAGGAAGTCAAGGCACGCCTCGGCAAGCTCGTCGGCTCCCACGGAGTTACCGATGTGCGTGGCAATGGCTTTATGATTGGAATCGAGCTACGCACCCCCGATGGCGCTCCCGACTACGCTCGAATAGACACCGTAAAAGATGCCTGCCGTGCGCAAGACCTACTCGTGCTCACTTGTGGCGCAAGGCTCGGCGATCCGAAGGCCGACTGCGCCGTGATCCGCCTGATCCCGCCCCTGAACACGCCGGAAGATATTCTCTGGCACGGCATCGAGATCGTCGAGCGCGTTCTGAGCGCGGCGTAAACTCCGTCACACCGTCGCGCGGGCAGAGACAGTTTCCTGCCCCCAGCGCGTTTTATTCTGGTAGTCTACGGTTCCTGACGGATCGGTTTTGTAGCCACAGCGACGGATCAGCTCATCGGCGGGCAAGAACGTATCGCCCGTGGCTTTGAGCTTCACAGCAAGCTTTTTCTCTAGGTCTGCCTGAACGGACTTCAGGGCGGGATCACCCACCCGGTTGGTCTGCTGGTACGGGTCTTCCTGGTTATCGTAGAGGAGCCAGGGGCCGCTGATGTCTCGGACGTAGGTATAGCGGGCCGTGCGCACCCCTCGGTACTCACGGCCTCCACTCTTGCGCAGCCACTCGCCAAAGGGCGCGGGACAGAGAATCAGCGCCGCGTCGTCGTCCCACTTGCGCTTACCTTGCACCACCGAGGCGAGATTGCGCCCCTCGACGGTCTTGGGAATGTCTAGGCCACAGAGCCCCAGCAGCGTTGGCATGAGATCGGGCGTGCCAATCGGGCCGGTTATGGTGCGGGCTTTCCCACCGGGGAGCCGGATTAAGAGCGGCACGCGGATGGACTCGTCCCAGGGCCTTTGCTTTTTCAGCATCCCGTGCGAGTGGAGCATGTCGCCGTGATCCGACGTGTAGACAAAGACGGTGTTCTCCAGCTGTCCACTAACCTTGAGCGCCGCGAGGAGCTTGCCCATGCACTGGTCCAGCGCGTCTATATGCGCGTAGTAGCCCGCATAAGTGCTCTTTGCTGCCGCGCGGCTGGCCTCGGGGACATTGGGGCGAAAGGTGAGCGTCTTACCGTCGTAGTGCTCTAGGAGATCTTCGGGGCACATCCGATAGGGATCGTGGGGCGGGCCAAACGAGAGGCAGAGCAAGAACGGCTTCTCTTTAGCGCGGCTCTGAAGATAAGTAATCGCCTCATCGGTCTGGGCGTAGGCATCGTAGCCGGGCCAGGTGCGTTTTTGTGCTTCGTCGCCTGCAAAGTACTCGGAGTGCTTATAGTTGTGGGTGCACTCTAAGACCCGCCAGTGCTCAAACCCTCGACGACGTTCTTTCGGGATGTGCTGATCTCGCCCTGTGCCATCGATGTGCCACTTCCCGATCCACGCCGTGTCGTAGCCTGCCTGAGAAAAAACTTCGGCTAGGGGTGTTGCCTTGGTGTTTAGGCGCAGGTCGTTGAGGAACAAGCCATGTGTCAGGGGGTACTGGCCCGTCAGAAAGCTTGCGCGCCACGGGGAGCACACGGGCATGGTCGCGACGGCATGGGTGAAGTGCACACTCTCGGCTGCTAAATCATCTAAGTTTGGGGTCTTAACCTCTTTATTGCCCGCATAGCCATGGTCACACCAGCGCCACTGGTCGGAAAACACAAAGACAACGTTTTTTTTCATTGGGGTCTTAAAACAATCCCTTCAATGCGATTTTGGATCAGAAACGGCTGCGCCATCATGAGCCGCCGTGCCACGTGCTGGGCCTCAGGTGTAGTCTCAATCCAGAGAACACGGTAGCCCAATATCGCAAGACGCAGTGCTTCTTGCGCACCCTCTACTTCAATCAAAGGTGGATTCAGCGGATCGTCCAGTGGTGGCCACATTCCACATAGTATACGGCCCTCTGACCAATAATAGTCTTTTTGTTAAATCCCCCTAACCTCACCAGGAAAATTCGCCGACCATTCACATTGATAAAGGATATTTTGGATGGCAAATGTCAGAACCTGCCTTGAAGAAGTGATGAAACTAGAAGGGATTACCGGCGCAGTGCTGGTAGATCTCAAGAGCGGCAAGATGCTCGGGATTGCGGGAGATACTCCCAATCTCGACATTGAAGCCGCTGCCAACGCGGATCTGGTGAAAGCCAAGTTCAAAGTCCTCTCTTCTCTCGACACAAAAGAAACGGTTGAAGATATTGTGATCACCCTTGGACAGCGCTGTCAGCTCTTGCGTTGCCTCGGCGGTGCGCAGGGCTTGATGCTCTATCTCAATATGCATCGCCAGCTCTCGAACCTAACAAATGTACGCCTCAGGCTCAGCCAGCTTGAGGCGGAGCTGGTGATCTAAAGGAATCTCTTAAAAATGATTAAAGCAATTGTGCGAAAGGTGTGTGCCTAGAATGGCTGACTTGATTGGAATCATTGGCCTCGGAACGGGGGCTGCATTTGGCGTCGGGGGCCTGATGAGCTTTCTCAAGGGGAAGCAGCTTATGGCGGATGCCAACCGAGTGCGTTCGCGAAAATCCGCTAAGGAGAGCGAGAGCGAGGTCAAGCTCCGCGACCTTGAACAACAATTTGCGACCCGAGAGACCAGCTTCCGGCAAGAGCTCGACGAAACAGGCCGTCGCTTAAAAGAAGCAGATCAGCGCGCCGAGGCTCTGACCCAAGACCTAGCAACTCAAGTCGCTCGCATGGGCAGCCTGGAGAGTCTCCAAAACACACTGGACGAGCAGAAAAAGCAGCACGAAGCCGAAAAACTCAAGCTGAGTACGGCGCTGGAAGCCGCTCTTGCCCAAGGCTCGGGTGGCAACCCCGAAGAAGTCAGCACACTCCGGGAGCAGCTTGAGGAGACTCGAAGCAAGCTCAAAGATATCGAGGCCAAGTCTGCCGATACCGAAGCACAGCTCCTCAAGGCGGAAACACAAGCCGAGCAGCGCCTGAGTAAGCTCACCCAGATGTCGGAGAAGCTCGCTCTGGAGCTCAAGCAGACCAAAGACGCACTCGCCGCAGCAGAGAGCAACACGGGAAGCAGCGATCCTGCCTCGTCTTCCTCGCTCTCGGGCTCCGATGTCTTTCTCAGCGCGATTGTGGAGTCGTCGTACGATGCAGTCTGCGTGATGGACGAGCATGGGAAGATTATTACCTGGAACCGCGCCGCTGAGGGAATCTACGGCTACGATAGCGCAAGCGCTTTGGGAATGGACGCGAGCCTGCTGGTGGCTCACGACAGCCGCGATAGCTTCCAGAAAGCGATTAACCTGCTAGAGGGCTCGCAGCGTCCCCGCGCTCTGGACATCTACGGGGTTCGTCAAGACGGCAGTGCGTTCCCTGTGGAAGTGGTTCTGGCAACCTGGCAGGATGATGCCACGGGCGAGAAACGCTCCGTTGTGGTGACCCATGATGTTTCCGAGCGGCGCCAAGCCGAGGCCATGCGCCGCGATAAAGAGGCCGCTGAGGAAGCCAACCGCGCCAAGAGCCAGTTCCTGGCCAACATGAGCCACGAGCTACGCACCCCGCTCAACGCCATCATCGGGTTCTCCGAGATCCTCCACGATAGAACCTTCGGCGAGCTGACTCCCAAGCAAGAGCGCTATGTCGGCAATATTCTCTCGTCGGGGCGGCATCTGTTGCAGCTCATCAACGACATTCTGGATCTCTCCAAGATCGAGGCGGGCCGTGTCCAGCTAGAGTACGCTGCCTTCTCGCCGCTGACCGCGGTGCGAACCGTGGATAACTTAGTGAAGGCACTGCTCCAGAAGAAAAATATCACGCTGGAAGTCGAGGGAGGCACAACCCTGCCCCCTCTCATCGCCGATCAGGCCAAGTTCAAACAAGTCCTCTATAACTTAATCTCCAATGCCATCAAGTTCACTCCAGAGAACGGCAATGTCATGGTCGCGCTCTCAACGGTAGGCAATGGGACGCTTCTTCAGGTGGATGTCAAAGACACCGGTATTGGCATCAAGCAAGAGGATCAAGACCGTATCTTCCGCGAGTTTGAGCAAGTGGACAACTCCTACTCTCGTCAGCAGCAAGGCACCGGCCTTGGGTTGGCGCTAGTCAAGAAGTTTATCGAGATGCACGGGGGACGGATCTGGGTCAGCTCGGGGGGCGAGGGTAAGGGAAGCACCTTTAGCTTCACTGTTCCCTTTGGCCCTGAGGACTCCGGCCCGAGTCCTGAGCGCGGTCGTACGACGCGCACCAGTAAATTGGAGTCGGCTGCCTCGGTCAGTGCAAAACCGATGGCCCTGGTGGTGGAGAGTAACGCCGCCTCGGCAGAGCGGCTCACCTACCAGCTCCAAGAAGGTGGCTACGATGTGGCAAGGGCCAGCAATGGGAAAGTGGCGCTCACTCTCGCCCAGGAGCTCAAGCCCACGGTGATCACTCTGGAAGTCGAGCTGGAGGGTGAAGATGGCTGGGAAGTTCTTCGTCAGCTCAAGGCCGACGAGGCGCTCAAGAGCATCCCCGTGGTCGTGGTCTCGGAGACAAAAGACTCAGAGCGTGCCCGTGAGCTAGGAGCGGCTGAGCTGGTGGCCAAGCCTGTGGAGGCGGAGACGCTCCTCCGCACCCTCACCAATGTGCGCCAAGAACCAAGCTCCCAAGAAGCTCCAGTAGCCCGTCTCCGGCGTGGGAGGAGTGAGCGTGCAGCCGCGTAACCCTTGCCAGTCTCTGGCCCGACGAAACGAGACGGAGAAAGATCGTGTCTGAAAAAAAGATACTGGTTGTGGAAGACAACCCCGTCAATATGGAGCTGGTAACCGACCTTCTGGAAGTGGCAGGCTTTGACTTTATCAGCGCCATGACCGCTGAAGAAGGCATCCGACTCGCCGAAAAAGAGCTTCCTGATCTCATCCTGATGGACATTCAGTTGCCCGGAATGGATGGTTTAGAAGCAACCCAGCTCCTGAAGCAAAACCCGAAGACCCGGCATATTACCATTGTCGCTCTCACGGCACATGCCATGAAGGGTGACGAAGAGCGGGCGCTGGCTGTGGGCTGTATTGGCTATATCACCAAGCCCATCAACACCCGGACGTTCCCGAACTTAGTCAAAGAGTTTGCCGAGTCTGCCCTCGAAGCGCCGATGCTCCTAGATGAGCCTCTGGTCGTTGCGGAGCAAGAGCAACACGCTCCTGCCACTCTGTGGGTCACGGATGAAGCGCCCCTGATGATGGAGGCGGAGAGTGATGAGTCGTTCCTAGCCCTCTCGACCGAGAACAGTACCCCCGTGGTACTGGAGCTCGTGAGCATGGTGGAGGTGGAAGGCGCGGCGCTGGAGCCTATCTTACTCGACTTCGAGGAGCTTGAGCAAAGCAGTATCCCCCCTCTGGAGCTTGTCTCTGAGGACTCTGTGCCGGTTCTGGAGCTGGTTCAGACACCTGAGCCTACACCCGCTCCGCTCACCGCCCCTGCTGAGGTGGAAGCGCCCCGGTCGACAGCTCCTCTGCCCGACAAGCGTCGCAAGCGTGGGCTGAACTTTGCCACGGCTACCAACAACCCCACCAAGCTCTTGGTCGTGGATGACGATGAGATCAACCGGGAGATGCTCTCGGCGATGCTGCGGACGCTGGGCTATGACTCAGAGTTGGTGAGCAGCGGCCCTGAGGCATTGGAGAAGCTCAACGCCAGCTATGACATGGTGCTATTGGACTACATGATGCCTACGATGGATGGGGTCGAGGTGTGCAAGCGCATCCGTGAGGAGTCGCGCTTCAATGACATCCCGATTGTGATGGTGACGGCACTCTCCAGCAAAGAGGATCGCCTCCGCGCCGTGGAAGCGGGTGCCAACGACTGGATCTGCAAGCCGGTAGACCGCACTGAGCTTCAGGTGCGAGTGGCCTCGCTTCTGAAGATGAAACGCGCCCAAGACGAGCTCAAGAAGCACCAGAAAAGCCTGGAAGAGACCGTCCGGAGCCGTACTGCCGACCTACGTAGTGCCATGGAAGAGGTCAAGGAATCCCAAGAAGCCGCACGCCGCGCTGCCCTGGATGCGATGCAGCGCATGGCCTACACCGCTGAGTTCCGTGAGGGACCAACCGCCGCCGCGCACATCCGTGCCGTGGGTCAGTATAGCAGTGTTCTAGCACGGGCTATGGGTCTGAACGACGATGCCGCAGAGCTTCTGCTCTACGCCAGCCAGGTACACGATATCGGCCTGCTCGCCATTGAGGACAGCATTGTCAACAAGAAGGGTGAGCGCGACGAGTACGAAGAGTCGGTCTACCGCCAGCACGCGATTCTGGGAGCACGCCTGCTCTCTGGGTCACCGTCGGAGCTGCTGCGCGCCGCCGAGCTAATCGCCCTCTCGCACCACGAGCGCTGGGATGGCCGAGGCTACCCGCAGGCGCTGGAAGGGGACGAAATCCCGCTCTATGGTCGCATTGTCGCCCTCGCGGATCACTTCGACCAGTGGACCAGCTACAACCATAAAAAGCGTGCGCTTACCAACGAGGAAGCCAAGAAGAGGCTCAAAGAAGAATCAGGCAAGACCTTCGATCCTACCATCGTCGAAGCTGCTCTGAAGAACTTTGATGAGCTTGTCGAGTGGCAGCGCCGCTTCCGCCGTGCGGAGGAGCCACCAGACGATCTACCCGTCAGTGCGATCTCCTACGCCGTTTGAGAGAAACAATAGATCACCCCTGCCCCGCTGGAGAAATCCAGCGGGGCTTTTTCGTTGGCGGTACAACGTAGCTCTTGCAAAAGTCGCCGTCGGATAAATTCAGCGGCTTAAGAGGGCGACGGCGACCTTCGTCGCCAACCGAATTTACTGCTCGCGGAGGCCGGGTACCCTTTGAGTGGCTCGCCTTCTTAAGCCCGGAGACTCGTTCTCAGGGGCTTGGTGCCATGACTTTTGCAAGAGGTATAATATCTCCGTCTCCGACAAGACTGAGCCTATGAGCATGACCATTGACAACCTCCGCGTGAACCATCAGGTCACCGTTCTCCGGGACTTCACCGATGCGACAGGCATCACGATGCGCGTCGGCGAGAGCGGTGTTGTGCGGGGGCTTTCCTTGGAACAAATCCGCCTGGAAATCCACATTGAGATCGAATGCGCATCGGGAACAGTGGATCTCGTGTTTTCGTTAAAAGCGCTCACCGGCCCGCGCAACGGTCACATGCGCGAGTATTTTGAACTCGGCGAGGACGTTACCACGCCGCGCATCATCCCGGCTTTCCACAACCACGCCGAACGAAAGATGATCGTGCCCCCGCCGGAACCGGAAAAGGAATCAGCCCAGCGCCATGACTCTGCGTGGGCACGCGTGGCACAGAGCACGGAAGACCCTGACCAGCTTGAAGCCGTGGAAGAAGAGATGCGCCGGGCAATTCCCCATATCGGCGCGGCAGCGTCGATTGCCGAGATGTACGCGCAGCGAATGCGCACGTTTCAGCGCGCGGGCAACGAGCCTCGCGCCATTGCCGCCTTCACGCTGGCCGTGGATTGGATGGCAACGTACGCAGGTTGGGCGACGAGCGGCGGTGAAGGTGCGGCACTCTCCCGCGAACGCGACGATTTCCGTGCCGCCCTCGCCCGTGAGTTTGGTTACGACCCTACCGACGGCAAGTCCTGACCATGCCCCTTCCCGACGAACTTGCCAAAGAGTTCGCAACGTTCCCCACCGAGCTGCGGAAATTGGTCGAGGCGGAACTGAAGGCAGGCAACACCGTCGTCGCCATCGAGTATGGTTTTCCCGCCGCACCATGCGGTGCGTCCCTCAAACTGGCGCAGGCAGTGGCAACCAAACGCCGGAAATCGGTCGGCGAAGTGAAGTTCTACGCGCGGAATAACTCTCGCTACGCGGGAGAGTTCACCACCGAACTGCGGCATTTTTTCGTGCTCGAACCGCCGTTGCCACCCGAACCCGAACCAGATATGGACGCCATCCGCAAAGCGCTCGAACCGAAACCAGATGCGTTGACCCCACTCGCCCAGACACAAATAACTCGCGCAGAGCTTCTGCGCGGACATGCTAGGGAACCCGCCCACGTGCCGAAGCGTGCGCTGACATCCACAGAAACCGCCACCCGTGCGAAGCGTCTCCTGCATTTCCGTGACCATCGCCCGCCGCACGAAATCCAGTTTGCGCTGGAGCGGGATCTTATGACGCTGTTTGCCGCCGCCCTGCAAAACGAACGTTTGACCATGACGGCCAAGGCCAAAGTGGCCGGCACCCCGTATGACATTGAGCTGCGCTTCGAGGCGGCGATGCAACTCACGAATTGTTATTCGCTGCGCGTCGAGACGTCATGGGCCAACCAGGCGGCGACGAATCACGAGTATTACCGCAAGACGGCAGACAGTTGGTTCCGTCACTGGACGCGCGATTTTGTAGCCGCCAATCCGCCTGCCGCAGGTGCGGGTTCACTAGTTCGCTATCAGAAGATTTGCGCCGCGTCGTTGTATGCCGAAGCGCATCTCGACACGGTTCCCGCGTTGAAACAAACCCTTGTTGCAGCAATGAAGCAAGGTGCGTCCTTCGCCACATCGCACAAGGAAGGTGGCACGAACCTCCGTTGGACCGACGGGCGCTTCGAGCGCTCCGATTACGGCGACTATCCCGATCATCAGAGATTTTCCAGCGACGAGGCATTCCTGAAGTTCCTCCGGCAGTTCTACGATTGGGAAACGTCTCAGAGCACTTACCCGGATAAAGTCTCCGATTTTGACGCATGGAAACTCATCCTGCGCCTGCTCCGAACCAGCTGACTCTACCCGCTACCAATCCGGTACAATGTTCTCATGGCCTATAGTGAGTTTCGCCTCGATACCGCTCTGGAGCGTTTGGACTTACAGCTTGCCCGTGATCGTGATCTGTTTGCCCAAACTCCTGATGTGTTGCCCAGCCCAACTCTCCGCTCACAGCTTGATGAGCTCTCCGGCTACGCGCTTGACTTGCGCACCGAGAAAGGCCGCTCGGAGCTGCTCATCATGCCGATCTTGATGGATCTCTGGCGGCAGACCAACCACCAGGTCGCCGTCCTTTCTGGCCCCGAGTTCACCGTTGACCCCGCGCGAGGTCTCGGCGGCTTCTGTGACTATCTTGTCGCCCAAGGCCCCGACCCGCTGCTACTCCGCGCTCCCGTTCTGGCGGTTGTCGAGGCAAAACGGGAAGATATCCCTGGCGGCTACGGTCAGTGCATCGCCGAGATGGTCGCCGCCCGTATCTTCAACGAGCGCGAAGGCACCCCACGCGCTGTGCTCCATGGAACCGTCACCACCGGCGACCAGTGGCGCTTTCTTCGCCTGGAAGGAAGCACGGTCTGGGTAGATCAGTCCCTCTACTACCTAGATCGTATCGAGAAAATCCTCGGCTGCCTCATGGAGATCGTCAGCTCTGTTTAGCTCGCAAAGCCACTCTTTGCACTCGCAGGACGACTCTTCGCACTCGCAAAGAAACTTTCACAAGATGCGGTGCAACTTTTCCGACTCGCGGTGCCACTCAGTAGTGACGCTACAGAACCCCGCGCACAGACAGGAGAAGTATCCAGATGAACACCACGACTCAGCCCAAACGCATCGGCACCCTCGATGCTCGCATCCTCAAATCCCTCGACCTCGACGAAGCTATAGTCGCCACCGCACGCCGCCCCGAGTACGCACCGCTGCTCACTGCCCGTGAGATCACCACCGCCTTTGTAGACACCTTCGCCAGCAAAGTCGCCGCCGCTCGCACCAAGGCCGCTGAGATAGAAACCCAGCTCGCCACCCAGAAATCCACCACCGTCACCGAGGACGACACCCGCACCCAGCTCTTAGACGCCTTCGACGAAATCCAGTCCGCCGCCGCACAGAAATACGCCGAAGACCCCGCCCAAAAGCCCAAGCTCGCCGCCTACGCCATCGGCAACGGCATCCGTCGCCTGTCCCGCCCCGCGCTAGAGCAAGCCGCCCAGACTGCACTCACCGCCCTCGCCACCGACACGCTCCCCGGCATCACCCCCGATAAAGTCACCGCGTTCGCCAGCGCCCTCGCCGCCTGGAAAACCCACGACACCACCCAAACCGCCACGATCTCCGACAAGCAACAGGCTCGCCAGGAGCTAAACACCCTCCTAGAAGACCTCGCCAAGTCCCGCCGCACCATCCAACGCGCCGCCAACGCCCAGTGGCCCTACCACAAAGTAGCCACCCGCCCCATCCGCACCGAGTTCGGCCTTCCCAAAACGAGGCCACTCAAGGTATAACTTGCGAGTATCGAGCACTTTAGTGTATCGGAATATATAATATCGAAAAATAAAATAAACAGGAATTAAAGATGACGGATAGTAGCGAAACCAAAAACTGCCCTTACTGCGCAGAAAAAATATTAGTAGCAGCTGTTTATTGTCGTTTTTGTCATCATGACTTACTAAATAACGATGACAAAAATATTGTGGCTATTCCAGGCAGTAATAGACAAACTCAATTGGCAGCACCTGGAAGTTTAGCCAATCCATCATCTGAAGTTACTTATCTAGAGAATTCTGATGTTACCGTGACAAACTTACGGATATTAATTAGCGGTAAAACTTATGCATTATCGAATGTAACATCAGTAGGAGTCACTACAATACCTCAGAATCATTCTGGAGCTATCACTTTTGGATGTACAGGAACAGTTTTTGGATTATTAATCCTAGGTGTCAATGCTATTCTTGGATCAGATGGCGGAAAATTCTTCGGCATACTCGTTACCGTGCTTTCTATATTCATTCCGATTCAATTATCACAATCAAAAAAGGACAAATACTATGTAGTAATCCGAGGCTCTTCGGGAGAATTCAATGCATTATGGGCATACGATAAAGATTATATAGAAAGCATAGCCAAATCAATTAATGATGCAATAGTTAAGCGTGGATAAATATTAAACTACCGCTAAGGTTGGGTGGATTTGGGGCGGGATGTTGTGCTCTCACGGTGTGTGATGTACTCGACGAGCTGACACTCTAGCTTCTGGATCATCACTTCCACGCCCTCCAGACGACGAAGCTCCGGGTTGCCGGTTTTTTCCACGAGAAGGCTGTCCCAAAGCGCGTAGAGGCGCACGATGCTCTCATGGGTAGCGCATAGTTATTGCTCACTTCTCAGCATTGGGAACTTTCGCCTTGCCAAAAAGCTTGAGTTCCAACTGTTCCCAGAACTTCGGATTTGTGACCACTAACTTGGAAGCGAGTCCTTCGGCGATCAACTCGTCCAATTTCTGTTGGTGTTTCGGTGTCTCGTCCATGCAGGAATTTTACGGCATCGCATCACGGTGGAGCAAGTCTCCCCTTGCCTTTAGGTGAGGAACCTCTCCCCCGGCTCCTCGCGGTACAATGATTTCCGTGGAATACATCAAGATTAAACGGGCGCTGCTCTCCGTCTCCGACAAGACCGGAATCGTCGAGCTGGCGCAGGCGCTGGCGGCGCGTGGGGTGGAGCTGGTCTCTACCGGCGGGACGGCCAAGGCGCTCAAGGACGCAGGACTGGCGGTACGCGCCATCGACGAGCTGACGGGCTTTCCCGAGATGCTGGAGGGGCGGGTCAAGACCCTGCACCCCAATGTCCATGGCGGAATTCTCGCCGACCGGGACAAGCCAGAGCACTTGGCGACCATCGCGGAGCACGGGATCGGGCCGATTGATCTGGTCGTCGTGAACCTCTACCCCTTCGCCAAGACCATCGCCAACCCCGACGTGACCCTGGAAGACGCGATTGAGAACATCGATATCGGTGGCCCCGCGATGGTGCGCTCCGCTGCCAAGAACCACCAGGGTGTCGCCATCGTCGTTGATCCCACCGACTACGACCAGCTTCTGTCCGAGAACGACGGCGACGGTGTGAGCCTGACCCTGCGGCGCAAGCTGATGGCCAAGGCCTACGCCCACACCACCGCCTACGACTCCCTGATCGCCAGCTACTTCGAGAAGCAGTTTGCCCCCCCCGCCCCCGATAACGGGGGAGCCAGTGTTATCCTGCCCACAACCCTGCGCCTGAGCTTTGAGAAGGTACAAGATCTTCGCTACGGCGAGAACCCGCACCAGGTGGCGGGCTTCTACAAAGGCGCGGCGACCACGGAAGCCTGCATCGGCAACGCCACCCGCCGCGACGACTCGGGCAAGGAAGTCAGCTTCAACAACCTCTACGACCTCGACGGCGCACTGGAGCTGGTCAAAGAGTTCCCCGATGCCCCGACGGCGGCGATCATCAAACACGCCAACCCGTGCGGCTGTGCCCAGGGCGAGACCATCGCCGAGGCGTTTGTGCGCGCCCGAGAGGCCGACACGATCAGTGCGTTTGGCGGGATTCTGGCGATCAACCGAAAATTCGACCTCGCGCTCGCCGAGCAGATTGTCGGGCTGAACAACTTTTTAGAGTGCATTGTCGCGCCGGACTACGACGACGCGGCAATTGCGAAAGTGGTTGGCGGCAAGAAGTGGGGCGTGAACCTGCGGCTGCTGCAAGTGGCCGGGATCGCCGGGCCGGGCAAGGATGGCTATCTCCTGAAGCAAGTGGTCGGCGGGATGCTGGTCTCCACCCGCGACTTCCGCCCCCTAAGCGAGAGCGATCTGATCGTCAAATCCGAGCGCCAGCCCGCTGCTGATGAGCTGTCGGAGCTACTCTTTGCCTGGCGCTGCGTCAAGCACACCAAGAGCAATGCAATTGTGATCACCCAAGGCCGAGCACTTCGTGGCGTCGGGGCCGGGCAGATGAACCGCGTCCGCTCCGTGCGCCTCGCCGTTGAGCAAGCCGGGGAATTGGCCAAAGGCGCGGTGCTGGCCAGCGATGCCTTCTTCCCCTTCCCCGACGGCCCCGAGGTCGCGGCAAAGGCAGGCGTCACGGCGATTATTCAGCCCGGTGGCTCCGTCAAAGACGCCGAGACGATCGCGCTGTGCAACCAGTACAACATCGCCCTCGTCTTCACCGGCGTCCGCCACTTCCGTCATTAACCGCCGCCCCGTGAACGGGGCGTCAAGTAGCACTTCGTGCTGTAAAGCCCGTGCCGGGCTGCTGGATTTCCCAGCCCGGCACGGGCTTTACGGCGGAGGAACGACGCCACTTCACGCCTTCTTCAGGAGGCGGTCAGTGCCGCCTCCGCCTCATCGGTCCAGAACTGGCCATCGCGGAGCTTTTCGTAGACGGCGGGGCGGATGGTCTTCAGGTCGGGGAGCGCGGTGAGGGGGAGGTTCTCGATGTGCGGGTAGATCACGGTCTTACCAGAGAATCGGCTGTTTTTAACGGCAGCGAGGCCCTCTGCGAAGGTTTCGAGGCCCCCGATTGCGGCGAGTGAGTCGCCCGTGGCGAGGGTTCCGGCTTCGAGTTTTTCTTTGACGGCGTACATGTCCGCGATACTGGAGCCCGAGGTGCCGACGATCCGCACGTTCTTGAAGCAGATATCCGAGACGTCTATTTTCGCCGTGGTGCCGCGTGCGAGTCCGGCAAAGACATTGAGTACGCCGTTCTCGGCGAGGTGTGGGAAGCTCTGCTCAATGGCCTCGATGCTAGGCACCATCACAACAATATCATCGAAGCCACCCAGCGCGATGGCTTTTAGATCGGGCTCAGGGCCAGTGCGGACATTGCAGAGAATCAGCTCAACGCCACGCTCTTTCGCCAGCGGCCCAAACCGATCCGCGACCGCTTGCAAGCGGGCGTCGTGGCGGTCGGTGATGAGGAGCACACGCGGCGGCTCGGGGAGGGCGAGGGCGCGCTGGGCATGCATCATCCCCATCGGCCCGGCGGCCCCGATAAACCACGAAACCCCGCCCCCTAAGATCTCGTTGCGTGTGTTGGAGCGTGGCCCGACATAGGCGTGGCCATCGTAGTGCACCCGGCCCACATCCACGGCCACCGGGCGCGCGAGTGGCTTGTCGAAGTTCAGCAGCGCCACCCCATTTTTGGTGAGTGTCTTGGCCTTGGCCTCGAACTCATCGGGCGTGGGCGTGGTGTCAAAGCGCAGGGTCGGCTCCGTGCCATGCACCCAGCGGTACGAGGCTTCCACACAGGCCCAGGGCTCCACGAGAGCGCCTTCCGCATCATTCGAAGTAGCATCTAGTGGCAGTAAATAGCAGCCCTCGTCGCCATCAAGCAACTCGCTCCCGATCAGCCCGTACTGGCTCATCCCGCCCGTAATCGCGTAGCCGTACGCCAGGTTCGTGCCCTTGTAGTAGACATCGGCCTGGACAATAAAGCGATCCCCGATAACAAACTGCGTTGCGCGGTTCTCGCCTATCGCCACCACGGTCAAGGTCACCTCATGGCCCATCACCACAGGATTACTGGCCAAATCACGCCCGGTTAAACGCGGGTGCTCGCCGCCGAGATTGATAATCTTGATATCAGAGAAGCAGATGCCACACGCATCATGGCGGACGAGAATCTCATCGGGGCCGGGCATCGTCAGCGGCACCGTTTCGAGCCGGACACTCTCCAGCCCCGCGCCATAGAGATGCCAGCGCTTGTAGGAAGTAGGTAGGTTCACAGACTATTGTAGCGCATAGCATCCATGCGATAGAATGGGCACATGGGAAGTGCGATTCTGGAGCGCAGGACACGCATCACAGCGGAGGGAAACCTGCTTTTAAACCTACCTGAAGCCCTGCGTGGTCAGGAAGTCACGGTTCAGGTGCGCTCGTCCTTGCCTACTACAGAAACGGAACTTATCGCGGAGATCAACCGCCCTCTGTCACTTGCGATCCGCACACGCTACGAAGCTATGATGGAAAAGCGCCGTGCAGAAACTCTCAGTCCAAGCGAGTACGATGAGCTTCAAAGCTTGACAGATACCGTCGAAGGCGACCATCTACGGCGCTGGGAAAACCTTGCCAAACTCGCAAGTTTACGTGGTGAAAACCCTCTGGAGGCTGCTGCTCGTTTTAGCTTGCTTCCCAAAAACTAATGGCTGTTTCAGAACGACTACGTCGCGAGGTTGTCACCAGAGCAAACCACCTTTGCGAGTATTGCCGTTGCCATGCAAGTTTCTGTCCGTATCCGTTCTCCGTTGAACACAATGACACTCCGACCGGAGCAAGCTCCGGGGTATCTACCCGAATCCGGCTTCGCCAGATCTCCGAAAACAGCCTGACGCGATCCAGAAGGCGTAGGCTGCTCAAGAGCAAAACAACCATTCGAGTTGGCTCAGCATTCCATACGGACGCGGAGCAAGCTCCGGGGAATGTACCCGTACGCTATTCACCCACCAAGCTAATGTTCAGTGAATATGCGATCAGACGTCGGGAAAAGCGTACTTATCCGTTATGACTAATCCCGTCACCATGGCTACTTCCTGAGACTGAACCTGAGTATGCTCCCTGGTGGCTTATGCCATCGTGACCATTGCTCTCGTTCATGGCATGTTCATGATCTAAGGCTCTCTGGTAGTTGATGGTCTGAATCGTGGCTTCACTGAGAATGCTGGCTGTGCCCCAAAATGCCCCTTTACGAATATTAGGATGGCGACCTTTGAGCATCTGGTAGGTGACGGAGATGGCTTCTGCTAAGAAGGCCAGGCGACATACCCCTATCAGAACCGCGACACCCAATAAGATCCAGAGATAGACAGACATTGACGGTTTCCCCCAGCGCATTTTAACATGCAAGCCCTCCCCGGCGACAGAGGCGGTATACTTTGGGGATACGACTATGAGCGAAGCTGTAATTGACGAAAGCGGTGGGCGCTACCCCTTCCGCGAGATTGAGAAGAAGTGGCAGGCCCGCTGGGCGGATGCGAAGGTGCACAAGGCCACGCAAGACACGAGCAAGCAGAAGTACTACGTGCTCGTCATGTTCCCTTATCCGTCGGGCTCCGGCCTGCACGTGGGGCACTGCAAGAACTACGTCCCTGGCGATGTCGTGGCCCGCTTCAAGGCGATGCAGGGCTACAATGTCCTTAATCCGATGGGCTGGGATGCCTTCGGGCAGCCCGCCGAGCAGGACGCGATCAAGCGAGGCGTGAATCCGCGCACCGTGGTGCCGACGCTCGCCGAAGTTTATAAGAAGCAGCTCAATATCCTCGGAGTGAGCTACGACTGGGATCGCGAGATCAACTCCACCGACCCGAGCTACTACAAGTGGAACCAGTGGATGTTCTTGAAGCTCTACGAGAAGGGCCTCGCCTACCGCGATGCCGCCCCGGTGAACTGGTGCATCAATGAGAGCACCGTTCTCGCCAACGAGGAAGTGGTCGATGGCAAGTGCTGGCGCTGCGATGGCCCGGTGGTCAAGAAGCCTCTGCCGCAGTGGAAGCTACGGATCACCAGCTACGCGGATCGGCTCCTGGCGGGCCTGGAGGGCATCGACTGGGCGGAGGGCCTGAAAACTCAGCAGCGCGACTGGATCGGGCGTAGTGAGGGTGCGGAAGTTGATTTCGCGTGCGGCACGCATAAAATCACCGTCTTTACGACCCGCCCCGACACGCTCTGGGGTGCCACTTTCATGGTGCTCTCTCCCGAGCATCCGCTGGTGGCGGAGATCACCACGGGTGCGCAAAAAGCCACCTTGGAAGCCTACGCTGCCGAGGCCGCCAAGAAATCTGATGAAGACCGAACGGCGGAGGGCAAGGAGAAGACAGGCGTCTTCACCGGAGCCTACGCCATCAATCCCGTTAACGGAGCGCAGATTCCCATCTGGATCGCCGACTACGTTCTGACAGGCTACGGCACCGGCGCGATCATGGCCGTCCCTGCCCACGACCAGCGTGACTTCGAGTTCGCCCGCAAGTTCGACCTGCCCATTGTGCTTGTCTACGCCGAGGCCGACACGCCTGTCGAGAGCGGGCTGACCGAAGCCTTTGCCAGCGGCGGGGCTTTTCGCGAGTCCCTGGGCTCGCCGTTTTCGGGGGAGCCGCAGGACAAGAGCGTGATCGTCCCCAAGGTCGTGAAGTGGATTGAGGCGCAGGGCTGTGGGCGTGGGAAAATCCAGTACCGGCTCCGTGATTGGCTGCTCTCGCGCCAGCGCTACTGGGGCACGCCGATCCCGATGGTGCACTGCCCAAGTTGTGGGATTGTCCCCGTGCCCGAAGACCAGCTCCCGGTCGTCCTGCCAGACTGCGAGAACTACAAGCCCGGCCCCGACGGTCGCTCGCCGCTCTCGACCATTGAGAGCTTCGTCAAGACGACTTGCCCGAGCTGTGGTGGCCCCGCCGAGCGCGAGACCGACACCATGGCGGGCTCCGTGGACTCGTCGTGGTACTTCCTGCGCTTCGCCGATCCGCACAACGAGAACGCCGCTTGGGACAAGGCCATCGCCGACTACTGGATGCCGATTGACATGTACATCGGTGGGCGCGAGCACGCCGTCGGGCACTTGCTCTACTGCCGCTTCTTCACCAAGTTTTTCCAGGATCTGGGCCTGATCTCCGTGGACGAGCCCGCTGCTGCACTGCGTAACCAGGGGATGCTCAATGCCTTCACGCCCGTGCTCTCAGGAACCGATAAGTCCATCAAGCCTGGCGAGTTTGTTCACTACCCACGCGACGAGTGGATCGCGCAGTATAACGCCAACAAGGCCCCCATCCCGGCAGAGCGCATTATCGAGGTGGACGGCAAGCAGAAGATCGAGCCCATCGAGGTCGAGTTCTCCTGGCTGAAGATGAGCAAGTCCAAGCAGACCGCTGTCACGCCCGATGAGATGGCGGACAAGTACGGCGCGGACTCCCTGCGCACTCTGATCCTCTTTGAAGCCCCGTTTGAGGACACGATCCAGTGGTCCGAGGAGCGCATGAACGGTCCGTTTCGCTTCCTCGCCCGCGTCTGGGACACCGTGAGTGGAATCGTCTCTGCCCCCCCGCCTCCGGGCGCTTCGGAGACGTTGCCGTCGGTGCTGGGTGGCGATCTGCCCGACAACTGGGCGCCCATGCCCGATGCCGATGTGAAAACACTGCGCCGCAAGCTCCACCAGACCATCGCCAAAGTCACCGATGATATCGAGAGCTTCCGCTTCAACACCGTGGTCTCCGCCCTGATGATCCTCCACGATGCCCTGCGCAAGTTCTGCAACGCGGGCGGTGTGGCGCACCCCGCAGCACGGGAAACCGCCGAGGGACTGACGCTCCTACTGGCCCCCTTGGCTCCGCACCTCGCCGATGAACTCTGGGAGAAGCTGGGCGGTCAGGGATTTCTGTTCCAGACTCAGTGGCCCGTGAGCGATCCGTCGCTGGCTGCCAATGAGGAAGTGACGGTCGTGGTGCAGATCAACGGAAAAGTCCGCGAGAAGCTCACGCTCCCCGCGGGGCTGAGCAACGACGCGCTCGAAGCCGCCGCGCTGGACTCAGATAAAGTCCGCGCCGACCTAGAGGGCAAGACGATCCGAAAAGTCATCGTCGTGCCCGGCAAACTTGTCAATATCGTCGCCAACTAAATGCATTTGTTGGCGATCTCCGGGAGCCTGCGGGCTGTGTCGTCGAACACGGCACTGCTTCAGGTGGCGGCCTTGCTGGCTCCGGAGGGCGTGACGGTCACCCTCTACGACGGTCTGGTGCGCCTGCCGCACTTCAACCCGGACGACGATGACAGCTCCAATGCCGAAGTGGTGGCTCTGCGCCAAGCGGTTCGGGAGTCGGCGGGCTTGCTGGTCTCGGTGCCGGAGTACGCCCACGGTCTGCCGGGGAGCTTCAAGAACGCCCTTGACTGGCTGGTGAGTGAGGTGGATTTCTCAGGCAAGCCCGTCGCGATTCTCCACGCCTCCCCGAGTTCCGTCCATGCTCTCGCGTCGCTTCGGGAGGTTCTCAAGACTATGGACGCCCGCATCATCGAAGACGCCTGCCTGACGCTTCCTTTGCGTGGCAAGCACTTGGATGCCGCCACACTCGCCGTAGACCCGGCTTTTGCGGAGCCGCTTCAAGCCGCGCTTCAAGCTCTGACCGGCTTTATCGAAACCTCGGCATAGCGCGATAAAGCGAGCATGGACATTCTGTTTCCCTGCGACTACGACAATCTCACGACGCCCGACCCGGATTTTGCGATTGAGGTGAGCGCAGCGAGGGCGGCGGGGTTTGTCTGCCACTTTTTTGACTTCAATGCGCTTCGGGCGGGAGATGCCTACCGACTGCCAAAGGGCGAGGGGCTGCTGCTCTACCGGGGCTGGATGCTCTCGGACACGGAGTACGCGGGGTTCTATGCACGATTGGTGGCGCGGGGCTGGGAGCCGGTGACATCGCCTGCCGCCTACGACGAGGCGCACTACCTGCCGCTTGCCTACCCGAAGCTGATCGGGGAGACGCCACGTACGGAGTGGATTTTAGGCCGCGAGGAGGCCGACGCCTGGGCGCTCTACGCGGCGCAGTTTCGCACGCAAGACGCGATCCTCAAGGACTGGGTGAAGTCGGCGAAGAATCGTTGGCGCGAGGCGTGTTTCTTGCCTGCGGGAACAGAGCGCGAACCGTTCCGCGAGATCTTCGCAAACTTTCTCACGGAGCGCAGCACGCTCTTTGAGAAAGGCGTTGTTCTGCGGGAGTTTCATCCGTTTCGGGTGCTTCACAAGGACATGCGCGGGATGCCACTCCACGAGGAGTACCGCTTGTTTTTCTTCGACGGCGAGCTCCTCTTGCTGCCACAGCTCACGTTCTTCCCTGGCCCGGAGGAGCAACTGACGCGCTGGAGGGCACTCGCGCAGCGCTTTGCAACCCGCTTTCTCTCCCTCGACGTGGCACGCGATCTCTCGGGCGACTGGTGTGTGGTGGAGACGGGCGATGCTCAGGTGGCCGGGCTTCCGGGCAGCATCGCACCAGAAGCGTTTTATCGAGCGCTACGGTTGGTTGGGGCCTGAAAGTCCCCGTCTAGGCGACGCTTCGCGTCAAGCGCCCCGAGGGCGCGGAGAATACGACTTTCTCTGCGGGCTCGGCTCGCTTCGCGCGAAGCGCGGCCCAGAGGGGGATTTTCAGGCCCCCGCCCACGCTACGCCACTGCAAACTCGGCGATGGCGGGAGGAGCGTCGCTGGCGAGGATCTGGACACGGACGGCTTGGGCGAGCGTGGGTGGCACTTCCTCGACGAGCAAAGCGCCTATTTTTTCCCCGGCAAAGAGCGTGCGCCACTGACCATCGTCGGTGAGGCGGTACTCGACCGCAAAGAGCTGGATCTGCTCACCGCCTGCTTCGGAGAGGGTGACGCGCTGGACTTCCTGCATGCTCGGGAGCGTGAGCTGGAGCCAGCCACGCGGCTCGGCGCTCTGCCAAAAAGTTTCTAAATCGCTGTCGCCCGCAAGCACTGCCTCGTGGCCGTCGGTGGCGCTGGAGGCAGTGAGGGGGAAGAGCGGCAAGGCGGCTTCGAGAACAACGGGCTCCACAACCACTGGTTCCTCCACGGTCGCGAGGGGCTCGGGGGAGACCTCGGGAATCTCAGCGGCGGCATCTGGTGCTTCTGCGGCTTTGGCGGCGTCCGCTTCTTCTTGTGCTTTATCCGTCACTTTCTTGGCGACGGCAAAGACGAGCGGGGTCAGGATCAGCGGGATAAAAAAAGGCAGTGGCATGGGTTCTCTCCTTAGAATTCTTAGGGTTATGATACCCCACGATGCGCACTAGCCGCCCGAGAGAGTGGGGATCGTGGCGCGGAGCGGGTCACCATCGGCGAGGCGGCCTTTTGCGGCGAGCGGGTAGGCGACCAGCTTTACCTTGGCACTTTTCTGGAGATTGTCGCGGGTCTTCTTTCCCAGTGTCTCGGTGGTCTGGGCGGCGGTGAGGGCTTCGACAGCAGCCGCGTAGCGGTCCACGGCGGCAACATACTGCGCTTGGCCTATCTCGATTGTCGTCTGGCCGTCTAGCACCGGAATCGTGAGGGCGGTGTCCTGCGCCGTATTGACCGTGGCCCAGACCTCGGCGATATCGCGTGCGGCTTGGAGGTACTTCTGCGGGTTGCTGCCGCTTGCCACAAACGCCGGGAGCGCCTTTGCACCGAGAACGTCCTCCGTAAGCCCCTTCAGGCTGGTGCGTGCCTGCTTCACCATCGGGTGCAGGGTCTTGAGGGCACCGTCGCGCTCTTCTTGTGCACGCTGCCGGTCGTTCTGTTCGGTAATACGGGCGGATTGTTGGGCCTTAAGCTGATCTTTGAGATCGGTAAATCCGTCAATTGTCGTCTTGTCTTTGAGTAAGAGCGGTCTGCCAGTCTTTGTCTCTACCTGTTGCCAGTGTGCGATCACTTTCACCATCAAGGGGATATAGTCCAAGTTCATAACTGCCATTGCTAAAATCCTTTACTGCACTATTTTTGGTTTGTGTGACTATCCTGTCTCTTCGTGCCACCAATTGATGACTTCGTGCCAAGCACTTACCTCTTCGTGTATCCAGAGTGGGGCTTCGTGTCAGCCTCTTATGGCCTCGTGCCACCAGAAGATTGCTTCGTGTACCCCGAATGCTCTTTCGCGTGCCGAGCGTTAGGCTTCGTGTCCTCTACTCGATCTCCTTTGGCGCGTCTTTCGTCTCTTTTGCTGCCTCTGTCTTGCCGGGGATCAGCCGCAGAAGTGCCTGGAGGATCGGGTCGTCCGCACTGCGCTTGGTAGTCTCCGCCAGCGCCGTGTCCACAATGTCCTTGGACTGCTTCAACCCGAGCCCGGTCTTCTCCATCACTACCTTCATGGTGTTTACCTTGGCCTCGGTCAGCGCCAGCGCACTCTTGCCGCGCAGGAAGTCAATCCCGATCTTGGTGAGCGACCACACGGCGTAGGCCGCCGCGAGCCAGAGTATATCGGGGCCTACCACACCCATACGCTTTGGAGTCGGG
This sequence comes from Armatimonas sp., assembly GCF_031410135.1. Lineage (GTDB taxonomy): Bacteria > Armatimonadota > Armatimonadia > Armatimonadales > Armatimonadaceae > Armatimonas. The sequence goes on along the minus strand of NZ_JANNYP010000442.1, from coordinate 21,035 downwards.
CCACCGCGCACTGTGTCCGCGATGCCTAGAAGAAACCCCGAAAGCGGCTCATCCTGCTGCGCCTGCTCTGCAAACTTGTCTTCGTCCATTCTAATCTCCTTGATACTCAAAATATATCATGCATCAGCGTTTTTTTTAGTATCGTCCACTTCACCATCAGACATTGTATAACTAATTATTGACTCACCTTCAGGAGTAAAATTTATACTTATTGTTCTTCTTAATGATGCGTTTGGGTTTGTAATTCGCCATACTGCTTCTTTTATCAACTGAATATTTTTTAAATTTTTAGTTTTCATGACTATAGATTCTGATTTTTCATAAAGCAATAACGCTTTTTCTCTATCTCCACGAGATTCTTCAATTGATCCCATGTTAAAAATCGAAGAATAGTATACATCCATGCTATTATTTTCAGAAATTAAAGCAGATGATTCATACCATTGGTATGCTTCGTCTAAATAATTCTGTTTCTTCTTTATATTGCCTAACTCATTCAGAGCATGTGCTTGAGCATGATTATTATTTGTTTTTTGTGATAATGACAAACACTCACGGAATAATTTTTCCGCATGTGTGCTATCTGTAACATTGCCTCGTTCAATTAACAATTGTCCCAATCGAAGAAGAGATTCAGGAATTCTTCGTATATTATGGAGATGTCGTCTTATTTCTAAACTTTGATGACATAACATTACTGCATCATCAAATTTCCCACATTTTTCTGCTACATGTGACAATGCAAATAATGAAGTTGCAATTTCTGTCTCGTCACCTATTCGTTGCCTTATTTCAAGGCTTTCACGGTAATACCTTTCCACTTCGCCTAAGTTCATCATCGGTTGAGAGAGGAGAAGATTTCCTAGCTGATGTAGTGTGTTTGCAACCCCTGCATCATAACCTATTCGTCTTGAAATTTCAAGACTCTGTAAGTATAGCGCTTTTGATTCAGGAAAATCATGTAAATAATAATAAGCAATGCCCATCTCATGTAATGAGGAGGCTAAATTTAATTCATCACTTATAGACATGTAGTATTCTACTAATCTTTCATGGATTTTTATCTTATTATGAAAATCTCGATAGTAGTATAGGAGAACTGACCGCATTTCCAGACAACGTATCCAAAGATCATTGCGGCTATCTTTTGGTTGCCCATTTGAGTCTTGCACTTCATATTCTAAGTCTAATAAAAGATGTTCTAGTTCTTCTAATCGCCCCTGAGTTGTCCATAGTTTTTCAATTGCAAAAAGAATACCTGAAGTAAATTCATCTCTTCGCATTATCCTTGCGATATTCAATGCTTTTAATAAATTAGATTCTTCATAATCAATAACATTAATAACATCATGCGCATTAGCAGTAAAAGCACTTACAAGATATTCACTGTACTCAGTGTACGATTCTATGAATAATAACTCTAATTTTGGTATATATTTACCAAATCTAGCAATAAGTTTCTCATGAAAAAACCAAGAGAGCGCAGGGTGTATTCTAAAATGAATTCCACCATCTGATCCCATATCCTGCATCAGTCCGATTTCGACAGCAGATGAAAGTATCTGTGTCCACTTTTTTATAGATAATCCACGAAATTCTTTAGGTATACTTGTCGCGCTGGAAATTTGCGCTAGGTTTATTACACTCACAAAACCTTGGAAAAGTCCTACGATGCTTAGACGTGCAATATCTATTGTGCTCATGCTTTCTAGTCGGTACGTCAATGAGGCAGTTAGGGATTTGTCGCGGCCTTGCTCGGTTGTGTCACTCTCCGGTAGGTTCAGGGTTCCTGCTTGCAACCTTGTGAGCAGCACATCTGGCCTCGTTCCATCGGCGAGTACCGGTAACATAACTTGTAGTGCAAGTGGGTTGCCGTTCAAGAATGTGAGTAGTTTATCAAATGAGGGGAGCTTCTTGATCGCCACTTGATTCAGTCCATGTCTCGTGAGAATCGCGCCTGCCATCTCCAGCGCTTCGTGACGCGGCAGGCCACCCAGTGGAACGACGGGGCACGCGGGAACGACGGGCTCGGCCTTGCGGCGGCTGGTGACGAGCACCTTGCTTGCCGCCTTGCGTGTGATGAGATCGCTCAGGAACTCCTTCAGCTCCGCCTGCTCCGTGTCCGTCCACACTGACGGCGTACCGGTCGGGAACCCGCTCACCGGCTCGAAGTTATCGAAGATCACAAAGCAGGGAATCTGCGTGAGCAACGCAACGACTTCTTCACGTTTCTTGCCTTCGTCGTAGTGTTCCCACTCTTCGCCACGCGCTTTCCAGCGCTTGTGGTAGGCACGCCCGATCTCCCCGATCACTGCCGCAAGTGTCTTGTGGTGCTCGAACGAGAAGAAAAACACCGGGCCTTCGAGGGCACCGGTTCGGGCACGCCAGCGGGCGAACGCGGTGGCGGTCGTGGTCTTCCCGACACCTGCCATGCCCCACAGCAGCGCGACCGTGTTGTTCTGAAACGCCCGCTCCAGCTTCAGCGTGATCGTATCGCGCCCATGAAAGCCATACTCGGGCGGCTTGGGGAGCGCGAACTCTGCCGTCTCGTTTGTCGTCTCGGAGCCCGTGCCAGAGCTGCTCGCTGTCTTTGTCAGAGGCGTGACCGCGACACGCTCAAAGAGCACCGGCACCACCCAGTCTTGCAGGTTCTCGTCCGTGCCCAGCGCCGACTTGCGCCTCGGGTTGTCCTTGAGCGCCGCCACCGCTTTTTTGTGGGCACCCGCCAGATCGTCGCCCGCCCGCAAGCGCTCATACAGACTCTTCATAAACGCCGCCGCCGTCTGCACGTATACCGAGTAGCTCATCGCCACCACGCCACACGCCCCCGAGCGCAGCAGCTCATTGCCCAGTGAGACCAGCTCACTTCCCGGATCAACCATCCCCGACTGACAGGCATTGAGCAGCACAATCGGCACCTTCGCCTGCGCCAGCACCCGCCCCAGCCGCTCGCCGGAGATCAGCCCGTCTTCTTCCTGGCCCGACGCCAGCCCGTCCTCAAAGTAGAGCTTCCCGCCCAGCCCCTCTCTTTGGTAGAGCAGGGAGCTGTGTGCCGGAGCGCCTTGAAATGTCCCGTGGCCGTCGAAGTGGAACACATGGTAGTGGTTCGGTTTCTCCTGAAGCCGCCGCGCCAGCTCCGTGAAGGTCGCCGGACGCAGCACCTCGATATTCACGCGCCCCGCCTGATTCTCGAACGCCTCCAGTAAGTGCCGCGCAACCGACTGAAACGCCACGTCTTTCTCGTCATCGGGGCGGCTAATCGCCAGCAGGATATTCAGCGCCGAACCCTGCGGCGGCGGTGCGACCGTATTGGGAATGTTGGGCTCCCCCCGCACAAACGAGTGGGCCTGATAGGCCAGCTCACCGTATGTCAGCCCCGGATCGCGGATCAGCTCCCAAGGCAGCGCAATCCCCCCCGACGTATTTGCCTGCACCACAATCCGCGTCTCGCTCAGCGTATCGCGCACATTTCGGTAGAGATCGTAGGCAGCACGCTCTTTAAAAACTGCCTCAAACAGCCCAGCACTCAGCGTCTCCATCTGCGCCTCGGCTTGCAACGCCCGCTCCCGGTAGACCGCCAGCGGACACTGGAGATACTCCTCCAAGTACCAGCGCAACCGCTCCCGACTCTCGTCGGAAAAATCCAAAACAAACGGAAACGGCCCGACTGTTTCCTGTTGAAACGTCGTCGGGTCTTGATAGATCACCGTAATTGTCGGATTAGTGCCATCGGGCTCGGCGTGGTGGCGAAGAACAAGCTGCTTCATGTCTACGAACTCCTGGTAAAAAGGAAAATTCGCCGCAATAAGTCGGGTTTCCTCTTCGTCAGGCGTGCATCCCCTCGGCAACAGCGCCATTTCTGGGCGCCCTTTGGGCATGGCAAGTGAAGGGGATGTTGACGAGCGCACCAAACCCTTCGCAGGGAGGAACGACCGGTCAGCCGAAGGGTGACGAGCCTAAGCGAGCCGGGATGTAAAAGCGTCTGTAACGTAGCCGTAACGCCACGGGGATAGAGTGCAAGCTATGGAACCTAGACAAGTCTCTCGCCCGGTGCAGCAGCTCGGTGGGCTCTTTATCGCCGCGCTGGGTGCATTTCTCACCTGGCAGGTCTGGCAAGTGGCCCAAACCGGAAAATACTTTATGTCGGTCGGAGCGGCAGGCCCTGCGTTTGCCGTCATGGGCCTCGCGCTCATCGCCTTCCCCGACTCCCGCACCGAGCGGCGAGAGCGCGGCGAGTCTCTGGTCGGGCTAGAAGGCTGGGACTTACTCACGACCCGCTGGCGTATCGTCGCCGGGATCGGAGTTCTGGTGGCTATCGGGTACTTTTTTTACCTAACGAGCGGCATCTGACGCTACAATACTCTCCAGAATGCCCGACAACGAAATCGAACTCTGGGGTGGCTCGTTTCTACACACCCGCATCAAGCTACTTGTGACCCGTCTGCAAGAGCAGACCTGGGAGTGGGCTACCTACCGTCGCTGCGATGCGCTTGTCTCGCTTGATGGCCGACAGCTCACCCCCTACACAGGAGAGCCGTTTGAGCCATCAGAGTTTCAGGTGGTAGAGCATGGCTGGACACACGATCATTGCGGCCTCTGCAACTGGAGCATTGGAGAGAGCGACGATCCTCGCGATGGGACGGGCTACACCGGTGGCAAACGCTGGCTCTGCACGGGGTGCTTCGAGCGCTTCTTCTCATGAGTCTCTTAACCGTTCTGGTCAAGGAAAACAGCGATACCGACGCTGAGCCGCGTTTGCTGGGGCGCTATCTGAGCTGTGAGGAGGCGATTGCGGCGTGCAAGCGGCGCGTGGACGAGTCGCTGGCAGAGCTCTACACGCCGGGGATGAGTGCGGAGACACTGTTTCAGCACTTCAGCCTCTTTGGCGAGGAGGCGTTTGTGGCAGGAGTAGACTTTTCTTCTTGGGACTATGCCCGCTCTCAGTCGGCTGCCTTTGCTGGCGTTTCTGTCACTCGGGGTAGTCTTTCTTGAGGAGCATCACGGGTCAAGTGCCGTACCGCTGGGATTACTCACAACCCGCTGGCGTATCTCGGTTATTTTTTCTACCTAACTGGTGGCATCTGAGCCTACAGTGGCTTCTGACGAAGTCGCTCTGGCCCTAGTAGTAGTAGCCAACAACTCCCTCCCCGCGAGAAGCGGCAAACTCACACCATGCCAGAATCGCCGCCAGCTCTTCGGACTTGCCCTCTGCGGCGCGTAGGGGCACAACGCTTGCCGCCACTGCATCGGCCTTCCAGTGTCCATAGACAGGAAAATCATCGGGAGCGGGGGCATCAATGGGCCTCTCAAATAGGAGTGAGTCCATCTCCACCACTGCCCCCGCAGCTCTGAGCTGCTCCCCGATCTCCTCGCGGAGCCAATCAAACTTGCAGGTATAGAAAAGACTATTGTCAAGAGGTTTTGCGTAGAACTCCACGAGATACTCAAAGGCATAGCCATAGACAAACCCGGGAAGTGTCTTCTCTCCCCCCATAACCAGGTGCCGGATGCCCCCGAAAATCGAAGGCTCACCCCGCTCATTAGAGAGATCCAGATCGCTGTTGCGCCGGATAATCTGTTGTCGGAACCGCCCACTGATACTACGACGTACGGTGTCGTTTCCGGAGCCACACAGAGCCATAACCTTGTCTAAGTCCACGGAGTGAGCCATTAAGCCATATCCCATACCGAAAGGATAGGCCACTCAAGCCGCCATAACCAGTATTAATTTTCACAGGTTCCGCTTCTGCCGAAAGCCCTCGATTCGGTGAAAGGTCAGAGAGGTGGTATCTGAGCTGCTCCGTCGGCTATGCCCGCTGGCGTTTCTGCCACTCGGGGTAGTCTCTCTTGAGGAGCATCGCGGGCCAGGTGCCGTACCAGGGCGTGCCGGTGCGGCGCTCGCGCTCGATCTCGGCGAGGGTGTAGCGCTTGACGGAGTCGCGGCCTGAGAAGATCGGGCGGTTGTTGCCGATCTCGTAGTGCCGCGCCCAGAGCGGTGGCGCGGCGGGGTCTTTGACGACGATCATATCGGTATCGGTGTCGTGGAACTCGAATTTTTCGGGCGGGGCCTTGATCTTCTCAACCCGAATCCCGGTGAGCTTCACCCGAGTAAGCCACGTGGCTCCGTTGGTGATGGCCCCCACGATCCCCGAGCCGGGTTTCTCGAAACGCATCAGAAACCGCAGAATCTCCACGGTATCTTGCGGGCAGATTGAGGCCAGCTCAAACGTCCGGGCGGAAGTGGCCTCGAAGGTCTTTTCGTCGTGCTGCTGGCACCAGCCGGTCTGCTTAATCTGGCACTTCAGGATGCAGGTTACCCCCCGCGCCACGGCTCTGCGGGCTTTGTCGCGCCGCGCTGCATCTAACCAAGCCCAGTGCGGCTGACTCTCCGCGATGTCTTTGAGCAAGTTGAGATTGCCGACCGTCACGCCGTCGTTAAACGTGATGTGCGCGGCGTAGCCTTTTGGGCTGGGCCAAGACTGCGGGAAGCCCCCCACGGAAAGCTCAGTGGAAAAGACAAAGTCCAGGCCACGACAGATCGCAGCGTGCGAGGCGCTATCGCCCAGTAGTGCCGATGCCCGAGCTAAATAATCGAGCTGGGAGTGGATATTGTGGTTGTCAAACGACGTGTCCGTGCGTGTTTTTGTTGCGACAACGGCTTGCTTCTGCGCATCGGTGAGGATCGCCGCCATGTCAAAGTCGCAGGGCCAGCCACCATTTTCACGCTGAAAAAGTAAGATATTCAGGGCGATCTCTCGAACTTGAGCCGGCGAGTAGCTTGGCTGCTCGGGGCTTGTGGGCAGGATCACGCGGTCTTTCTTGATCTTGCGCCAGTGGCTCGCGCTATCACGAAAGCCATCCAGCGAGAGGGACGGAAATTGGGGCTGACACAGACTCATGGTTTTCTCACGATACTTTATTTTGGGATGCGGGGCGGTAGGGACTCAAGCAGGCCAAGAGTTGCCCAGCAGGTTCCCCAGTAGGTCGCTGTGGCCTCGATAAACTCCCGACGTACTTTTTTCGTGCCTTTAACGGGCCAGGAACCCTCTTCTCGTTGCGTCTTTTGGAGGAAATAAACGGCTCGCTGAATGGATTCGTGATCGCGGCTTACTCCCTCGCGGAGCAATGCATAAAGTACAATGCCTGTCCCGAGTGCATCGCTTTCGTCGGTAAGAAGCCACCCCCACCCGCCCTCTTTGTGCTGGCTCTGAAAAAGCTTCTCACGGCAGGTACTGGCGACTTTTTCTTGCCCACGCCCACGTGCCCACATCATTTTTACGGCCCACCACTCGGTAGACTCACCCACCGTTGTCTCCTTGAGCCAATCTGCCCCTTTTTTATCCGCTGCCCGCACGACTGCGTCGTCCTGCGTCTGGGCTGCGTTTAGTGTTAGGAGTGTCCACATCGTCGTTGCTTCGTCGGTCTCACGGAGGGAGCGCTTCTGGCCTGGTAGCTGCCCGCCCGCCTTCCAGCTCCCATCGGCTTGCTGTCCTTCAAGAAGGTGGGAGCGCATCGTGAGCGCCCACTGCTTCTCCGTGTCGCTGATCGGCTTCAACGGTTCGGGGCGTCCCAAGAGCAACTGACTCACAACATCGGGACTGCGTTGGAACGCCTTATGAGCGGGTTCATCCTTAAAATCCTTGTTGTCCACTCCCTGAATGTTGCGAAAATCCCGTGCCCATGCGTTCCACGTGGTCAGTGCCTCCGTATTGATGGTGAACCCACGCTCGGCGGCAGTGTTCAGCGACCACACCATAAAAGTCGAGTGGTGGCATGTCACGCATTTCTTGTCCTTCATCCAGTTGACACCCTGCTTCTCGATAAACGGCAGTGCGCGCTCAATCGTAGCCCGAGTCGTTTGTTTGTGGGGCAGCTCTTGGGAGTGGGCAAGAAGTAGCGAACCAAAAAACAAGGTGGGCAAGAAAACTCCAACCAGACTCTTTCGAAACAACATAGGGGCAGTGTAACAAAAAATGGCCCCGATTCCCAACGGTCTCATGGCCCCTGAATTTTCAATGGCCTGAAAGGCCATCTCTGGGCCGCGCTCTGCGCGAAGCGGGCCGAGCCCGCCGAGACACGGGGCCTTTCAGGCCTCGGCAAACCATTCGTGAAAAAGGCTCTAATGTTTTTGTATTTTTTTCCCACCTCATGAATTCTTCATGTTATTGAGGCATACTCTTAGCCTAAGAAGGAAAGTAACTACTATGAAAAACATCACGAAATCCGGTTTTGGTTTGATTGCTCTGGTGGCACTGAGCGGCTGTGGTGGCGCGGGTGCAGGCACGAGCCTTGAGAGCATCTCGAACTTGCTGAGTCTAGACGGCGGCGAGCTCGTTGGAATTTCTCGTGCGGCGAGCACAGGAGCCGTGACGGTCGAGCAGACACACACACGCACCTTTGAGGATCGCACCATTGGCGGGCCTCCTAGCGGCGTGGGGGGCAGGCCCGGTGGCATCGGCGGACCGGGCGGGCCTCCTCGTGGCACAACGCGCTGGAACGTGGCGCAGGGCGTGGGCCGGGCTGTGAAGGTGAGCGTCCCTGAGGGAGCTACCCTGCCCGCGTCGTTTACCCTGAGCAATATCGAGATGAGTATGCGCGTCACCGATGGTGAGCGGGTGGCGGAGCGAACCACCACGATTGCCGGGCCGGTTACGCTCACGCGCGTGGGTGAGACCAGCTCCTACACGGCCAGCGCAGAGCTGACACCTGAGGCAAGCTTCACAGAGGGCTCGTTTGAGACACTCCACGCGATCATCACGACCGCGCCGTCTCCCAATACCTCCACGGCCACCCTGCGCTACGATGCCAGCGCCGAGCTACCCGCCGGAGCCAAGCTACGCTTTGGCCTAGAGCGCGGCAAGGCTCAGATGAAGTAGGCTCTCCTAAGCCCGCTCACTGCCGACCTTCTGCCGGAACCCTGTGATCCGGTGGAAGGTCAGGAAGTTCGCATCGTGGCTACGATAGGCACCACCTGTCTCGTCGTCGTAGGCCGTGCGGCAGGCAGCGATAATATCCTCACCCTCAAAGAGCCACTCGACATACTGAAAGCCGTGGTAGATCGTATCGGGATGTGAGAGGATCACGGAGCGCACCTCCCAGTCACGCAGGTTAGTGGAGCTGGTGAGGGCGAGGGTGTTGCGAATCTTAGCGGGATTCGGCGCACGGAATTTTTCGATGACGATGCTCGCGAGGCTCCAGTAGCGCTTACTTTTCTTATCCCAGCGAATGGCGAACTTCTTTGCGCCGCCCGGAAAGGCAAAAAAGCCTGTCACCGGATCGAAGCTCGCTGTCTTTCCATCCTCGGAGATCTTCACCCACGCCGCTTTCTCCTCGGGGGACTTTGTCTGGACCCGCAGAATATCCACCAGCGAGCCGTCCGGTGCGACGACCACATTACCCTCCAGCCACGCGCCCATGTCGCCACCGTTCCAGCTTCGGTCACTGGGCAGAAAGTTGGTTGCACTCCAGTTTTTCGGCTCCATCAGGTCGGCATTTATGGAAACCGAGAGCACACCTGCGCAGTAGTTTATCCCCCAAGCCAGCGGCGGGTTGCGCCACTCAAATGCCCGCCAGAGCCGCCCCTTGTGCAGGGTAATCGGCATGGGAGCGCAGTGGTACTCGCCCTCGTTGCGCAAGACCACGCTGGTCCAGCTCACACCACCATCGGTGGACTTGTGGAGCATCACATTGCCGTGGTGCCGATCCGTGCCGAGTAAGTACAGCGCTTTTTTGTGCACAAACAAGTTCGACCAGAACGCCCCGTTAATCGTCGCGATCCTCTCCCAGCTCTTGCCCTTGTCCTTGGAGCGGAAGACATGCGAGACGGCTTTGGTGTGCTCGGTGCTCTTGGGGCCAAATTCATCATGGCTGGCGACATAGGTGCCATCGGGAAGAACGGCTAGGCCAGGCGAGCCGACATAGATGCCCGTGCTGGCGGGGATATGGTCAATCACGACTCCAGGGACACTCATTTTGAGGATTCCTTTCGCTGGGCGAGTAAGGCTCCCAGCACAACAATGGTCAGTGTACCGGCGGTGAGGGTGAGCAGGGTGTGAAGCGGCGCTTGGGGCAGGCTTACAGGCCAGTAGGGCTTTTGCGAAAAGCTCACCCAGATACTCACTAAGGCTCCAATAATGGTGGCGGGAAGGGCTGCCGAGCCCTGCGCCTTGGGCACCAGGCGATCCAGTAAGAACAGCCCCAGCATGCCGCCTGAGAGCACGCCCGCCAGGTCCCACCAGACATCCAGCGCCGTCTTCACCGAGATCATCGCAATGGCGGCGATAACGCTCAGGAGCCCGAAGCCGACCGCGGCGATGCGAAGCATCTTGAGCTTCTCGGCCTCGCTGGCACTCTCGCGCTTGGCCCAGAGATCGTGGACAAAGAGGGTGGCGGAGCAGTTGAGATTGGAGTCCATCGCGGCGGCGCAGACCGCCGCCAGTACCAAACCCTTGAGCCCGACGGGGAGCTGTGTCTGGATAAACCAGGGAAAGACCGCATCGGGCTTGGTGCCAGGTGGCAGGGCGCTGGCATGAGCCTGGTAGAACGCCCAGAGCGCCGTCCCGATGAAGAAAAATAGCGCCGCGATCGGGATATAGAGCAAGCCCCCTAGCCAGACACTCCGGGCGGCATCGCGGTCTGCCTTTGCGGTGAGGTAGCGCTGGACATAGGCCTGGTCCACCCCGAAGTTCTGGAGGTTGATCGCCATGCCATAGATGAGCACCACCCAGAAGCTGGAGCTCGCAAAATCCGGCGCGAGGCTCCCCAGCGAGAATTTATCGGCAGCGACTCCCTGGCTCACGACGGCTCCAAAGCCTCCGGGCACGCCCGCTAAGATAACCCCAATACAGACCAACGGCCCCACAATCATCACAATAGCCTGCACGACTCCAGTCCAGATCACGGCCTCGGTGCCTCCCAGCATCGGGTAGATCGTCACCAGTAGCCCGAGCAAGAGAATTAGTACCGGAAGTGGCAGGCTGCCGACCAGTGGCTGGAGCGCCAAGGAGAGCAAGTAGAGAATCGTCCCTAGCCGCGCGACCTGCACCAGCAAAAAGCACATCGTCGCATAGACCCGCGCCCAGCGCCCGAAGCGCTTCTCGAAGCGCTCGTAGGCGGAGATCTGCTCCCCCGCACGGTAGAGAGGGACAAAGTACTTAGCCGCCAGCCAGCAGGCCAGCGGCAAGGAGAGCGCAAAGGCAAATGGGTTCCAGTTACCATTGTAGCTCTTACCGGGGTTAGCCAGAAAGCTAATGGAGCTCACGTAGGAGCCAAAGAGTGAGAGCCCGACTGCCCACCCTGGAAGCGAGCGCCCGGCGGCCATGAACGCCGTGCTGTCTTTGTTCTTTCGCAAGAAAAGACAGCCATAAAATGTTGTTGCAAGTAAATAGCCAACCAGAACCACCCAGTCCAGTGCGCTCATACTCTCCTAGTTCGGCAGGAGGAGGAGATTGCCCTGCTTAACACGGAGTGCGATGGTCTTGAGGTTGGCCAGCTCTAGAAGAGGGTTCTTCTCCAGCACTAAGAAACTTGCTTCGTAGGCGTCATTGAGCTGACCAATCTTTCTGCCGGGGAAGATGGCTTGCGGCGTGGCTGTCCACCAGGTTCTCAGCACCTCGGGGAGCGAGAAGACCCCCAGTCCCAGGAGGTACTCAGCCTCGGGCCAGGCTGTCGTGGCGTAGCTGTCCATTCCGATTGTCACAGGAACACCATGGCGCTTGAGTAGGGCAAGGTTGCGGCGCTGAACCGCACGCACGCGCTCCAGTGACGCTGCATCCGGGGCGTAGCCCTTGGCAATGGCGACTGTCGGGTTGACAATAATTCTGCGACGAGCGGCCTCACGAACATCGCGCTCGTCTAAGAGATAGGGTGCTGCGTCGTCTTTGCCCATGCCGTAGCCCGGTAGGTGCGCAAAGCCATCAATCCCGGCCTCAACTCCCACATGGAAGTCGTAGGCGGTATCCACGTGAAGCCAGACCCGCAGGCCGATTTTATGGGCACGGGCGACCACTTCCGGCAGAAGCACCGGGTCGAGACCATAACCACCGGGGACTTGCTTGGCGAATCTCTCTTTGTGACGCTCACCGTTGGAGAGCATCACTTTCAAAAAATCCGGGCGGCGCTTCTCGTACTGTGGCCAGACTTTGGCGAGCATGGCGGCATTGTCGGCGAAGATATAGGCATCGCCCTCGGCTTTGCGCAGGTCGCGGATCTTCTCCGCAACTCCTGACTCGCCCTGGTTAAACAGACCGTTGGCCAGCGCCTCGTAGACAAAAAACGGGTGCCCAAGAGTGCTTGTCAGAGACGCATCCGCCCAGGTCACATCCACAGAGTCTGGGCGGTTCAGCCGGAGCGCCACACTCGGGTCGCGTCGGTTTGCCGCGCTGTTGCCGGTATTCTGGGCGTAGAAAATCCCCTCGGTGAGATAGCGCTTCGTCAACTCCGCGATGGTTCGAGCGCTGTCAAAGTGGTGACAGTGGGCATCGCCCAGCGGCGGCACCACAAAGCCACCCGCCAGATCAAGCGTCTCCGTTGGCACAGACGGCTTGCGGCGCGTGAGAAGCCCTCCCACGCAGTGAACAGTCTCTGGGCGAAAGCCCCTACCATCCCACCAGAGCCCGTTACGCAGCGTCAAGTCTCTCATCGCACCTCCAAGCTTCCGTTGAAGGCGCTCAGACGAACCCGATGGGTTGCTCGTCCAAGGCGCGCCTCGGCTCGTCGTTTTGGCTCACGCCAGGAGAAGAGTGGCTCTGGCAGGAGGAGCTTACCGTTGTAGGTCTTTGCCTCGATCACTTGGTCGGCCCCACGGGTTAGGGAAAACTGCAGGCGTCCATTGTGGGTTGTTGCCTCTATCTCCCCCAGAAGCTCCATCAGCTCCAGGCTCGCGTTATGGCTCAAGATCGTCAGCCGCGCCGACGAGGGAACAGACACCTGGATGTGGGTAAGAGCGGGCCAGAACGGGCGTCCCGGGCCATCGCGTCGCCAGTCGTAGGTGCTGGCATCCGTGTAGCGCTCGCGCACCCGGAGCAGAACGTGTGTGGGGTGGGCGGAGAACTCAGGGAGCACCTCCGCCAGCTTCTCTTTCTTATCTGCGCGGACAACAAGCTCGACCGCGACTTCTGGTCGCTCCCAGCCCTGCACCACGATGGCACCATTGTCGGCCTGTAGCGTCACCTCTCCGCTTGGTGGAAGGGGGAAACGCCGACTCAGTGTCTGCTTAAACGACAGTGTGGGGATCTGACTTTGCATCTTATTCGTTCCTCTCTCGTGGCCGTTTGGGCCAGCTTGCAACCGTGGCAATAACTCCTTGAAGCCACTCGCGCTCAAAGGCGATTCGTCCAAAGCTATGCGCGACCCCGGCCTCGACCCAGGGAACCTCGCGCAGGATACGGTGAAGCTCGCTCTCGCCAGGCACTTGCCGCGCTTGCTGATAGCCTTCGATAGATTTTTCTAAATAATGATAGCGTGGCTCCAGCGCTACCAGCCGCTCCGTAAGCAGGGAAACGCGCTCGTCGGGAGGGAGCTGATCGATGAAGGCGAGGGCCATGTCTAGGTCACGCGTCTCGGGGTCGGCGGTGCGGCAGGTATGGCGCAGGAGCGTCAAAAACGCCTCCTCACCTTTTTCGGTGATGCGATAGACCGTGCGTGGCGGGCGGTTGCCGTCCTGCTCCAGCCGTAGCTCGACAATCAGCTCGTCTTCCTGGAGCTTGCCGAGCGCATGGTAGATCGAGCCAAAGCCGATCTTTGCCCAGCGCTCGATCCCCCAGAGTTTGGCGACCTCTTTGATCTCATAGCCGTGGGTATCGCGCAGAAAAATCAGCCCTAGCGTAAAAAGTTTTACTGACATCTTGAATACTCAAATTTGAGTATATCGCAGTTCCCGCACTTGTCAAATCCGCCGCCGGTTGGAAACCGGCGTCTGCAATAGCCTTCGGCTGCGAAGCCCGTGCCGGGCTGGGCAATAGGGTCGGTAGCCCGGCACGGGCTTTGCGACACGCAGTGCCACGGTTGACGCCTAATTCGATTGGGCGACACAGATCTGATTGCAGCCGTTGCGATGCCGCAGAAAGGCGACTTGCTTACCGTTGGGGGAAAAGACGCAGGCGAGGGCCAGTGGCGCGACGTTTGTCTTTTTCGTCAGGCGGCGTAGCTTGCCCGTCTCGGCATCTATGGCCATCACGCTCCCGTCGGCGAGGGCGGCGATGCAGGAGCCGTCGGGGTGCCAGGTAAAGGCGGAGGCAATCGGGAATTTGTTGCGCGTGAGCTGCCGAAGTGCGCCCGTAGTGGGAGAGACGAGCCAGAGCTGGACTATTCCCGTGTCGTCGGCCATGAGAAAGGCGAGCTGGCTACCATCGGGCGACGAGCGTACCCAGTGGCGCGGGGTTAGTGCGACCCCGTTTTTGGTGTGGGTCAAGCGGCGTTGTGTGGGCTTCTGGCTCTCAAGCCCCTCGGCCAGAAAGACCTCGATACGGCCATCTTCCAGCTCCCCCAGAAACGCCAGGGTGCGGGAGCTTCCTACCCAGCCCTCTTCGAAAGCGCGACGTAGCTCGTCGGTGCCGGGCTTGGGATTTGGGGTGCTCTTGGTTGCCAGAAACGAGAAGTGCGTGCCATCGTGGTTGCGCGGGTGGGTCTTTGGCACCGAGACGGCTTTCGGGAAGCAAACCCCGACCTCGCGCACACCGCTGTTCGCCAAAGCGTCGTTGTAGGTGTAGCTCAGCCAGTCGCCCTTCGGGTGCCAGATATGGACGTGCGAGCCGCCGCGCAGCGCCCCGAGCGTTCCTGGCGGCGTGAGATCGCGTGCATCCAGTGGAAGAGAAGCCAGCGTGTCGGTATTGACCATCATCCCCTGCCGGTGCGAGATGCCGTAGCTCCAGTCAGTTGTGGGATTTTCCGGGCCCTGGATAAAGACAATCTTATTCTCACTCGGATGGTGCGTCCCCACCCCGACATACGCCCCGTTCTTCGCCTCAAAAAGCCGCTGCACCTCGCCGGTCTTCACCCGAACCCGCTCGATAAAATTCCCATCGAAGACCGAGCCGTCGCGATCGGAGCGTGTGTCGTAGACCAGCCACTCCGAGTCGGGTGACCAGACGTTTGTATTGGTGAGAATCCGCCCTCCGGGGCCATGGGTGACTTGTTGCTCTGGCATCTCAGAGCCCTGAGGTATCAGCCACAGGCAGCGTCTCACGTTGGCACTGCAAAAAAAGCCTAACGACAGCAGGATCCCACTGAACTGCCGCACCTTCCTCCAGGATATCTAGGGCACGCGACGCCGGCATTCCTTGGCGATACGGACGATCTGTGGTCATTGCGGAGAAGGCATCCGCCACGGCCATCAAGCGTGCGACCAGAGGTATTTCTTCCCCGGCAAGCCCATCAGGATAGCCCTTTCCATCCCAGCGCTCATGGTGATAGCGAATGGCCGGGAGCGTCTCCTCAAGCCCAGGAACTGCCGCGACAATCACAGCCCCCATGACCGGGTGCTGCTGAATGGCCCCTAGCTCCTCGTAGGTGAGGGCACCCGGCTTACGCAGGATGGCATCGGGCACTCCGATCTTTCCCACATCATGTAGGAGCGCTGCCACGGCCACATTCTGCAGCGTGGCCTCATCCAGGCCAAGAAGCCGTGCAAGCTGGATACTATACATCAGAACATCTTCGGAGTGGTGCTTGGTGTAGCGATCTTTGTTGTCTACTGCGGTTACCAAGGCATCTAGCATCGAGAAGCCTTGAAAAGTACTGCCTGCCCGCTCCCGTGTGAGCGTCGCAGCATTGTCTCTCATGCCCCCTGTCTTCGCGTGGCGCAGGCGCTCGTCGGCCAGTCGGATCGCATCGTGCCAGTCGGGAACGGGTGCAAACGGCTCCAGGGGGGTTGGGGGGAAGATCGCCACTCCCAGGGAGACGGTGATCGGGATCTGCGTTTGTTGGTGAGGAGGCTGAAACGAGAGCTTAAGCTGCGAGCGAAGGCGTGTCTCTAAGTCGGGGAGGGCAGCGGCCTCAATCCCCGGCAAGAGAAGCGCAAACTCATCTCCTCCAAAGCGCGAGATCGCGTCGTACATACGACAGATCTCACGCAGGCGCTGCGCCACCAAGCAGAGCACCTCATCGCCGATAACATGGCCGTAGACATCGTTGAAGAACTTGAAGTTGTCTAGATCCATCATCACCACGGCGAGCGTGCTCCCTTCCCGCTGAGCACGTGCCACTTCTTCCTCTAGGCGCTTATGGAAGACTCGGTGATTGAGGAGTCCGGTAAGCGGGTCGTGGTCAGCGCTCTCCTGAAGGGCAGCTTCATGGAACTTGAGCTGGGTGACGTCCGTACAGACCCCTACCGCTCGCCAGCGGCCCAGAGCAAGTGTCTCGACCTCAACATCCTCCTTGAGCCAGACCACGGTGCCATCGTTTCGCCGACAGCGGAACTCCTGGCTGTAGTCCTGTCCGGCGCGAATCGTGATGGCGGAAGTTCGATCGAGTCCAGGCCAGTCCTCCTCAATCCGACTCGCAATCCAGGCTTCTGTGTAGGACTGTCCGGGTGCCTGCACGACAGGCAGAAAGTCCGCCGCCGCTGCCTCATTGGAGACATGGAGCTGCCAGTTAAGTCCTTCTCCCTCATCGGTAATGGTTGCGTGCCAGAGCAGGCAGTGTGCTCCGGTCATCAGGTACTGAAAGTCCGTTTCGATCTGTTTCTGGGGCGTGATATCTGTGCAAACACCAATGACCCTCCAGAGTCGGTCACCCAGAACCTGGACTTTGACATCCTCCTTGATCCATCGCAAAGAACCATCCTGAAGGTAACAGCGAAACTCCTGTGAGTAGCTCTCTCCCAGACGAAGCTTTTGATGGCTCAGCTGATTCGTACGCACACGATCCTCTGGATGGCGCGCCCAGTACCAAGACGGTGTAAAGCTGCTCTCCGGAAGGATAACGATGGGAAGAAAGCGGTACGCCGCAGCTTCGTCCTGAAAGTGGATATCCCAGTGAAGCTGGGTCTCTCCTCGGTCTTCAACCGTTCCTGACCACAGTAAACAGTGAGCATGGCTCACAATCGTGCGCAAGTCACTTTCCGTCTCAAGTCGGGAGCGTTCTGACTCAATGCGCGCCTGCTCGGACTGAATGCGCTCGATTGCAACCGACGCCAGTGCACTGGCCGCACGAATGGTCGCGATCTCCATCTCACTGGGAGAACATACCTGGTAGTGGTAAATGGCAAATGTCCCCAGAACCTTCCCCAGCGAACTAAAAATCGGCTCCGACCAGCATGCTCGCAGTCCTGTAGGAAGAGCGATATCGCGGTACTTTTCCCAGAAAGGATGGGTTTGAATATCCTCAACAACAACACGCTGTCCCAGAGAGGCGGCAGCTCCACACGATCCCTCTTCAGGGCCAATAGCAAGCCCGTGGATCGCATCATTGAAGGCATCAGGCAGGCTAGGAGCCGCTCCCAGAAGCAAGTGAGTCCCATCAGAGTCAAGAAGAAGAATGCTGCATAAAGTTCCGGGATTTCGCGCCTCAATACTCAGGACAATCGCCTGGAGTACATCAGAGAGAGGTGCCCCACCAGCAACGAGGGCAAGGTTATGGAGATCTCGTGTCGCAATCGCCTTTTGTTCGGTAATATCAGTCCGAATAGAGATGTAGCGACAGGGTCCCTGCTCGCTGTCTTGAAGAGGCACAATAGTGGTGTTCTCCCAATAAAAAGAGCCATCTTTAGCCCGATTTCGGAGCTCACCCTGCCAGATATTGCCTGCCGCAATGGTTGCCCAAAGCTCGTGAAAAAAATCTTTGGTATGGTATCCCGAGTTAATGATCCTGTGATCCTGACCAAGAAGCTCTTCAGAGGAGTACTGTGAAAAGGCACAGAACCTACCATTGACATAGATAATGATGCCTTGGCTGTCTGTCATTGCGACGCTGGCGTGAACATTGAGCGCTTCCTCAATATCGCTCCAAGATCGACTTTGTTGTGCGAGCGTTTTCATTCTTTTGGCAGGATACCCGCAACAAGGACATTGGAGCAAGATTGAGAGAGCTTTACAACACCAGAGTGGTCGCGTAAATCCAGGTACAATACCCACATGGACCCGCGTTTTATCAACCGCCTCAAGGATATTGTCGGAGAAGATGGTATCCGCCTCGCCGATGCGCAGCGGGAGGCCTATGCCTCTGATGCCTACACACTTGCCAAGGCTCGCCCCGGTGTGATCGTGTTGCCGCGCCTCACGGACCAAGTCGCTGCGATTGCTAAGCTCTGTAAAGACTTCAGCGTGCCAATGGTGCCCCGTGGCGCAGGAACGGGCCTAGCAGGCGGGGCGATGGCCTATGAAAACGCGGTGCTACTCTGCCTCTCGCGGATGAACGCCATTCTCTCGGTGGATATTCCCAACCGGCGCGTCCGGGCGCAGGCGGGCGCGGTCAATACCTACCTGAGCAAGGCCGTGGCGAGCGAGGGCTATCACTACGCCCCCGATCCCTCGTCGCAGGGGGCTAGCACCATCGGGGGAAATATTGCCAACAACGCAGGCGGGCCGCACACGCTGAAATACGGTGTGACGGTCAACCATATTCTCGCGGTTCAAGTGGTCTTACCTGATGGCCAGATCATGGAGCTAGATGCCAGCGACCACGGCTACGATCTGATCGGGGTGTTGGTGGGCTCCGAGGGGACGATGGGAATTATCACGGAGGCGACGGTCAAGATTGTCCCCAACCCGGAGGCGATTCGCACGCTTCTGGTGGTCTGCGACTCCGTGCTCACCGCCACCAACCTCATCTCCGCCATAATCGCTGCGGGCATTGTCCCCGCCGCGCTGGAGATGATTGACCAGACCATTCTGCGCGTCGTCGAGGAAAACTACAAGCTGGGCCTGCCGATTGATGCGGGGGCGGTGCTCTTAGTCGAAGTAGATGGAGCTGCCGTTGGGATTGAAGCACAGGCGGAGCGAGTCGAGTTGCTCTGTCGTGATGGCGGGGCGCTTCGGGTGGAGGTTGCCAGCGATCCCGCCGAACGCGCCAAGCTCTGGACGGCACGTAAAAAAGCGGTCGGCTGTCTGGGTAGGTTGGCACCGTCGCACGCCACGCAAGACGGGGTCGTGCCACGCACCAAGCTCCCGATTATCCTCAAGGAGATCGAAGAAATTGCGGCGAAACATAACCTTAAGATCGCCAATGTCTTTCATGCGGGCGATGGCAACTTGCATCCCGTGGTGCTCTTTGATGAGCGCGATCCCGACGAGGTCAAGCGCGTCTTAGAGGCAGGAGCCGATATCTTGCGTGCTTGTGTCGCGGTTGGTGGCGCACTGACGGGCGAGCACGGGATCGGTCTCGAAAAACAAGAGTTTATGGACATGATGTTCACCGAAGACGACATTGATACGATGCTACGTCTCCGCTCCGTCTTCAACCCCGAGGAGCTACTCAACCCCGGCAAGCTCTTCCCTGTCGGCGGCAACTGCTGCCCCCATCTCCCCCGCGCCGATGGAGCCAAGCTCGCCGGAATCGCGGCAAAAGCATCGGGAATCTAGCACCGCCCGTTGGAGGAGCGGTGCTGGAGAGCTAAAGCTACGAAGGGCGTGCCGCCCATAAATCCGAATATTCTGTATGGCCGGAACGGCCTTCGCAGCGGAGGCACGACGCTCTCCAGTCCTGCCCCTCCAACGGGCGGGACGAAAGGCAGATAGATGAGTATTCTCTTAGGCTACTACCCCGACTGGGTGGAGGCGATGCCACCCGCAAAAGTGCCCTACAAGCGCTACACGCATCTGACACACTCTTTTGCGCTCTTCAACACCGACGGCACGCTCAAAACTCCTAGCGGTGCAGCAGAGTTCTGCAAGCGGGCAAAGGCGGCCAAAGTGGTTCCGATTCTGGCCGTCGGTGGGGCGGAGAGTGGCCCTGCCTACGCCAAAGCCGACACGGAGACGCTCGCCCGCCACATCGTGGCTATGGTTGAGAAAAACGGCTACGGTGGCGTCGACATTGACTGGGAGTTCCCCGACACGGTAGGTGCCCCGCAAAAGCTCGTCGTGCTGGCGCAAGCACTCCGCAAGCGCCTACCCAAAGCTCTACTCACCGCCGCTGTGCCCGGCTCCGAGTGGAACGGCAAGCACTACGATGTCAAGGCACTCCTACCACTTTTAGACTACGTGAACATCATGGCCTACGATTTCGCCGGGCCGTGGAGCCTTGAGTCGGGCCATAATGCACCGTACAGCTTCTGTGAGTCGTCCATTGCCTACTGGATCAAGCGCGGCTGGCCCGCAAAAAAGCTCCTACTCGGGCTGGCAAGCTATGGGCGTGGCTTCAAGGCACGCAGCTTTGGCGAGAAAACCGCTGGAAAGTCCACACACGAGTACACCGGCTACACGGAGATTCTGCCGCTCCTGGCAAAAGACTGGAAGAAGCAACGAGACTCGAAAGAGCGTGTCCCCTATCTTGTCTCCTCCAGCGGCGACGAGCTCATCTCCTACGACGATCCTGAATCCATCACACTCAAGGCGACACTGGCCAAAAAATCGGGGCTAGCAGGCTGCTTCTTCTGGGAAATCACCCAAGATGATGGCACACTCGCTGCGGCAACTATGGTAAAATAGGGCCGCTATGCCCTCCATGCGTCAGATTCGCGGTCGTATTCGCACCGCCAAGAACATTCAGCAGATTACCAAGGCCATGAAGATGGTCGCCGCTGCCCGTCTCAAGCGTGCCCAAGACCGTGTGGTCTCTGCCCGCCCCTATGCCAACAAGATGAAGGAAGTCATGGGCTCCCTCAGCAAGGCTGGTGCGGGAAGCATCACCCATCCGCTTTTGGAAGTGCGCGAGCCCGTAAAAGTCGGGATAGTGGTGATCAGCGCCGACCGTGGCCTCTGTGGCTCGTACTCCACCAACCTGCTGAAAAAAGTTCAGGAAGTGCTACGAACCGGTGGCCTCAACGGGGGAGCCGTCACCCCAGAGACGACCAAGCTACTGCTTGCAGGTCGCAAAGTGCAGACCTACTTCCGTCGCCGCCCCTATGCCATCGCCGGGGAGTTCGTACTCAATATGAC
>NZ_JANNYP010000441.1:0-11073 GCF_031410135.1 Armatimonas sp. | reverse complement strand
GTCGGTATGGTCGGTGAGCAGATACAGGTAGCCGCTCTTGTCAAAGACCAGCCCGTGGCCGTTCTTGATGGGCAGGCTTGCGGGCTTGGCCCAAGCTGGGACGAGACGCCAGGTGAGCGGCTCGAACCCACCCGGCTCCGTTCGTTCCTCACTTCGCCACCTTCCCTCAGGGCAGGGAGGGAAGGGTGGGTTTTCTCTCCCCTTCCCTGCCCTGAGGGAAGGGGCCGGGGGATGGGTTCGGTGTTTCATTCTTTGGTCAGCGCTTCATCGAGATTAAAGATCGACAGACATACCTGAGCCAGTGCGGCGTGCTGTGCGATCTCTAGGTTTGGGTTTCGCTTGTGCTCGCCCATCGAGAGAAAGGCGGTAGCCTGCTCGGGCTCTAGCTCGTAGGCGACTTTGGTGCGCTCGTAGCTGCCGCGCAGGATCGTGAGCTCCCGCGCCGACGGTCGCCGGGCACAGATGCGACGGAAGGCGGAGGTCAGGCGCTGGTCAGGGCTTGCCGACTCTAGCATCAGCTTCTCTGCTAACGCTCGGCTGGCCTCAACCCAAGTGATGTCGTTGAGGGTTGTGAGGGCGTGGAGCGGGGTGCTGGTGAGCGAGGCGCGGACTTTACAGGCTTGGCGCGTCGAGGCATCGAACATATTTCCCGGCCCGACCGTGCGCCGCCAGAAGGTGTAGAGGCTGCGGCGGTAGAGATCGCTCCCGGTGGACTGCGGGTAGGAAAAGTCGCGCTCTTTGGTGATCGAGAGGCTGTCCCAGATCCCCTTGGGCTGATACGGGTAGACTGGCTTTCCGCCCATTTTGTCATTGAGTAGCCCCGATGTTGCCAGCGCCACGTCCCGCAGGATCAGCGACGGTAGCCGAAACCGTGCCCCACGAGCGAGTAATCTATTCTCCGGGTCGCGGCCACGTAGCTCGGGCGAGACTTTCGAGGACTGCTTGTAGGTCTGGCTGGTAAAAATCAGGCGCACCAGATGCTTCACATCCCAGCCCGAGTCCATGAACTCGGCAGAGAGCCAATCGAGGAGCTCGGGGTGCGAGGGTTTCTCCCCCAGTAACCCAAAGTTCTCGCTGGTCTTCACCAGGCCAATGCCAAAAAACTGCTGCCAGAGCCGGTTGACAAAGACCCGCGCCGTGAGGGGATTCTCGCGGCTGACGAGCCACTTGGCCATCTCCAGCCGATTGCTTACACGGGCTCCCCCCGGGTACCCTTTGGGTGTGGGGGCGGGGGGGGCAATTGCGGCGGGCGTCCCACAAGCGACTTCCTCGCCGGGGGAGAGATACTGGCCGCGCACTAAAATCGTGGTCTTCCGGGGGCGGGCATCGGACATGACCATGACGCGTGGCAGGCTCGCTTGGAGCGCATCACGCTCTTTGGTCAATGTGGCGACACGGTCGCGGGCGACGAGAAGCTCGGGTGTGGCAGGCATGCTGGCCTTGAAGTAAAACCCCGCCGCTCCACCCCCATTGACGATCTTGAGCACGAGTGTATTTGCTCCCGGTGTGAGTGTCACCGTGACCTTCTCTTGATCCGCTAACACACCTCGGGTGATTTTCTTCCCCAGTACCAGCTTGCCGTTTACCCAGAGCTTGATGGCATCATCGCTTCCCAGACTCAGAGGAAGGCTGGACACTCCGGGAGTGGTGAGTGTCCTGACGAGATAGTGTGCCGTATTCTCTGTTTCGGGGAGGGACTGCACCACGCCATCTACCCACTCTGTATGCTCCGTGCCACCTGTTAGCTCCACAAGCGTCTTATCCGTATCGTAGGCCGCATCGAAAGTGGGTGCCGAAACGCTGGCAGCGAGGTGCCAACCCGCAAGAGTGACCGAGGGAGACGTGGGCTGGGGGCGTGCTTCCAGGCGCTTGACCTCCGCCTGTGCCGCTTTCAGGGCTACCACGATCCCATCAAGGCGCTTGCTTTCCTCTGGAGCCCCAACCGTAACAAAGGGCTCGGCGATTCGGTACTGCCCACCGCCCGAGGGCGTTCCACTCTCGGGGACGTTGTTGAAGTAGGCGAAGAACTTGTAGTAGTCGCGCTGGCTGATCGGGTCGTACTTATGATCATGGCACTGGGCACAGGCCATTGTGAGGCCCAGAAACGTCGTCGAGGTCACATCCACGCGATCAAACAAGATCACATTGCGCTGCTCCTCAGCAATCGCGCCGCCCTCGCCGTTGAGCAGATGGCAGCGGTTGAAGCCCGTCGCAATCTGCTGATCAAGTGTCGCGTTGGGCAGTAAGTCCCCCGCGAGCTGCTCGATGGTGAACTGGTCGAAGGGCATGTTCTTGTTGAATGCCTTCACCACCCAGTCCCGCCAGACATACTGGAACGTGTCGCCGTCTTGCTGGAAGCCATTGGAGTCGGCGTAGCGAGCGGCGTCCAGCCAAGGGAGCGCCATCCGCTCGCCGTAGTGCGGGTTGGCCAGCAGTCTATCCACGAGTTTTCCATACGCATCCGGGCGCGTGTCGGCCAGAAACGCATCCACTTCCTGCGGCGTCGGGGGCAGGCCCGTCAAGTCCAGCGTCACGCGCCGAATCAGCGTGGTCTTATCTGCCTGTGGCGAGAAGCTCAGCTTCTCTTTGACCAGCCGCGCCTTCACAAAACTATCAATCCCGCTCACCTCGACGGGCGGCTCCAGTGGACGCTTAACGGGCACATAGGCCCAGTGCTTTGTCTCACTGAGCGCTTTCTCCCAGCTTGCCAGCGCAGCCTGTTTCTGCACGGGGAGCGGCTTTCCCGTCGGAGGCATCTGGGGCTTGCCGCCCTCGCCACGCACCCGCTCCAGAATACGCTTGGCCTGCGCCGGGGTGAGCGTGGCCGCTTCAAGGTTCAGCCCGCCCTCTTTCTCCGTTGCGCTGTGGCAGGGGAGGCAGTCGGCTTTGAAGATCGCAGTGGGGGCATGGGGTGTTGTTTGGGGCTTCTGTGCCAGCGCCAGAGATCCCACCACCAACGGCGGTGCAACCCACATCCAGAATCGTGAACGCATGGAGACTGTTTGTGCGTCGGAGCCACGTTTTCCTGCTTGCGGCTCTTTACTTTCCTGCGGCAGCGCGAGCGCGGCGGAGAAGCTCCTCGTGGAGCGCCCTAGAGCTAGCAACGAATTTTTTTTCGTTGGCTGTCTCTTGCGAAGCGGTATTGGAGCCATCTGCGGGAATATCGGCGAGGGTGACGCCCATGGTGCCTAGCAGAACCCAGTAGGTCGCGGAGTCGGAGTGGTCTACACTGTTCTGGACGAACTTTCCCTCCGCAAAGAGTCGTCCAAGGCGGCTGACTTTGAAGGCTTCGTAGTACGCCACGCCACGCGGGGCACCACTGACAATGCCATGCTGCCCAATCGCACCACACTCGCGGTAGTCGATCTTCTTCGCTAGGGCGTTTTGTTTTAAGTAGGTACAGGCGGCGGCATCCTCGCGGCAGTTGGCGACATTCTCGGGGTGTTCAGGTGTGCCTTGATGCAGAGAAGAGTTCGTCCAGTGCGCGATGAAGCGAAGTTTCTTCAGCACATCTGTACGACCCGTACTGAGGCAGTGGTTCACAAGGATAGCGGGCTCCGTGACCGAGCCCCAGCAGAGGACGTTGATAAGCGCACCGTTGGGTTCACGAGCAGCCACCTCAAAGAGCGCCCGCACGGTTGGGTAGGTATCGAGCGAGGCGTAGGTCTTCGCCGGGGCATAGCGCTCCGCTGTCTTCTTGATGCAGGACTGTGTGAAGGAGATCGTTGCGGGAAATCCACCCCCCAAGCGGCTGTTGAGGTTCGCCACCTCGGCGCGGTAGGCCTCCCCAAAAGTACGCTCGGCCCAAGCGGCTTGGTCTGAGGAAACGGCATGCTCAGGACGGTGGGTGCTGGTGACAACGATGCCCCTTGTGTCGAATTTATCGGCAAGCAGGAGATAGCCTGCCATGGCGGAGATATCATCTGGGTCGTTGACCGTGCCCATGTGGTTCTTGCCGGGGATGGTCTTATCAGACATATCGGTGTAGATCCAAACGATGGGCTTTGCTGTCGGTGTCTGTGCTAACACTAGGGAGCCAAGTGCCGCTATTGATGCAATGTACATCCAGAATCGTGAACGCATGAGAGTTGTTTGTGCTTTGAGAGCGGCTTTTCCTGCTCACAGCGCAATTCGTTGTACAATTCGTGCATGGATTCCGTTCGACCCTGGCTCATCGTTGGCAAGTATGCCGAAACCCTCGACTACACAAGCTTGCTCACCCATCGTATTGAGGCTATGCTCCAGCTTGCTGCTGAGGTGAAGCAGCCGGGAATTGCGCAGCTCTATTTGGACGTGGATGACGGCGAGCCGCTACCGCCGGGAGCGCTGGAACAGGGCGTGGCGTTTGTGCGGGATCGCTTAGCACAACACGAGACCGTGCTCATTGCCTGCGGGGCGGGCATGAGCCGCGCCCCGACGTTTGCCATCGCCGTGCTCTGCGAAGAAGAGGGCATCGGGCTCTTGCAAGCCTACGCCGCCGTGGTCGCCGTGCGGGGAATCGCGCGGCCCCATCAGGCACTCTGGAAATCCCTTTGTACCTGGCGCGGCGAAGACATTCCCTACGAGGAAGTTCTGCGTATTTGGAAAGAGGCGGGGAGCGTCAACTGGTCTTGAGCTCGCCGGAGTAGAGCCGGACGCGGGTGAGGGTGCCGATGAAGTTGGGGAGGTCTTTGCCCGCCACTTTCGAGCCCGCATCGCCCCCTAGCTCCATCGGATTGGCGGGATCGCTGGTGATGAAGGTATGAAGCGGCCCGGCGGCGATTTCTTTCCCATCGAGAGCCAGCGTGAGGCGCTTATCAGGGGTAATTCGCGCCAGCAGCACTACCGAGCGTCCGACGATGCTCTCGCTGCCCGTAATCTGCGAACGCTTGCCCCCGGAGCTGACGGTAAAGACGGGCTTGCCGTTTTCCAGGTGCAGGCTGTAACCAAAGCTTACGCCGCCTCGTGCCAGAATCACCCCCTCGGGCTTCTCTGCCGTGAGCGTCGCCTCGATGGCCCAGGCTCCCACATTGGGGCGAAGCGCGGGCATGCTGGCGATGGTGACCAGCTTTGTGCCGTCGAATTTTCTCGCCTCTTTCCAGTCCAGCACCCAGCGGTTCAAGGGGGCGACGAGGCCACCGGGGGCGGAATCGGTCGCGACGGGCTTGTCCGCAAACGCAGGGATCTCAAAGCCGATTTCCTTGCGCTGACGCTCGAACTCCTGCTCCAGAGCCATGCGTAGCCCCGCTGCACCCGGATCACGGGCGAGGTTCTTGATCTCAAACGGATCGGCCTTGAGATCGAAGACCTCGGTCCACTCGGGGTGACCAGGGTACTGGATCAGCTTGGCGTTCTCCGTGCGGACACACTGCGTGGTGGGAGCCGCAAAGCCACGCTCAAAGAAGTAGGTGTAGAAGAACGCCTTGCGCCAGTCGGCGGGTTTCTTGCCCGTGAGCAGGGGGACAAGGCTTCGTCCGTGCATGGCCTTCGGAACGGGAACGCCCGCCAGCTCCAGAACCGTCGGTGCGATATCCACGTTCAGCGCCATCGCATCTAGCTTTTGTGCTCGGCGCATCCGCTTGGGCAGGTGCACTAGGAGCGGAATCCGCAGGCTCTCGTCGTAGGCGGTGCGCTTATCCCCGAGGCTGTGCTCCCCCAAATAGAAGCCATTGTCCGAGGCAAAGATCACCACCGTGTTGTCGTCTACCGAGGCCATGAGCTTCCCGACGCAGTCGTCCATGGCGCTCAGACAGCGAAAGTAGCCCCGGTTCAGGGCATTGGGATCTGCGTTGCCCTTGCGCTCGGAGGCGTAGATGGGGGACATTCCGAGGTTGGGGACGGGACGCGCGGTGTCGCTAGTGTAGTCGTTGGCGTGGCTCGGAGGCGGCGAGAACGGCCCGTGCGCGCTCTTAAAGCCTAAGACGAGAAAGAAGGGCTTGCCTGCGCTCTCGCGCATAAACTGGAGGGCGTAGTCAGTCGAGACATCGTCAATCCAGCCCTTGGTGGGAGTGTCCTTGCCATTGACCACAAATTGGCAGTCGTCGTACTTGCCTTGCCCGATAAAACTCGCGGCAAAGTCAAAGCAGGGGCGCTCACGCTGGTTGCCCATGTGCCACTTGCCCACATAGCCTGTTTTGTAGCCTGCTGAGCTGAGTAGCGTCGCCACGGTCACATTTTTCTCGGAAAACGGCGTATGATTATCCACAATGCCATTGGTATGCCCGTACTGCCCCGTGAGTAGGGTCGCGCGGCTGGGAGCGCAGAGCGAGTTCACCACAAAAGCATTGCGAAAGCGCGTGCCCTCGGCGGCGAGCTTGTCCAAGTTCGGTGTCTTGAACCAGGGAAAGCGGCCTTTGCTTCCCTGCTCCTTCTGCACCACCCCGAGCGCATCCCAGCGCTGGTCGTCGGTGTAGATCACAATGATATTGGGCCTTGATGTTTGCATAACGGTCGTTTCAATAAAAACGAAAAGAATTCCTGCCCTTGACAATTTGACGACTAGTGTCGTATAACTAGTGACGACACTAGTCGTCATTGTATTGCGGAGGTTTAAAGAAATGGGGAGACGGGCAGGGCTGGGAACCGCGGAGGCAGAGATTCTGCGCTTTATTCAGGAGAATGCACCGGTGAGTGTGCGGCAAGTGGCGGAGCAGTTCACACAGGTGCAGCGCACGACGGTTCTGAATGTGATGGAGCGCTTGCGAGCCAAGGGGTTTTTAACCCGTGAGCGGGCGGGGTGTGTCTGGAGCTATCAGCCAAGCCTGCCCCAGACCCAGCAGCAGCGCTCGTTGGTGCGCGACTTTGTTCAGCAGATGTTGGGCGGAGAAGTCGGGCCGTTTGTGGCGTATCTGACCGAAGAAGCAGAGCTAAATTCTGCTGAGCTGACCGAGCTGAAGCGGCTGGTTGCGGCGCTGGAGGATGAGAAATGAATCCCGAAGAGCTGGAGATCGCACTGACTCGCGCCTCGTGGCAAGGCGCTCTCGCGGTGGTTTTTGTGGCCCTACTCTGCCTACTTCCCCGACTGTCGGGCTCTATCAAAACGGCGTTATGGCGGCTGGTTCTGGTCAAATTTGCCGCCGCGTTGCTTCTCGGGGCAGTCGTGTCGCTGCCGATTTTACGTCCCGAGCCACCCCTGGAGATCTCAACCTCGCAGCCCGAGCCCACTTTGGCGACGTTCACAAAATTGCCTGAGCGTACGAGTGCGCCGCAAGTAAAAGCACAGACTCTACCACCTGCGCCGATACCTTCCTGGCTGGTCGTCTATGGGTTAGGAGCCGCTGCGTTTTCTCTGCACTTACTGAGGCAGGCGGCAAGAACCCGGCGCTGGCGGCAGGGAACTCAGCCTGTGCAAGATGCGTGTGTGCTTGCCGAGTGTGCGGAGCTCGCAAAAGGACTTAAGCTGTGGCGGGTGCCCGAGCTACGACAGAGCGAGTGTGTGCAAACCCCCGCCCTTACGGGAGTTCTCAAGCCGACAATTGTTCTTCCCGCGGCGCTTCTGAGTGACTCTGCCACGCTCCGGCTGGCACTGGCCCATGAGCTGGCCCATGCCCGGCGCGATGATCTTGCGTGGAATCTCTTCGGGGCGCTCCTGCGAGTCGTTTTCTGGTTCCACCCGCTGGTCTGGTGGTCGGTGCGCGAGCTTGCCGTGTCCCAGGAGCAAGCCTGCGATACCCTCGCCATTCGTATCAGCGCGGTGGCTCCCGCGACCTATGGCAAGACCCTGCTCGCTCTGGCGCAACCCGGAGCACTCCGCACAAGCTTTGTGAGTGGGAGTGCAGATCACCTCAAGCGCCGCCTCAGAGCCCTGAAAAACACCCGTCGCTCGCCGCTCTTAGCTGTCCTCGCTCTCGGTCTGACTGGCTGCGCCCTTGTGCCTTGGCAGCTCACAGCAGCGCGGCCCGTGCTATTGCCTGAGCCAGTTTCAACACCAAAACCACTACGCAAAGGCACCGCGACGATCTCAGGGCAGATTCGGTTGGCCAATGGTAGGCCCGCTGGAAATCTGCGGGTTTGGTGCAATCTACTGGATGAGCAAGGTGGTTTTTCCGATTGGGGTAAGAGCGTCTCGACACGCGACTCCGGCGTCTACTCGCTCGATCTGCTTCCTGCGGGCACGTACCGCGTCTGTGTGGAAACAGCCGGGAAGGACTACACGACGCGCTACAAGCCTGTTGTCACGGTGAAGGAAGGAGCGACAAAGACTAATGTGGACTTCGATCTCCAGGTAGGAGTGGTCGTGGAGGGGACGGTGCGTGATCTTCAGGGCAAGCCTCTTCCCGGTGTCTGGGTGGGCGGAGGCCCCGCAAGCGGCGGACGGCGCGACTACACGACCTACAATGTCACGGACGCAAACGGACACTACCGGATTCGCGTGCCCACTCCCGATGCCCTCATTCAGCTCCGAAGCAACCCCGCCACGGGGACACTTCTGGATCCAGAAGCACAGGCGCAGATCGTATTTACTCCTCGGACATCACCAACCCACGACTTCCAAGTGGCAGGACGGGCACGTCAACCGCTCTCCGCGTTTCTGAGGACACCGGAGGGAACTCCGATAGCCAATGCGGAAATCGTCACACGTCTCCAGAGAAGCAAAACCGATGATCGGGGCTATTTCCAGGTCAAGGCACACTGGGGGGAGTCTGAGGCACCGGAGGAAATTCTTGTGCGCCAGAAAGGCTACACGGGGAAGGCACAACTTACTGTCGGGCAGGAGCAGGTTGTTTCCGTCATGCTTCAAGAAACTCAGCCTGCTGTTATCACGGGGCAGATTGTTGATGAGCAAGGACGACCACTTGAAAGCCTCTCTCTTGCCGCAACACGTCTCAGTGTGGGGTTGCTCTCTCCCATTGGAATCTATCGGCGGGAGCTCTCTGGAAACTTTGAGATTACGCTCCCTTCGGACTCGGAGTACTTACTTTTTCTCAACGGCACCTCCTCCGCTCGCGGCTCATTAGAGTACTATCACTCCCCCGTGTCCTATGGGAGCCTAAATCTTACTCAGCTCCGTTCGGGAGAGCGGCGCAATCTGGGCAGGATTGTCTTACGATATGGTAAAGGCACGGTAACGGGTGTGCTCCGCGATGGAACAGGACGGACTTTGCTCCACCAGACCATTCAGGCTCGCGACCTGAATGGTGAGTTCGGTGGCGTGACCGAGAACGATGGGACATTTCGCATCAACGGGCTTCCTGAGGGTGTGGTTGAACTCTCTCTCGTAGGGGACTATAAAATTGACCCCATCACCGTCTTACCTGGTGGCCCTGCGCTAAATCTCTATGCTCGGCGCAATCGTGAGGCACAGCTTCTCTTCCATAACTACACACTGGCACAGCAAGAAGCACAGCGACGCGGTGTTTCCCTGTTTGTTTTTCTATCAACACGAACCTGCGCCAATTGCCGAGATTTTGAGTTTCGGGTTCTCCCCCGGCCCGAAGTGCAGGCTGTGCTGGAAGGAATGGTCTGCGTTAAGCTTGATGCCGACCAAAATGTCGGCTTGGCAAGGCAGCTCTTCGGAGCTGAGCCAATGATCACGCCGCAGTTTGGATTGGTGACATCAGGCGGCAAGCTCTTGGCAAAAACCGACTACAGCACCGCAAAGCAGCCCGCCGACTTTGTTCGCTGGCTTGCTCAGAAACGCTGATAGAGCCGTAGCACTTCGCGTTCTTCGCGGCCTGGGAACGCGACGGTTGGCACTTCGGAGCGCAGGAGGGTGAAGTGCTCGGCGAAACGTGTGTCTAGTTCTTCTAAAGTGGCGTTGAATGGTGGCCCAAGCGTTGGGTCGGGATTATCGCGCGGGTTGAGGTAGAAGATTGCCAGCAGCAAGCCCCCAGGCTTGAGGGCTTGTGTCACGGCGTACATATAGTCGTCGCGGCGCTCACGAGGGATGGCGCAGTAGCAGGTATGCTCAAAGACGGCATCGAAAGCGGCGGAAAAATCAGAGGGCAGGTCAAAAAGATCCCCCATCACAAAGCGCGTGTTGGGGAGCAACTCAACGCCCGCAAAGGCGCTGGGGGCGAGATCCAGCCCAATCACCTCGACTTCGTCTGCGCCTGCCGCTCCAATGGCTCGCACGTCGTGGCCCCGCCCACAACCAGGCACCAGCACGCGGCCCGTGAGCAGCGATTCGGCGAGATAGGCAAGTAGGGCGGGGGAGGCTGCGCCTTTGTCCCACTGCGTCTCGCCCGTTTGATAGAGAGCTTCCCAGTCCGTTGTCATGCCCTCAGCATACCTGATTGCATCAGGGGCGAAGGCTGGCCATCACAATCGTGCGCGTCTCCGGGTTCCACGTCGCTGTCTGATCCGATGCCAGTTCAATAAGCTCCAGCGGGACGAACACGGCACCACCACGGACTTCGGTCGGGCTCTCTAATCGGATGCGCTGCCCATTTTTCTCGATCCATCGACTGCCCACTGCATTGGTGATCTTCTTCTCGGGAACCGTGAGCGTATTTTGCGCGGCATCGTAGCGGTAGCTGAAACGAGCGACGCGCGACATTTGCTCCAGGGGAACCATGATGTCCTCGCCGCGCATGAAGGGGCGGGCACCGGCAAAGGGCTCATCCCGGCCATTGATGCGCATCATGATCCTGTTGGGGTTTTGCGCCCGCTCCTGCTCGCGATTACGTACCACCGGAGTTCTGCCCTTGCCATCGGCTCGATTCGTGAGGATGCTGACTTGCTGGCGTGACTCGTCCCAGTCCACACTCGCCCCCAGTGCCTCCCCGATAAAGCGCAGGGGAACCATCGTGCTTCCCCCAATCCGCATCGCGGGCATGCGGAGGCCGACTCTCTGGCCATTGACAAGTGCCATGGTATTGCCGAGGGTGAGCTGAATGTCACGCTCGCCCATTGTCGCCTTCACGGTCTGGGTGGCTTCGTTCCAGCTAATATCTGCGCCAATCTCTTCGAGAACGCCTCGAAGTGGGACGAGAATATACCCCCCTCAGCGCTCTAATCTTGTCCCGTATCTTTTGCCCGTAGATGAGGGTAGCCTGATCTCCCGGCAGATGGCTGGAGCAGAGGCAGTTTCCTCACGACGATACTAGTTATTGATATTTAATGAAAAATCAGTTAACTGTTAATAAAGCACAA
>NZ_JANNYP010000440.1:0-8601 GCF_031410135.1 Armatimonas sp. | reverse complement strand
CAGCTTTTGCTTTGACAATAAACTCCAGGGCCTCGGTTTTCTTACCCTGCGCGGCGAGAATCTGCGCGTGGTAGGTGGCAGCAAGGCAGAGCGTTTTTGGGTCGGCCTTTCCCACACACTCCGCGGACATATCGGCGGCCTTCTGCTGCACGGCGGCATCTTTACTGGAGCGGGCAATCGTCAGCAGCGTGTTGCACCAGTCCTCCGGCCCCACTCCATCCGCGCTGTGCATCTTCGCCTCGACAACTTTCAGGGCAAATGCGGCGTTGGGGCGAACCGCCATGGAGATTCCCATGGTAAGAGCACGCGACGCATTGGGAGAGAGCCCGACAATGGCGGAGTCGAAGGCGGCCATGTCCCCCGCTTTGGCCGCTTCGACCACGGCGAGTTGTGCTTTTTGCTGCGCGGCGGCCTGTGCCTTGGTGGCAGCCGCCTCGGCGTCGTACTTGGCCTTGGCAGCCGCGACATCCCACGTGCCTGCCGTGATCTCTTCAAGCGGCTTGTCCATCTGCATCGGGTGGCCGATCCAGGCGACCTTACCCTGTTGGTTTACGATAAAAGCACAGGGAATCCCATTACGACCCGCCGCGCGCATCCAGGTGGTGGCAATCGTGTCTTTTTCGTCGTCGAGCGCGATGGTGTAACGCATCTTGGTGTCGTTGTCTTTGATGAACTTGGCCACACGCTCCACATGCCCGGCATGCTTTGCTTCTTTCTCGCCCGGCTGGTTCCGATCCCAGGTGTTCACGCTAATAAACGTGGCTTTACCTGCCATCTTGTCTGCCATGTCGCTTAAGTGCGGGAACGAGGCGATACACGGGCCACACCAAGTGGCCCAGAACTCGACCACATAGACCTTGCCTTTCTGAAAGGCTTGTGTGGGCTTGCCCTTAGCCCAGCCTTCGGGTGCGAAGGCTGGTGTGGGGTCGCCAATTGTCAGGGAGGGGGTCTGCGCTAGGGCAGCCGTGCAGAAAAGCGCGGTGGCAGCGGCAGTCAGGGAGAGGGAGCGAAGTGTTTGCATAGCGCATTATACCTAATAATCCCCACAAAAACTCAGGTACAATGCGGCCTATGAAGCCTCTTTTTCGCGTCGGTGCAGCGCTACTTGCTGCGCTGGCACTCACTCTCCCCACGCTGGCCCAGGATAAGATCAAGCTAGTGGTCTGGGGATTGCAGTCGGGTAAAGAGACCTCCGGACTCGATGCCCAGATCGCAGAGTTTGAGAAGCGCAATCCGCAGATTAAAGTCTCGAACCTCTCGATGGGTGCGGGGAGCATGAACCCGCAGAAGCTCATGACCGCCATTGTCGGCGGCGTCCCCCCCGATGTGATCTCCCAGGATCGGTTCACGATTGGCGACTGGGCGAGTCGGGGGACATTCGAGCCTCTGGATGATTTTCTGGCAAGCGAGAGTGGCCCGGAGGCAGTCAAAGCGGAGGACTTTTACCCCGCTGCCTGGAACGAGGCGGTCTATAACGGTAAGGTCTACGCCATCCCGACCGGCATTGACGACCGCATGCTGATGTACAACCGCAAGCTCTTTCGTGAGGCGGGGCTCGATCCCAACAAGCCCCCCAAGACCTGGGACGAGCTGCGCGACTATGCCAAGAAGCTGACGAAGTACAATGCAGATAAGACCTACGCCAGCATTGGCTTTATTCCCAACTACGGGAACTCCTGGCTCTACATCTACTCCTGGATGAACGGAGGCTCGTTCATGAGCCCCGATGGCAAGAGCTGCACCCTCGCTGCCCCGGAGAATGTCGCTGCGCTGGGCTATATGAAACAGCTCTACGATGACCTGGGAGGCTGGAACAAGGTCAGTGTCTACCAGTCCGGCTTCCAGGGCGGTGAGCTAGACCCGTTCTTTACCGGAAAAGTGGCGATGGTCATCAATGGCGACTGGGTCATGGGCAATGTGGCCCGCTACGCCCCGGACTTAGACTTTGCCATCGCCCCACCGCCGTCCCCCCAAGAGCGCATCGCGCACACCAGGCGCTTCTCCCAAGACAAAGACGACCATATCACCTGGACTGGCGGCTACTCGCTGGCGATTCCCAAGGGAACCAAGCACCCCAAAGAGGCATGGAAGTTTATTCAGTTTCTCTCCAGCGAAGAGGGCTACCGTATCTACAACAAGGCGCAGAAAGCCTACAACGAGAAGATCGGGCGGCCCTATGTCTTTCGGCTCTCGGCCAATAAAAATATCAATGGGATGCTCTTTCGGGAGTTCTCGCCCGCCAACGAGCGCCTCGCCGGTGCTCTCAAAGCCTACAGTGATATGCTCCCCCACGCTCGTTACCGCCCGGTGACCTTTATTGGGCAGAAGCTCTGGGATGCCCATGTGCGTGCCTTCGAGCGTGCCTGCCAGGGAGCACAAAGCCCCGAGGCCGCCCTTCAGGAGCAGCAAGTACTTGTCCAGAAAGAGCTGGACAAGGCCTTTGCCCGCGAGAGCCTGCCGCTCTTTAACTGGACACCACCGGTGCTGGTCTGTGCCGTTCTGGGACTACTGGGGGTGGGCTACGGGGCGTGGCGTGGGCAGAAGCTTGTCGGCAAGAGCCGCATGGCACGGCAAGAGGCGCTGGCGGGCTGGCTCATGGCCGCACCGTGGATCGTAGGGTTCTTGGTCTTCACCCTCGGCCCGATCCTCACGTCGCTGATGCTGGCCTTCACCGACTACGACGTGCTCCACCCCGCACGCGCTGTCGGGCTGGGCAACTTCAAGGAGCTCCTCACCGACGACCGCGAGCTGCTGATGAAGGCTATCGGGAACGCGACCTATCTCTCGCTCTTTGGCATTCCGCTCGGGATGGTGACCGGCCTCTCGATTGCGCTGCTGCTCAACCAAAAAGTGAAGGGGATGAACTTCTACCGCACGGCGTTCTATATTCCGAGTATCGTCCCGGCGATTGCCAGCGCGGTGCTCTGGGTATGGTTGCTGGCAGGCGATCCCAACAAGGGGCTGATCAACGCTCTCTGGAAAGAGACCTTCACCGCGTGGTTTGGCTGGACTCCTCCCGGCTGGTTTGGCGTCCCCGAGTGGGCAAAGCCCGGATTAATTGTCCAAGGCTTGTGGGGCGCAGGCGGCGGGATGATCCTATGGCTGGCGGGCCTACAAGGCGTGCCCCAGAGCCTCACCGAGGCCGCACTCATAGATGGTGCCAACACGTTCCAGCGCTTCCGCCACGTGACACTCCCACTCCTCTCGCCCTACATCTTCTTTAACCTGATCATGGGCACGATTGGCGCACTACAAGAGTTCGACAGAGTCTACGTCATCGGCGGCGGCGACGGCGGCACGGGCCCGCTGGACTCGCTTCTCGTGCCCGTACTCTATCTGTTTAATAATGCCTTTCGCTACTTCAAGATGGGTTACGCCAGCGCCATCGCCTGGGTAATTTTTATTATCATTCTGGGCCTGACGCTGGTCCAGTGGCGGCTGCAAAAACACTGGGTGCACTACGAGGTAGACAAAAAATGACTCTGATGCTTTCTTATTTTTCGACCCCATCCCCTTTTTCGAACCCATCCCCCCGGGCCCCTTCCCTCTACGAAGGAAGGGGAAGAGGGAAAGGGGGAGCACAGAGAGGGTTTTCTACCCTCCCTGCCCTGAGGGAGGGTGGCGTAGCGAGGAACGAGCGGAGCCGGGTGGGTTCGAGCCAGGTGGGTTCGGGACGGGTGGATTTACAATGAACGCTTTTCTCTGGCTTCTCGCGATTATCGCGATCATCACCGCGCTTATCTACGGCATCAGTGTGATTGTTGCGGCGGTGCGGGTTCGTAATCTGGCGGCAGCGACGGTCACAGCAGCGGTGCTGGCGGCAATGCTCGCTGTTACGCTTCTGGTGCGCTTTGCGCCGGTGAGCCTTGCTCTGGGCATCGTCGTGGCGCTTGGGAGCGCACGCTGGCTGAGAGCTCTCACGCGCAATGCCTCACATGCAGGCGAGCTAACCCGGCTCTCGGCGACGCATCTGGCGCTTTTAGTGGGCTCGTTTATGTTCATGGTGCCCTTTGCGTGGCTGCTCTCGACCTCGCTCAAGGCCGACGATGAGCAGGCGGTCTTTCCCCCTGTCTGGATTCCCACGCAGCACCGGACTACCGATCTCCTCAAGATGAAGGACGGTAAGCCTGCCCGGCTCTCGCAAGCAACCGCAGGCGACTATGCCGGAATGCTCGTTGCCGAGATTGAAGAGCTACCCGATGGCAAGATCATGGTCAAGCCCATGATCAACGAGAACGCGGTCCAAGGCATGGCCCCTCCCAAGCCCATGACGCGCTCGGAGCTGACCAAGCTTCGCCATGTCGCGCCCAAGTGGGAGAACTACTCCGAGGCACTGGCGTATCTGCCGCCCGATACATACTACGGTCTGACGTTTCTGGGCAACACGCTCTTTCTGACCCTGATGAGCGTCCTCGGGACACTCCTCGCCTCCTCAATGGTCGCCTACTCGTTTGCGCGGCTCTCCTGGCCGGGACGCAACCTTCTTTTCGGAGTATTGCTCGCCACAATGATGGTGCCCGGTGCTGTCACTCTGATGCCACAGTTCCTGATCTTCCGTAGCCTCGGCTGGGTAGACACTCTCAAGCCGCTCTGGGTGCCTGCGTTCTTTGGCTCGGCGTTTAATATATTCATGCTCCGCCAGTTCTTTCTCTCCATCCCCGGTGAGCTGGAAGACGCGGCCAAGATAGACGGCTGCGGCCCCTTTGGAGTCTACTGGCGCGTGATGCTGCCGCAAGTAAAGCCCGCGCTCGCCGCGATTGCGATCATGGCCGTGATGGGTGCGTGGAACAACTTCCAGGGGCCGCTGATCTATCTCAGCTCCGCGGAGCACATGCCACTGGCCTACGGGCTCCAGCTCTACCAGCAGCAGCACGGCGGCGAGCCCGGCCTACTGATGGCAGCGTCCACCATGGTCGTCATGCCGATCATCCTTCTCTTCTTCTTCACCCAGCGCTACTTTATCGAGGGCGTGAGCCTCACCGGACTGGGTGGCCGATAAAAAAATCCTGCCCCGCTCCTAAATCTATCCACTTTGTCCGAAAGAGTAAGTATGAAAACGCTTTTTGGTTCGCGGCAGGGCTGGGTAGGAATCTCCACAGTGCTCATGCTGGCGGCGCTGATCACGGAGCGCCTGACGCACCCGCTGGCCGCGACGCTCTTTGATGTGGCCTCAGATTTCTTTAGCTTGCTGGGTGTGCTTTTGCTCACCTTCACGCCCATTGCTCTGGAGGTGCTGATCAAGCGTGGGAAGAGTGAGGAGGCGGTGCGCTGGGGCCGCGCTCTGGGTGGCGTGGCGCTGTGCTTTGCGTGGCTGCTGCACCTGATGATGTGGCCGATCTACTGCATCGCGTGGGGGGGACTCGTCGCCGGGCCACTTATGACAGTGGCAAGCTTTAGCACCCGCTCGGGTGCAAAGCTAGATGAGTCGCTTCAGTTCTGGCTCTACGGTTTTCTGGCCTACGCACCGCTGGTCGCCACGATTGTTCTGCTCTGCCAGCAGGCATTTCTTAAGACACTCACGGATAACCTCGCTCGCTCGCGGCGGATCTACTGGCTCTCGCTCACGGCGGCGGCGGTGGTCTTTCTGCTGCGCCCCGCCGTGATGGGCTACCATATCCGCCAAGCCCTGAGCACCAAGAGCGATGCCCAGCGTGAGAAATCGCTGACTCTTCTACGGCTTTTTGGTGCGGAGTACGACCTGCGGGTGCGTGCGTTCCGCAGGCCCCCCACCTACCCAATGTTTCTCGCAGGGGGCGGCATCTTCACCAGCGAGATCTTCGGATCGCGCTGGGAGACGCCCGACGAGGCGCGAAAAGTTTACTTCCTGATGACGGGCACTCCGTTTAGCAAGGCCCCGACGCCTCCTGCACAGAAGAGCCTGTTGGATCAGAACGACCAGCTGCAGATCGAGGAGACTGGCGGTGAGCGAGTTGGCTCCACGGTAAACGGCCTCAAGCTCTCCCTCTCGGAGCGCGAGGTGCGCTACTCGCC
Source organism: Armatimonas sp. (assembly GCF_031410135.1). GTDB lineage: Bacteria > Armatimonadota > Armatimonadia > Armatimonadales > Armatimonadaceae > Armatimonas. Next base: position 2,610 of record NZ_JANNYP010000440.1, on the reverse strand, counting down.
CAGCACTCAGACGGCGCAGACCCACTGGACACTGGCTTTTGAGAACACCACAAGCGAGTCGCAAGAGGCCCGCGCGACGATCACCCTTCCCGAAGGTGCGGTGGTCAGCGATGCCTGGCTCTGGATCAACGGCGAGCAACGACCGGCAGCCTTTGGGGGAAAAGCCCAAGTCCGTGCCGCCTACCAGGAAGTTGCCGTCGTGCAGCGCCGCGACCCCTTGCTCGTCACCTGCACCGACCCGCGCCGCGTGCTCATCCAGTGCTTCCCGGTGCTTCCTAAGAAGTCCATGCAGATCCGCCTGCAGCTCACACAAACGGCGCTGGATGGCAAGCTGACTCCTGCCCAGCTCACCGAGGTCAACTTTGAGCAGCCCAAGACGACGGTGGAGCGCACCAAGGTCAATGGTAAGCCCTGGAGCGGCGAAGCGCTGGCCGTCGCGCGGCTCGCCCTGCCCGCTGGGCTGCTACAAAAAGCCGCGCCCACGGTTGGCCCAAGCGATGTGATCGTTGCCGTGGATACGTCGGCGAGTGTCGGAGAGAAGATCGAGATCACCAAGTTCATCGCCGCGCTCAAGACGCTCCCAAGCGGCTCGCGAGTGAAGTTTGTTAATACCCGAATCGAAAAAGGAGAGGAGAGCGGCTGGACCGACGCGGCCCAAGTGACGGAGAGCTTCCTGCGTTCCCAGCGCTTTGTGGGTGGCGTAGACGCGGTGCCCGCTCTCAAGCGCCTAAGTCAGCCAACCGAGCGCCCGACAACAATTCTCTGGCTCCATGGCCCCGTTCCTCAAGAAGCTGTCTCACCCCAGCCACTCCTAGAAGCCCGTAGCCTGCACCAAAACACGCCGTCGCTGGTCGGTCTGCTCGTTTCTCCGGGCCAAGATGTGGTCATGGACGCGCTCGCCACCGACAAGCGCATCCATACCCTAGAGGGAACCGACTGGCCCGCCGCCGTTCAGCGAGCCGCCCAAGCCCAGGCCCCCCCCGCCCCCAATAATGGGGGAGCCAACGCGCCCTTGGGGGGACGGGAACCCGCACTTGGGGGCATCTACCTCGCCCCTAACGCCGATGCGGATAGCCAGACCGACTGGGCACGGCTTGCCGCCACCAGCCGCGTGCTCCGCGCCTGGTACACCGGCTACGACCAGGATGCCCTCGCCAAGGCAGCGGCACGTCGCCGCCTCATCACCCCCCTCTCGGGTGCCGTCGTGCTGGAGAGTCTTGAGCAGTACAAGCGCCACGGCCTCGATCCCAATAGCGGCCAGCCCCAGTCCGGTGCCCCCGATGTTGCCACCGCCATCGCCCCCGAACCCGGAACCCTCGCCTTTGTGAGCCTTGGCGGGCTGATCTTTCTAGCACGTCGCCGAAGAAGGTAGGGATCTCTGGCTCACCTCCTCCCGTTATCGGGAGGAGGGGTTGGGGGAGGAGGGCGCTGGGACGAAGACGAGCCAGTCGGCTTCAGATTTGAACTCAGCGGGGTCAGCCTTGCGCACATCGGGTACGGGTACGGCTTTCACCAGCGCGAGCTTTGTGCCCATTGGCCGTTTAAAGTGCGTCCGCGCCGCCGTGCCCATTCCCCCATCGGAGTGGAAGCTGCCATTCACATGGTAAACCACGTGGCCTTTGTCCAGCGCTCGCACAATCGTCTCGGCCATTGTGTCGTCGCGGAGGCACTGGGCTTCGTAGATACTGCGGAGCCGCGCCTCACTCATGGCGGGGCCGTGGCTAGCTCCCATCCCGGTCATCGTGGCGTAGAACTTCGTCTGATAGGCATCCCCCAGCGACGCGGTGATGGTAGCGGCGATCAGAGGCTTCTCGGCGGGCGTGAGGCCCTCCAGACCGGCGAGGCCCTTCTGCCCAACCAAACGAACGTATTTATTGGGCGCATTGGAGCCAAATACGGCGAGCTTGTTGGCCTTGGCGTACTCCACCATTGCGCGGTAGTCGGTCGGGTAAGTCTTCCAGAGAGTGACGGCTTTGGCAAACGCGGCTTCGTCGATCTTGCCCGCCAGATAGTCATCCAGGCCCGGCTGACCGTCACGCTCGATCATCTCCATCGCCAGAGCTAGTTTAGGCCCAATTTTTTTATGCAGCTCCGCAAAGAGCCGCGCTTCCAGCTTATGCGTCTCCGGGTCGTCGTGTTGCTCGCCGACAAAGATCGCATTGGCCTGCGCCAGCCGCCCCGCCAAATCCCGCCAGCGTAGGCCCCGCCCCGTCGCCGCCTCGACCACCCGCCAGTTATCCGTCTCATCACGCATCATGGCAACATGGTACCTGAAAGTACCTAAGCGTAGGTCACAAAGCCACGGCAGAGCACTTCCCAGTGCCCCCGTCGTCGTGTCAGGACATAGGCAGCATCGGATGAGTGAAAGAACTCAGGGAAAAAGAGGGTCAGAACGGCATACTGGCCATCGTTTGTAAAACCCGGTGCACTCGCATGGAGAGGATAGTTTGCTTGGTAGGGCTTAGCGTGCCCTCCTCGCTCTTTGATGCGGATAATCTTAATCTTCGGATGCTGAGGATGATAGTGCGCGAAAATGCCCTGCTCTTTTTTTCGTGCCGTAAGCTGTGTGGTAGCCTGCCCTACTGCACGCCGCTCGGTCGCAGAGAGCTT
>NZ_JANNYP010000439.1:0-10619 GCF_031410135.1 Armatimonas sp. | reverse complement strand
CACGGGCGCAGCAGGCCATCCGCGCCCGTGGGGCGAGCGCCTCGGGCAGGAGTTGGGAGTTGGGGAAGCGAAGGATGGCAACGCTGCCTCCCATCGCACGCAGCCGATCCGTTGCGGGGGCCATGAGCTGCATCATCTGTGCGGCAGTAAAGGCGTTCGAGGCATCAAAGCCCATCATCACCAGCCCTACAGGGCCGTTTTGTTTTGTACTTGTCGGCCCCCAGAGCGGCGTGCCGTCTGAGAGAGTGCGATCTGGCGGCTCAAAGACGGTGAGCGTGTCTTCGCTTTGGGTGAGAGCGAGTAGCTCCGCATCGCCTGAGGCAAGCCTTGCTTTCCAGCTTCCCTCAAACGCAAAGCCTAGCTCGACTCTTGCCTCGCCCCGTGCATTGGTGCGCACGCATCTCTGAATCCGCTCGTAGCAGGGGACTTGCGAGCCATCGAAGTGGCACCGCCAGCCGGAAAGCTGAAGCGTGACGCGCAGGGGGCAGTCGCGCAGAGGCCGCCCCGCCCGATCCCGGACGGTGAGGGTTACGGCATCCATCCGAGAGTGAGGCGCAGGCTATCGCGCTCTAAGCGAGCCGTGGCGTAGGCTTGTGGGGTGAGTGTTGTCGCGGCAAAGAGCGTGACACGATTGAGGTTTGTCGGGCCGGGCTGGCTGGTGTCGCGGCGACGGCGCTGCTCCGCCTCAACAGCCAGTGAGAGCTTTGCGTTGACTTTATAGTCCGTGCGAGCAAAGAGAACATGGGCATTGGGGCCAGCTGCATGACCGAGTGGGGAGTCGCCGCGCTGCCAGGCATCGGCCTTGATATCGCTTCTGTAGGTGCGCCGGTTCGTGTCCATTACCTCAGCACGCCACGAGAGCGGCCCGCGCGAGGCGGCGGCTCCGAGTAGCAGTCCAGAGCGCTGCGGGGTTGACTCGACACCGCCTAAAAACGAGGGCGCTTTGATGTCGTCTAGGAGATATTCGCCGTAGAAGCGGGTGCCGTTTTTGGGGGTGTAGGAGACACTGAGATCGGCCATGTAGTTAAGCCAGTGGGAGTTGCGGTAGGCCGTGGAGCGCGGCAGGCCAAGCCAGCGCCCGGTGCCTCCGACAGTCCAGTCATGCTCGTAGACATACCAGGGAAGGACGGCAGCAAGACCGGGGTCGGGGAGCCGGAGGGCTTTGATTGCTTCACCTGCGGAAATCTGCCAGGGGCCTTCGCTCTGGAGGGTGAGGCGGCGACCTGCCAAGTGGCGACGTGTCCCACTAGACGACTCCATGGGGGCTGTGGGGTCATTAGGCTCGAAGAACTGGCCATAGAACTGCTCAAACGTGAGCTTGCCGAAGTTTTTCGTGACACTGACGCGATCCAGCGGTGCGGTGGCATCGGAGAAGAGCATCCCGCCCGTCCAGCCCGGCCCCCAACGCAGAGAGCGTCGTCCTGCGGCAAAGCTCCAGCCCTGCCAGTCTGTGCTTACCTCGGCAGCGGTGATGCCGTCTTTGGTGGCCTGCACCTGCCAGCCCGCTCCGGAAGCGAAAGCACGGGGAGCGTTCCCTAAGGCCACAAACTCGGTTTTGACCGGAAGCTTTGCCAGCAGAGGCGCAAGCTCACGGCGGGTAAAAAGGCGGTCGGAGCGCAGAAAGTCCACGGGTTGCCAGCCGGGGAGCAGGCCACGCCGGGCTGCATCCGCGAGGCGGGCATAGATGGGATCACCGGGGGCGATGATCTCATCGCGTGGGCCGGGAGGCAGGGCGTTATCGGTCACACGCGCACCGTGCCGCTGGCAAAGATCGGCTCCCCGCCTGCCACCTCTCCGCGTGCCACTTTCAGGATCTCATCACGCAGGCGATCGCGCTCGCCCTCGCAGGCCAGCCGGATTAAGCGGTCCACGGCGCTGAGTAGCAGAGGCGGCGCAGCATCGCTCTCGCTCACGCAGATCTTGGTGTGCGCGGTCGGGCGGCGGGCCTCACTGGCGTAGTGCAGCTCCTCGTTGATCTTCTCGCCGGGGCGCACCCCCGTAAACTCGATCTTGATGTCCACATCGGGGCGCAGGCCGGAGAGGCGGATAAGATCGCGTGCTAGGTCGAGAATCCGTACGGGCTCGCCCATGTCCAGTAAGAACGTCTCGCCGTGCTTGCCCATGGCACCCGCTTGCAAGATCAGCTGCACCGCCTCGGGGATAGTCATGAAGTAGCGAGTCATGTTGGGATCGGTGACGGTCACCGGGCCGCCCCGTGCGATCTGCTTTTGCATCGTGGGTACCACGGAGCCTCGCGAGCCCAGAACATTGCCAAAGCGCACGATGGCAAACTCGGTGCTGTGGTGCTGGTGTGCAAGGCTGGAGACGATCTGCTCGCCGATGCGCTTTGTCGCGCCCATCACACTCTCGGGGTTGACGGCTTTATCCGTGGAGACATAGACCAGCTTGCGCACCCCACACGCGGCGGCGACCTCGGCGACATTGCGGGTGCCCAGCACGTTGTTCTTAATGGCCTCACTCGGGCTGGTCTCCATTAGCGGCACGTGCTTGTGGGCCGCTGCATGAAAGACCACGGTTGGGCGCTCGGCCAGAAATACTTCCTCTAGGCGATCCCGGTCTTTGACATCAGCGATAATCGCGGTAGGCGCGATGCCAAAGTCGCGGATCAGCTCCTGTTCGATCTCAAAGATGGAGTTCTCCCCGCGCCCGAGCAGCAGCAAGCGCGCCGGATTCAGCCCGGCGATCTGGCGGCAGAGCTCGCTTCCAATGCTGCCCCCTGCGCCGGTTACTAGAACGCGCTGCCCACTCAGATAGCCCGCGATCTCCGCCATGTCCGTCTGAACCGGCTCTCGGCGCAGGAGATCCTCGATCTTGATGGCGCGAATAGAGGTCAGCGAGGAGATTCCTGTGGCGCTACTGCCCTCAATCAGGTCGGTGAGACCTGGCACCAGGCACAGTCGTGCCGGGACAGCTTCACATCGGGCGACAATATCCCGTATCGTCTTGCCTGCCGCACGGGGAATGGCAATCAGGATCAGCTCTACCCCGACTTTTTGTGCCAGCGCGGCAATATCCTGCGTGGTGCCCAGCACGGGCAGGCCATGAATACGAGTTCCGCGCCGCCTCGGCTCATCGTCCACGAAGCCAATAGGGATAATGCCATCGGCGGGGCGGCGTAGCAAGTCGCGCGCCACGGCCTCACCGGCATCGCCTGCTCCCACGATCAGAGCACGCTGACGGGTACGCAGTGGCGCTTCCAATGTTTTGTCCGACCAGAGTCGGTAGCTGATCCGAACCCCCGAGAGCAGGCAGATGGTCACGATCCAGTCTATGACCTGCATGGTCCAGGAGTAAGTTGGCGGCGCTCCGTAGCCCATCACCACGAGAAAACCATAGAAAAGCAAGGTTGAGAGCGTCGTCGCCCCTGCCACGGTCTTGAGATCGTGCACCGACATGTAGCGCCAGCGGATACGGTAGAGCCGAAAGAGCCCAAAAGCGCTGACCCGCAGGCCAATCAGAATGGGCAGGGTGAGCAGAAGCGTATGCAGATGCGGATCGCTGAGGTGCAAGACCGGCGGGCCGTACTTGAGAACAAACGAGGCAAAGTTAGCCGCTATGACCAGAGCGGCATCAATGAGCACTTGTCCGACGATACGTCGGCTAATAGGAGGGAGGTGCATACGATATCTTGGGGGAGTCCTCGGGGGAGCCAAGGGCATTCTACCATGCATAGAGTGCTTGCGATTTCGCTTGGTTTCGGATTTTCGTCACAACTTTTTCAACAGAAGCGTTGTCTAAAGCCATCATGAAACGAAGCACTATGACACTCGGAGTGTCCCTACTCACTCTTCTGACTTTCCTTTCTTCGGAAGCTGGGGCGCAAGAGGGCAGCAAGAAAGAGAAAAAGAAAAAAGAAAAAGAGGGAATTGATCTCATACTCCCTAAGATGCAGCAGCTCACGATTCAGGGGCTCTACGGCGAGAACAAGCTGGTTCGCACCGCAGGTAGTCCCGCTCTTGGGCTTACCTATTCCAACTATGATTTAACGCATCTTAACGTCGGAGAAGATCTTGACTTTACCAACAAAGACGAAAGCCCACCTGAGCGTCTGCACCTGCCCAACGGCGGCTGGTTTGTGGATCTTCTCTCGGGAGATCGTGCGGGGGCGCGTGTCAATAGCTTCGGTCTGGGCATGTCTGTGCGCATGACCTCCACTTCCCTCAAGGGCAAGGGGACTTCGCGAGATCGTTTCTTCTACGGCATGGGACTTGGTCTCTACGCCACCCGCGTCGAGGCCGCTCGAAGTAGCACGGGCATTGGGCTGGGCTCTCGGTTTTTTGTGGGGAAAGACTTCTCGGATGGCACGCTGATCGAGGCAGGCTACAGCTACCGACCCGGCACGCAAGGCGTCCACCCCAGCGGCCTGACCATTGGACTCGGGCGACGATTTTAATCCCCCCGATTAGAACGAGGGGACGAGAGAGCTAAAGCTACGAAGGCCGCTTCGGGCCATATTCGAGATTCGGTATGGGCGGCACGCCCTTTGTAGCCAAAGGCTCTCCAGCCCTGCCGTTCTAATCGGCAGGGTGACGATTTTAGCGACTCGTGCAGGAATGAACTAAAGCTTTGCCGAATCGTCTACTGAATTAAAATCAAACACAACTGTTTGGGAGGTTTTCAATCGTGATTCGTTCTATTACCCGTGTTGCTTTAAGTGGCGTTGCCCTTGCGCTGATGCTCAGCGGAGCCCAGGCTAAGCCCCCGTTCGCCGAAAAAGAAGGCAAGAAGTGTAACTACTGCCATGCACCCGCACCGCCCAAGCTGGGCTACCGTGCGCTCTACTACAAGATGCACAACCTGACTTTTGAAGGCTTCGATGATGCCGCCGAGGCTAAGAAGGCGGGCGTGGATGTTGGCCCCGACCCGGAGCCCAAGCCCAAGAGCTGGACCGCACCAAAGACTACGGAAGCGCCGAAGCCCGATGCTCCTAAGGCTCCTGAAGCCCCCAAAGGCCCCAGTGTTGCTTCTCTCAAGGCCAAGTCCGACGCTGCTTCCGCTGCGCTTGCCAAGAAGCCCAAGGATGCAAAGCTGAAGCTTGCCGCAGCTCAGGCAATGGCGGAGCTTGGACACGGTCAGATGCTGGATCAGGCGGTGCCACCGCGCCAGCGCTACCCGCAGGCTCTGGCGACCCTCCGCAAGGCCAAGGCGCTGGATCCCAAGAACAAGCTGGCGCTTGAGGACATCAAGGCCATTGAGGATGCCTACACCAGCATGGGAATGCCCATCCCTAAGTAGTCTGTTTCCCTCACCCCCTGCCCCCTCGCCCGATAACGGGAGAGGGGGTATTTTATTGCTATGGACGAAACGGGATTTATTGCGCACTGGCCTGGCGGTGCGGAGGCGACCAACTGCGATGCGTTCGACGAGGACGTGTTGGAGTCGCCCTTGCCAGTGCTGGTGGAGTTTTGGGCGGCGCGGTGCAGCGCCTGCCTGCGCTTGGCTCCGCAGCTAGAGGCGCTGGCGCAGGAGCGACAGGGCAGGCTGCGAGTTTTTACGCTCAACGTGGACGAAGAGCTGCCCGCTGCGGTGCGCTACGAGGTGCTGGCGATCCCGGCGCTCTTATTGTTTGCGGACGGTCAAGAAGTTACCCGCTGGGTCGGAAGTGTGGACATGGCCGCGGTCCGAAGCCAGCTCACTACTCTCTCCCAGTCGTCGGCGAGCCCTTTGTAGGCACGAGCCTCCGGGGACATGCTCTCAAGCGCGATCCGGAGCGGCTCCCTAGGGACGGTGCTAGCCGGGTAGAGGTGCAGGCGGATCAGAAAGATCGCGGCGTTGAGCTCCGGGAGTGGGATCAGAATCTGGCGCTCGGTGCGAAACCAGAGGTTCTCACCGTCGAAGGGCGTCTTCCCGTGGCGTGGGTGGCAGTCGAGGCGGTCATCGAAGGCGAGCCCCCAGGTGAAGCGCACAAACGGGCCACGATTGACCATGATGTCTACCAGCGAGCTTGCGGCGGCGCGGCTTCTCTCCGTACCTGGCACCGGCGCGTGGGTGGTGGCGTAGTTCTGCCCAATCTTCTCCTCGGGTGCCCAGTGGCTCGGGGTGCTGATGTGCATTGCCGCGTTCCAGTCGCCGCGCTCGGGGCTGCGCCGGACAATCGCGATGTCCTCACAGACACTCTGGCAGAAGTGGTTGAAGTCCGTCGCCACAAACGCTCGCTCCGGCCACTCAGTGGCAAGGCGTGCACTCAGCGCAGCCACCACGGGCGCTTCGATCTCAGCAAAGCTATCCGTAAGCGCAACACGCCCTTGCTTATTGGCTAAGAACTGCGGCGTGTGTTCGTCGAACTGAAACGCGACCTCATCGAGCCGCCCGTTGCCATAGTCGGTGCCGAGGGGCTTGAGATCAGGCGTGGTGGAATAGCGGCCCTTGTCAGGTGGAAAGTAGCGTGGCTGTGGCAGAAACATAGCTCTACTTTACCCGCTCGCAAAACAACAGGGGCATTTCCAACTTTTTGCCTTTGTCAAACGATAGACCACTGGGGAGGGCTTTTGCTTGCCTCTCTCGCTACGACAAAAAGGAAAATAATCCGTGAAAACTCTCTTTAAGGCTCTCGTTCTCACTGCCACACTCGCACTCGTCACTATCCCGGCTCAGGCGGCGATCAAGGTCTACACCGCTGTACTGAACGGGGCTTCCGAAGCACCCCCCGTTGTCTCTGCGGGTACTGGTTTTACCATCGTGACCGTGGATGATGTGCTCAATACGATGCGTGTTCAAGTGACTTTTACCGGGCTTACTGGAACCACGACCGTCGCGCACATCCACGCGCCCACTGCTGTTGCCTTCACAGGTACGGTGGGAGTTGCCAGTTACCCTGGGACTTTCCCTGGTTTCCCTGCGGGGGTTACCAGTGGTACCTACGATAGTGGCGCTATCGATATGAGTCTCACAAGCTCCTTCACACCAGCCTTTTTGACACTCGGCGGTGGGACAGCTCCTGGTGCCTTCGTTCTCCTACAATCCTCCTTTGCAGGAGGGCGGGCGTACCTGAATGTCCATTCCACTTTTGCGCCTGGTGGAGAGATTCGGGGCTTTCTGGTGGCTGCCCCAGAACCGACTCCCTTTGTCCTGATGGGCCTAGGAGGCGTTGCAGGTCTCGCCCTGCGCCGCCGCCGCCGCGCTTAAGCCTCTTCATAGCCCATCCCCTTGAACCCACCCGGCCTCCGTTCGTTCCTCACTTCGTCCACCCTCCCTTGATTCAAGGGAGGGTGCCGAGGGACGAGGCGGGTGGGTTCGATTCCCCGGATGGTAAACCTCCGGGCTATGGGTAGGGCAAGCCGCTGCGTCGGTGTCTACGATCAACCCTACGGCCCCCCCCCGAATCCCAAACGCCGCATCCATTTACCGACGAGGAACGAGGAGGCGGCCGAAGGCCCCATAGCCGGATGATTTCCATCCTGGCTTGCCGCGTTCCGTGTAGGCCAGTCCGGGTATCATCTCCCTATGACAGCAGAGATTATTTCCTTCGGTACCGAGCTTCTCCTCGGGCAGATCGTGGACACCGACGCGGCGTATCTGGCGCAGAAGCTCTCCCAATGCGGGGTGAGCGTCTACAACCGGGCGACGGTGGGGGATAACCTGGAGCGTGCGACGGCGGCACTGACACTGGCGCTCTCACGGTCGGATATCGTGTTTTGTATCGGAGGGCTGGGGCCGACGGGCGACGACCTGACGCGCATGGTGATCGCGGCGGCGCTGGATGCCCCGCTGGTGCGCGACCCGGTGCTCGTGGCGCTTTTGACTGCGTGGTTTGAGAAGCGTGGCTACACCACCAGCGATGCCATCTTCTTACAGGCCGATGTCCCCACCGGCGGCGTGCCCATCCCCAACGCCAACGGCACCGCGCCGGGGCTGTGGGTGGAGAAAGATGGCAAGACCGTGGTCGCGCTACCCGGCCCGCCCAATGAGTTCGTCCCGATGGTGGACACCGAGATTCTCCCCCGAATCGGCGGGTCGAGTGGGAGCGTGATTCGCTCGCGGACGCTACGCATCGTTGGCATGGGCGAGTCGGTCGCCGAGGAGAAGACCGCCGACCTCATGGCCGCCGCGAACCCGAGTGTCGCGCCCTACGCCAAGCCCGCCGAGGTGCATTTAAGGGTGACCGCAAAGGCCGCGAGTGCAGAAGAGGCCGAGGCGCTGATCGCGCCGGTCGCCAACGAGATCAAGACGCGGCTGGGGAGCGTGATCTACGGTGAGGACGACCAGACATTAGAGGAAGTAGTGGTGCGACTGCTGGAGGCGCAGGGCAAGACGGTCGCCACCGCCGAGAGCTGCACGGGCGGCTGGCTGGCGCAGCGCATTACCGCGATCTCCGGCTCATCGAGCGTCTTTCACACTGGCGTCGTCACCTACGCCAACGAGAGCAAGATGGGGCTTCTTGGTATCCCCCGCGCCCTGATCGGGGCATTGGGTGCGGTCTCGCCGGAGGTGGCCAAAGCGATGGCCGAGCGCGTGCGTGACCTCGGGCAGGCCGACTTTGGCATCGGTGTCACCGGGATCGCCGGGCCGGGGGGCGGCAGCGACGAGAAACCCGTCGGCTTGGTCTACATCGCGGTTGCGGGGCCAGAGGGCACCGAGCTCACCAAGAACATCTTCCCCGGCCAGCGCGCCGACGTACGCTGGCGCGCCACCCAGACCGCGCTGGACATGCTCCGCAAGCAACTGATCGGATAAAATAGCCGTATGAATGTCACTTTAGAAAAATTCATCCGGGAGTCACGTCCGCTAATTCGTTGGAGCGTCGAGGACTACGAGCGCGTCGTCGCGCTGGGTGGCTTTCCTCCTGACAAGCGTTTAGAACTCATTGAAGAAGAGTTAGTCGAAATTATGCCCCAGAAACCTGCCCATCGTCTGGCCGTAAGCCTGATCCTGCCCATTGCAATGCGCTGGAGCGGTGAGGGCTATCATATTCTTTGCCAGTTGCCTTTGCGCCTGAGCAACAGCGTTCCTGAGCCAGACATTGCCATCGTCTTCGGCCAGCCACGTGACTATACTGACTCCCACCCGACCACGGCGGCTCTTGTGATCGAGGTCTCCGACACCACACTGGAGTACGACCAGACCGTCAAAGCCCCGATCTATGCGGCGGCAGGGATCGAGGATTACTGGATCATCAATCTCAATGAACGCACGGTCGAAATCCGCCGTCAGCCCGGCCCCAGCGGCTATCGAAGCCTGCAAACCTACACTGAGACAGACACGATCTCCCCGCTCTTCAGCACCACTGCCAGCATCCTCGTCGCCGATCTGCTGCCCTAACAACACAGTCCCTCTTTCCGCGAGCTTGCGAGCATCGGGGGAAGAGGGAAGCCGTCTCAGCGGCAGGGAGATGGCCCGAAAATTCTTTTTATTTTCTTTTCCGCTTTGCCCTATTTCCCGTGAGTTTGTAGAAAGATAGGGTATAGTATAGAACATTAGTTTGCCATGCGATTATTTCTTGCCATTGAACTCGAACCAGAACTTGCGGATGCGCTGAGCGCACTCCAGCGGCGCGTACAGGAGCGTGCGCCGGACGCCAAAGTGCGCTGGGTCGAGCCGGAGAACTTCCACCTTACCGTCCAGTTTCTGGGTGAGGTTGCAGAGTCGTCCTTGCCTGGCGTAATCGAGGCTTGCGATTTTCTCGTGCCACCCCGCGCTGATTTCCGGATTCAGGTTGCCGGTGCGAGTTACTTCCCAAAGAAGGGGCCACTCAAGACCCTCTGGGCCGGTATCAGTGAGGGCTCCGAGGAGTGGAAACTGCTGGTGGAGGCTGTGGAGCCGTGGATGGAGCCGCTGGGAGCGCCCAAGCACGGGGGGCTCGTGCCGCATATCACGCTAGGGCGAGTAAAAGAAGAGAGTGAGTCGCTCCGGGCCGCCATGCAGGCCGAGGCACTCACGGACTGCGGCGTGCAGTGGGCGCAACGCTTGACCCTCATTGAGAGTTTTTTGGGGCCGGAAGGGGCGACGTACGACACGCGTGGCACCTGGAGCTTCAAGCCAAATTTCTGATAAATAAAAAAATCTAACGGATTTTATCAGAATCGCGGTCTTTGGACCGTTTTAACCGTAGAAAGCCCCCGCGGATAGCGGGGCGACGGTAAGGAGTTTGTGATGGATAAGGAAAAGGCGCTCGATATTGCCCTCGCGCAGATCGAGAAACAGTTTGGTAAAGGCGCAATTAGTCGGCTTGGGGAAAAGACCATCGAGCCCATTGAGTCCATTCCCACCGGAGCACTCGCTCTGGATCTGGCATTGGGAGTTGGTGGAATTCCCAAGGGACGTATCATCGAGATCTACGGTGCTGAGTCGTCGGGTAAGACCACTGTGGCGGCGCACATCGTTGCCGAGGCCCAGAAGCAGGGCGGAATCTGCGCCTATGTGGATGTTGAGCACGCGGTGGATCCGATCTACTTCAAGGCATTAGGGATCAACTTGGATACCCTGTTGATCTCCCAACCCGGCACAGGCGAAGAGGCACTTGAGATTGTAGATGCGCTGATTCGCTCCAATGCCATCGCGCTGGTGGTTCTTGACTCTGTTGCCGCGCTCGTGCCTAAAGCCGAAATAGAGGGCGACATGGGCGATAGCCACGTCGGTATCCAGGCCCGCTTGATGAGCCA
>NZ_JANNYP010000438.1:0-1488 GCF_031410135.1 Armatimonas sp. | reverse complement strand
CTGATCGGGATACGGAGCATCCATCAAGGGGGGGTGGTTGACCGGCCTCTCCTCTCCGCTCCCCGTCTCAGGAACGTTGTTGAAGTAGGAGTACATCGAATAGAACTCCTTCTGAGAAATCGGATCATATTTATGATCGTGGCACCGGGCACAACCGCTGGTCAGTCCAAGCCAGATGGTGGACGTCGTCTCGACTCGGTCGATGACGGTTTCAGTCCGCCACTCTTCGGCAATGACGCCTCCTTCGGTGTTGATTCGGTGGTTTCGGCTGAAACCGGTTGCGATCAACTGATCCAGGGTGGGCTTGGGGAGCATGTCGCCGGCAATCTGTTCAATGGTGAACTGATCAAAGGGCATGTTCTTGTTGTAGGCTTCGATGACCCAGTCGCGCCACCGCCACTGGAACCGCTCATAGTCGGCCTGATAGCCGTTGCTGTCGGCATACCTCGAATAGTCCATCCAGTCCATCGCCATTCTCTCAGCGAAACGAGGAGAGGCGAGGAGGCGATCGACCAGTTTTTCGTACGAACCGCTAGTTTTGTCGGCAAGGAAGGCCGTTCTTTCGCCCAGGGTCGGAGGCAAACCAGTGAGGTCAAGCGTCAGTCGGCGAAGCAACGTCTCTTTGTCAGCTTCAGGCGAAGGCTTGAGGCCCTTGGCCTCCATCTTTTCCAGAATAAAAGCGTCTATCGGGTTACGGACCCAACTCTTATTCTTGATCAATGGAAGTTCTGGTCGAGTTGGGGCCACGAACGCCCAGTGGGATTTGTACTCCGCGCCTTCAAGGATCCATTGTTTGAGAATCGCTTTTTCTTCGGGGGTAAGAAACTTTTTGGTTTCCGGCGGAGGCATTAGCTCGGATTCATCTTTCGACAGGATCCGTCGAACCAGCTCGCTTGCCTCTGGCTTCCCAGGAACAATCGCGATGTCTCCACTCTTCAGCGGCTTAAACGCGTGATCTTTGGAGTCGAGGCGAAGTCCAGCCTTCGAAGTCGCGACATCGTTGCCGTGGCAGGTAAAGCATTTGCCGGCAAGGATTGGCCGGACGTCTCGATTGAAATCAATCGTCTTCTTCGCCTTTGATTTGGGCGGGACGGAGGCATAAACAAGCCCGACGCAACATATGAGGGTTGCGCCCCAAAAACCGAATAGCTGGGCTCTCTTCATGATCAATTTCGCAGTCAAAGACTCTTCTCCTAACGATAGCATGTTCACCCGCAGACTCAGCCGCCTTTGGGGGTTCGTTTTTAAGACATGTGGGATGAGTCCGCGCTGTGCATCAGCGAAGGACAAAGCTTCTTAAGTCGGGCTCACACCAAAGGCCCTCAACAGAGTCAGATTCCACCCCGGTCAGAACCAGGAGAGTGTTGCACCCCGCCGCTCGGCCCGCATCGATGTCCGTGTCGATTCGATCTCCAACCACTAACACTTCCTCAGGACTGCTCTCAACCTCGTTGAGGATCAATTCAACCAAAAAAGGCTCGGGCTTGC
>NZ_JANNYP010000437.1:0-5178 GCF_031410135.1 Armatimonas sp. | reverse complement strand
GCCGTGGCCTGTGGCGGAGATCGCACAGGTCGCGTCCTCGGCCCAGGTTCCTGCCCCAATAATTGGGCTGTCACCGATGCGTCCGTGGCGCTTGTTGGTCATCCCACCCGTGCTTGTCGCCGCCGCAAGATGGTTTTCTCGGCACCGCGCCACAGCCCCCACGGTTCCGAACTTGTTGTCCTCCGAGAGCGAGACGGAGTTGGTCTTGCGCTGCGCCTGAAGCTGATTCCAGCGCTCCTCGGTGAAGAAGTACTCCTGCCCGACTTGCTCAATCTCCTCCAGTGTCGCCGCCAGCTCCTCGGCCCCGAGGCCCGAGAGAAAGACAAAGGGCGTCTTCTCTAAAACGGCACGGGCCAGCGTGATGGGATTTCTGATGGTGGTGACGCCCGTGATCGCCCCTGCCATCCGGTCCACGCCACGCATGATCGAGGCATCTAGCTCCGCGATTCCCTGGTCGTTGAGCACCGCCCCACGCCCCGCGTTGAAGATAGGGTCGTCTTCGAGAACACGGACGGTCTGCTCCACGATGGTCAGCGCATCGGCACCGTCGCGCCAGAGTGCATAGCCCCGCTCCAGTGCCGCCCGTAGCCCCGCATGACAGAGCGCCTCACGCTCCGGCGTCAGGTTCTCCTCAAGGATCGTCCCTGCGCCTCCATGAATCACCAGCACTGCACCCTGCACCACCGAATCGTTTCTCGAAATATTCATTACGCCATTTTACCGCCCCGTGAACGAGGCGTCTGGGTGGCGCTCCGCGCCGCAAAGCCCGTGCCGGGCTGGGAGTGGGATTAGTTTTTGGTGTACTTGGCAATCCAGGCTTCCGGGTCATCGCCGAAGTTCTGGCCGGTTTCTTTGCGCAGATGGGCCAGTACCTCGTGAACGGCAGCGGCTCGCTGGCGCTCCACAATTTGGTCCAGCGATGAGCCCTTGATCTGCTTTGTTCCTGATGGGTACTCGTTGACAATCCACCAGAGGGAACCAATCCAATCTTCCTTTTTCGAGGCCAACGCTTCATCGCGCCACTTCGCAATGCGCGATGTCTGATCGTTAGCAAGAATAACACGTACATCCAAGTGAAGGTAGCTCACGAGAGACCAGCCACACAAGATAACGTTCGCCACGCAAAAAACTCCCAACCAAGGTACTCTTTTTTTCATCTCATCTCCCTCACTTTAACTCCCCCAGCCCGGCACGGGCTTTACAGCCGCAGGCTACTCGACGCCTCGTTCACGGGGCGGCGACATGAAGCCCCTCGCTCTCGAATTGAAACGGGATGTAGCGTGCTCCGGCGGCGACAAGGGCATTGACGACAGCGACCTGCGTGCCTTCTTCGGTGACGAAATACAGACAACCGCCGCCACCTGCGCCACAGGCTTTGCCTCCCAAGGCTCCCGCGCCTTGGGCAACGGCAAAGAGTTTTTCGATCTGCGTGTTGGAGACGCTGGGGTCGAGGTTTTTCTGGTGCTCCCAGTTCTGAGCCAGCAGCGCGGCGAACGCCGAAAAATCCCCCGATTTGAGCGCCTCGGGCATGGCGAGGCCGACCTCACGCAGGCCGTGAAACGCGGCGACAGTCTCGGTGCGTCCGGCGCGAAAACTGCCCCAGACATTCTCGTGGATGTTGCCCGAGAGGCGCGGCGTGCCGGTGTAGACTAAGACACTGCGCCGCTCCAGAGCCGAGATGGTCTCTGGCGCAAGGGCGACTTTCTCAACCTCGACGTTTGGGCCACCGCCAAAGCGCAAGAGATTGAAGCCACCAAAGGCCGCGGCGTATTGGTCTTGACGGCCTCCGAGAATGCCGAGCAGCTCTTCTAAACCGTAGGCTTGCTCCGCGACTTTTCGCTGATCGGGGATTGTTTTTCCGCCGATCAGGCCGAACCAGCAGACATTGAGCGCTGCCGATGTGCCTAGCCCGGAGCCCGTGGGAAGCTCGAAGCCGTAGCGCACTTGCAGGCCCTCGTCGGTAACATTTTGCTCACCAGTGACGTAATGATTTATCGTGGCATTAAAAACCGCGCCACCAAATTCTTGCGCGTAGAGATCCACATCGGTCCAGGCTCCGCCAAAATCAAGACGAACCGGGGCTTGCGCACGTATGTGCATGAAAAAACTCCTTGTGATAAACTGGGACGAATGAGGCGATCATGAAACAGATTCGCTGGTGGAACTCGTTTAACCTGCTTGGCATTATCTTGCTAGGAATTGGAATAGCGGGATTTCTCTTGCAGGGTAAGATGGTCTTCGACCCGGGCCGTCCGCACCGGGGCTATGAGTGGGTGCTTTATCTGGTGGCAGGCGCCTTGATGCTAATCAATGGCTTCCTCCCGTCCGCAACCGCACCACAGTCCAATAAGCCACGCAGACCGACCGACCTATAATAAAAAAAACTATGAGTAAAGAAACTGTAGACCTTTTAGAAGCCGACGAGCACGAAGTAAAAGAAGTCCGCTGTTCGACCACGGGCATTCCGATCCCTTCGATCCCGAACTGGTACGCCCAGGTCAATGTCAACTTCGTCTCCGACCACGCTCGCTCTAAGTCCAGCACCGCTGCCGCTCAGGCCGCGAACCTGCTGCGCCTTGCCGAGCTGGATAAAGAGGAAGAAGCCGAAGAGGAGCGCGACGAGATCTCGCTCGCAGAGCTGGAAGAAGAAGAGCTCTCGGTGGACGATATTGATGGAATTGATATCGGCGATGACCCGGAGGAGCCCGAGGAAGACTAGTCCTCACCTTCTCCTTATTGGGCCTACGCTTCTTGCGTGGGCCTTTTGTTTTTTTGTGCGTATTTTACAGTCGGGTATCATAGTTCTATGGATGCAGATGCCCTCACCGCCGATGTCGCGGATAAGTACCAGAAGTTCGTCAACCCGACCGCTCTTGCGCTCTTAAAGATCGCGGGCTTTGATAAAGTCGAGTGGAGTGGCACCGGTGCCACTCTCACGGATGCCCACGGCACGGAGTACATTGACTGCTTGGGCGGCTACGGCACGTTCTCGCTGGGCCATGCCAACCCAAGAGTTGTCGCTGCCGTGACCGAGCAGATGCAGCGCCTCCCGCTCTCGTCCAAGACGTTCCTCAACAAGCCCCTCGCTGACTTAGCAGCGTTGCTTGCTGAGATTACCCCCGGCGACTTGCAGTACAGCTTTATCTGCAACTCTGGCGCGGAGGCACTTGAAGGCGCGATCAAGTTCGCTCGCATGGCCTCGGGCCGCACCAAGATCATCTCCGCCGAGGGTTCCTACCATGGCAAGACCCTGGGAGCGCTCAGCGCCTCGGGCAGAGATAGCTACAAAACCCCGTTCGCGCCCCTGCTTCCGGGCTTTGTCCACGTGCCCTTTGGCGACATCGCCGCCCTGACCGCTGCCGTGGATAGTGAGACCGCCGCGATTCTTCTAGAGCCCATTCAGGGCGAGAACGGCATTCGCATTCCCCCCGACGGCTATCTTAGAGCTGCCCGAGAGCTCGCCGACAAATTTGGCGCACTCTTGATCTTGGACGAAGTCCAGACGGGCCTCTGTCGCACCGGGAAGTTCTTCGCCTGCGACTGGGAAGGCGTGGCCCCGGATA
Source organism: Armatimonas sp. (assembly GCF_031410135.1). Taxonomy (GTDB): domain Bacteria; phylum Armatimonadota; class Armatimonadia; order Armatimonadales; family Armatimonadaceae; genus Armatimonas. The sequence goes on along the minus strand of NZ_JANNYP010000437.1, from coordinate 1,615 downwards.
TCATGACGCTTGCCAAGTCCCTAGGCGGAGGCGTGATGCCAGTGGGCGCGATTGTGGGAACGCCCAAAGTCTGGGATGCCGTGTTTCGCGAGAACCCGTATCTACACACCAGCACCTTCGGCGGCAACGAGGCGGCGTGCGTGGCGGGAATCACGGCGCTGACGATTATGCGCGAGGAGAACCTTGCTGAGCAAGCCCGGGTGAAAGGTGAGAAGCTCCTCAGTGGACTCAAGGGAATTCAGGCAAAGCACCCTGAGCTTGTGCTGGACGTGCGCGGGCGTGGCCTGATGATCGGGGTGGAGTTCTCGGACGCCGATATCCAGAAGCTCACGATTGGCTCGCTGGTGGAGAACGGTGTCGTGGTGGCCTACACGCTCAACAACACCAAGATCATGCGCGTCCAGCCGCCTCTGGTCATCACTGACGAGCAGATAGAGAAAGTGATCGCTGCCTTCGACCAAGCCCTCACCGACACCGCAGATGTACTGAGCTTGTTGGATTAATCCCCCGATTTTTCAACCTCCCCCGGCTCGCTGGGGCTCGCCACCCCCTCCGGCTTCGCGAAGGGGGGACGAGTTTAGTTTAGCACCAGTGGGCGCCCTGTGCGTTGACGTAGACTGCGTAGAGTGACTGGCCTGCGGTAATAAACAGCCGGTTGCGCTTGGAGCCGCCGAAGCAGAGGTTAGAGCCGATCTCGGGGAGGAGAATCTGCCCAATGCGTGTGCCATCGGGGGCGAAGGTGTGGACGCCATCAAAGCCCGCTCCCACCCAGCCTGCCGATGCCCAGAGATTGCCCTCCGTGTCGGTGCGGATGCCGTCTGCGTTGCCTGTGACCTTCTTGCCATTGAGGTCCATCGTCATCTTGGCAAACTCTTTGGCTTTCCCTAGCTTGGTTCCACTCTGCACATCAAAGACCCAGATGCAGTGCGGGTCGCCTGTATCGGCGATGTAGAGCTTCTTGTAGTCGGGCGAGAAACAGAGGCCATTGGGCTTGGTGGGCTCGTCGGTGACCTTCTCCACTTTCAGCGTGTTGGGGTCGATCCGATAGACAGCCTCTTTGAGCTCCAGCGGTCCCTTCATCCCCTCGTAGTAGCCCATCGAGCCGTAGCCGGGGTCGGTGAACCAGATGCCGCCATCGGGGTGTACTGCGCCATCGTTGGGGGCGTTGAAGGGCTTGCCGTTGAATTTATCGGCCAGAACCGTGATGCTCCCGTTGTGCTCGTGGCGAGCCACGCGGCGGGTGAGGTGCTCAAAGGAGATCAGCCGCCCCTCACGGTCGAGTGTGTTGCCATTGGAGTTGTTCGAGTCGCGGATCACCGATGTGTGACCGTCCTCCCAGAGCCAGCGACGGTGGAGGGAGTTGGGAATATCCGACCAGAGCACGTAGCGCCCGACACTATGCCAGAGCACGCCCTCGGCCCACATCGAGCCCGTATGAAGCCGCTGGATCGGGGTATTGCCGATCATGAGGGGCTCGTAGCGCTTGTCGAGAGCGATAATATCAGGGTCGGGGTAGCGAATTACCGCCGCACCGGGGCTGTAGCGGTCGAAGGGAGTGGCCTTTTCCTGTTGCTGCGCCAAAGCAGCCGAGGCGGTGAGCGCCGCTGCGCCCGTG
>NZ_JANNYP010000436.1:0-8427 GCF_031410135.1 Armatimonas sp. | reverse complement strand
ATGGCACGCCGGAGATAGGCACGCTGGGGTTCATCTAGGAAGACCAGCTCTTGAGGCGTGCGACGCGCCAGAAGCCGGGTAAAAGTCACGAAGAGGGCTTCCTGAAGCTCGAATGTCATTCGGTTCGCCTTACGGTGCAGGTTACGGCGGCCCTCAAGACGAGGGAGCTTCTCCAGTGCCTCCCCTAGGGAGAAAAGTTCGGGGAGAATATCCTGAGGAGCCTCAGAAAATGCGTCTTGGAGCTTTACTCCCTGATTTACCCACTATTCTGAGAGAGATGTCTCAAGCCACCATAGACGCTTATCCCAGCGCCGCCGCCTCGCTTCTTGACTAGTTCTACGAGTAAACTCCGGGAGCTGTTGCTGGAACCAGGAGAGATCGCAGGTCTGCTGAGGGGGCTGAATCATAGGATTTTAGTATACCCACCACAAATCTCTATTCGTCAAAAAAGGCTCGTGCAAGGCGCTCTCCTTCGGGAGTGAGGCGGTAGTTTTTTGCCTCCACAGTGGCGATCCCGGCAGCCACTATCTCGCGCAGGTGGTGGTAGAGTGAGCCGGTGGCGAGACCGACGGTTTCTCCTAGCTGGGAGGGTGTCTGTGGGCCTTTTGTTAAAAGAGTCTCGATTAGCTTGGCACGAGAGAGCGGGGAGAAGGCGCTGGCCTTTCGAGCCACTTGCTCCGCGCTAGAGCCCGTTCCCGAGTGAATGATGCTCTTTGAGGACTCTTTAATAGCCTCAATCTCTTCACGGAGCGCTGCCAGCTCACCCAGCACTTCTGCTAGGTCACCCTTGCCTTTTTTGTTTTCTTTACCAGATTTGCCTGCCATAGCCCTAAGTTTAACAGAGACTTAACGCCTTTGGTAGGGAATGCGGGATAATAGAGGCGTAATGGCCCAAGAAACCATCTTAGTTGTGGACGATGAGCCGACTCTCATCGAGGCGATACGCTATAACCTAAAAGCGCAGGGGTTCACGGTTCTGACGGCGGGAGATGCGGATGAAGCTCTCCAGCTTTTTCGGAGCCAGCGTCCCGACTTAATCGTGCTGGATGTGATGCTACCCTCTGGGAGTGGCTTTGATATCTGTCGTTTGATCCGTCAGCAAGGTGAGCGAGTGCCGATTCTGATGCTCACGGCACGTATCGCGGAGAGTGACCGAGTGCAGGGTCTCGAAATTGGGGCAGATGACTACGTGGTCAAGCCCTTTGGCATGCGCGAGCTTGTGGCGCGGATCAAGGCGCTGTTGCGCCGTGCAGGGAGCGAGGGCGAGAGTAGTGTCGTCGGGCCACAGCTCGTCTCCGCCGCGCTAGACTTAGTCGTGGATTTAGAGAAACATGAGATCACCCTTAAAGGTAAGCCCGTAAAACTGGCACGAAAAGAGTACGACCTCCTTGTTCTGCTCACGGCGCACCCCGGAAGAGTCTTTGACCGAGCCGCACTGCTGGATCGGGTCTGGGGAACAGGTGAGGTAGTGGAGGAGCGCACGGTGGATGTCCATATCCGCTGGCTAAGAGAAAAAATCGAGCCGAGCCCCTCCAGTCCGGAGCATATTCTGACCGTTCGCGGTGTGGGATACAAGTTCCAACCATGAGCAAGCGTCTCGAACAGCTCGCGCTTCTCGTGCCAGATGGCCTCCTGCGCGTCAATGACAACAATAAAATTCTCTATGCCAACGAGGCGGCTATTGGGTTTCTGACAGTGGATGGGAATGTCAAGCGTGTTGTGGGCCGCTCGCTCCTTGAGGCCACACACCAGCGAGTGCTGGTTGAGCTGGTCGAATCCGCGCGAGCAACAAAAAGCCCTCAGGAAGCGGAAGTGCGCCTCGTCAATGGGAAAGAGCGCTTTGTGAAGGCCCGTGTTCTAGGGCTTTCCTCAGGAGAGGTCATGATTCTCTTTTCGGATCAAACGGAGCTGAGTCGGCTACGAACGGTGCGGACAGAGTTTGTGATCAATGTCTCCCATGAGCTGCGAACTCCGCTTGCCTCGATTCGTGCGATGGCAGAAACTCTCCAAGATGGGGCCCTCAACGACCCTGAGGTTAGTGAGAAGTTTCTGGGAAATATTGTCCGTGAAGTGGACCGCTTAGTCCGTCTCTCCGAAGACCTGACATTTCTGGCACGCTCCGAAACACTGGCTCCCGCACGCGAGCGCTTCGATCTGGGAGACTTGCTCTACGATATGGCGGAGCGCCTTGCCACCTACGCAGCTCGTCGCAAGGTAAAGGTCATCCTGCCAGAGACAATTCCGACTCTGGAGATTGAGGCAGATCGCAGTGAGCTGGAACAAGTCTTTTTTAATTTATTCGACAATGCTATCAAGTACACCCCCTCAGGAGGGAGTGTTGAAATGACGGTGGTGCGAGAGAAGACAAACCTCATCGTCACCGTTGCGGACACCGGTATTGGGATTTTAAAAGAAGATCTCCCGCGTATTTTTGAGCGTTTCTGGCGGGCGGATCGGGCGCGAAAGTTCCCTGGCGAAGCCGGAACAGCAACGGGGGGAACGGGACTGGGCCTTTCTATCGTAAAGCATATTGTTGAGGCCCATGAAGGAACCATTGTCGCCGATAGCGAATTGGGAAGGGGGTCTCGCTTTACCGTGACACTACCTCTTGCCAAATCGCTATGAACGACCAACCTATTCCCTTAACTGACCAGCTTGCCAATATTAGCCCCACGATCGTGGTGGCGGTGATTGCGGGCTTTACCGTGCTACGCCTGATGATGTCCAAGCTCCTTCATGAGAGCTGGGCTCGCACGCTCTCCGAGATCTGCGACACAGTGACGTTTGTACTGGCGCTGGCTTTTCTCCTGATCCGGCCTTTCGTCGCGCAGGCATTCTATATTCCCTCTGAGAGTATGGTACCGACCCTGCAAATTGGGGATCGTCTAATCGTAGATAAGATCTCGTTCCGCTTCCATGATCCCGAGCGCGGCGATATTCTGGTATTTGCTGCTCCTCCTGAGGCCACGGGAAGCCCAACTCTGGAACAGGACTACATCAAGCGCTGTATTGGTCTGCCCGGCGAAAAAGTCGAAGTTCGTGGGGCGAAGCTACGGGTTGGTAAAGAAGTCTTTGAGGCGCAGGGGGAAGATACCAACGCTGATGTGGCCCACCAAACTCTACGTGATCGGCTTGGGATCAGCCGTGAGAAGTCTGTCAAGTTCTTCAAGGACTATGTCTTAATCAATGGCACGGAGAAACTGATGCCTCAAGACATCGCGCGCCAGTTTGGTCAGCCGGGTGCCGAAGTCGAACTGACTCCGGGAGTTGCCGTCATCAATGGCAAGCCGCTAGAGGATACCTATACCAACGAAGACCCTGGCTACAACATGAACGAGCTTGAGATTCCTCCAAGCAACTACTTCATGATGGGTGACAATAGGAACCGCTCTGCCGACTCCCACGTCTGGGGCAAGCTTGAAGGCCGCCGCATCGTCGGACGGGGCATCGTCACCTTCTGGCCCCTCACCCGCCTAGGACGCTTACGCTAGCGACTTCGATGCAATCGGCGAGGGGCTGGAAAGTCCCTCGTCTTACTTTAGAACTCGGCAGCGTTCGGCGAGAATAATGCCGCGCAGGTGGTCTACGGCGTTTTCGAGGCTGTCATTGACGACGGCGTAGTTGTAGTGTGGCTTCTGGGCCAGCTCGTTGCGGGCATCGAGCAGGCGGACTTTAATCTGGTCTTCCGTCTCGGTGCTACGGGCGCGGAGGCGTCTCTCTAGCTCCGCGAGTGACGGTGGCTCTAGGAAGACGAGAATCACGTCCGATGCTTTTTTTCGTACGGCTAGCCCGCCCTGAACGTCTATTTTCAGGATCACATCGTGGCCTAAAGCGCGGTTTTCTTCCACCCAAGCACGGGGGGTGCCATAGAGATTCCCACCGTTGACATGGGCATACTCGAGAAAAGCATCCTCGTTCACCAGGTTCTCAAACTCGGTTACGGAGAGAAACTGGTACGGATTGCCGGGCGACTCTCCGGGGCGCATTGCCCGCGTTGTTGCCGTCACACACACTCTGACATCGGGCTGGTGTTCGAGAAGCCCCGCAAGAACCGTGTCCTTGCCCACCCCCGACGGCCCCGAGACCACAAATAAATTTCCTTGTCGCACAGGCTATTGTATCGTGGCGATACAATAGAGGCGTGCATGATGTTTTTGAGGCGCGGCTGGTGGAGCGGTTTCGGCAGGGGGATGCTCGCGCGATGGAGACACTCTTTGAGCTCTACGCCGACCGAGCACTGGGTCTGGCGATGCGCCTCACGGAGACGCGGGAAGATGCGGAGGAAGTGGCGCAGGAGGCATTTGTGCGGGCGTTTCGCAACGCGCGTCAGCTTACGGGCGGCCACACGAAGCGCTTTGGTCCCTGGCTCTTTGCCATCGTGCGCTCAATTGCCGCCGACAAGCGCCGCCAGCTCAGGCTCCCAACCCTCTCGCTAGACACTCCCGCAGGCGCGGCTCTGGTGAGCCTAGCGCGGACGGAGGAAGAAGCCCTGCGTCGGGCGGAGCGCAAGGCGCTTCTGGACGCACTGGAAGCACTCTCTGAGGAGCACAAGCTCGTGCTGACTCTCTGCGATCTGGAGGACGTTCCCCACGCAGAAGCCGCTGAGGTTTTGGGGCGCTCTGTGGCCGCGACTAAGTCGCTACTCTACCGCGCTCGCCGCACCCTCCGCGATGCGCTCCTTGCGAAGTCGTAGCCCACGTGCATCTAAGTGCGCAAGAATCAACGCCACGCTCTGCTCCGCCGTTTGGCTCTCGCTACTGACTCTCACCTCTGGGTTTTCGGGTGCTTCGTAGGGATCAGAAACCCCGGTGAAGTGCGCCAGCTCGCCTGCCAGCGCCTTGGCATAGAGCCCCTTCACATCGCGCCGCACCAGCTCGGGCAGGCCACAGTCCACGTGCACCTCGACAAATCCCGCCCCAATCCGCTCCCGCGCTAGCTTCCTAGCCTCGGCGTAGGGCGAGATCGCGGCCACAATCACGTTTACGTCGTTTCGAGCCAGGAGCTGTGCCACAAACGCAATCCGCGCCACATTGGTATCCCGATCTTCCTTCGAGAATCCCAGCCCCTTGGAGAGGTTCTCTCGCACCGCATCGCCGTCGAGCACTTCGAGCTTGCCAACGCCGCGCGCCCGCAGCGCCTCCGCCAGCCCTCGCGCAACCGTGGTCTTCCCCGCGCCACTCAAACCCGTTAGCCAGACGACGAAGCCACCTGAAGCCCGAACCCACCCGCCTCGTTCCTCGGCACCCTCCCTCAGGGCAGGGAGGGTTAGGGAGGGTTTTCCAGCCCCTTTGTCTCCCTCTTCCCTGCCCTGAGGGAAGGGGGCTGGGGGGATGGGTTCAAAATGCGGGATGGGTTCGGGCTTATGAGATGGGTTCATTTCTTATGCCTCGCCAGTAGTCGCTTCATAAAGACCTCGTAGCTCAGGCTCAGACCATTCTCCTTAATGGGATCGTGCCCCCCGCGCAAAGCAATCTCATTTGTGTGCCAAGCTATCAGCTCTGCCAGAAGCGCGTCGCGAATTTCTATGTGCGCGTCGGCGACATTATGATCTTCACTCGGGTCGTTTTCGAGATCAAAGAGCAGGGGGGCGGGATCACGGGGCGTGCCGTGCAGATGCGGCAGGGGCATTCCGTGCGCAACTTCGACAATCGGTTGGATAAGCTTCCACATCGGCGTGCGGATCGCAATTGAAGCCTGCCGCGACGACTCGACACAAAAGACGCGCTCCCGGCCCGTAAATTCGTCGCCGCGAAGTGCGGGGGCGAAACTCTGGCCCGTGAGTGTGTAGCCTGTAGGTAGCTCCCAGTCACAGAGTGCGGCGAGGCTTGGCAGAATATCTTCTGTGGAGACAAGGGCACTTGTGCGACCGGGTAGGGTGCCAGGAACCCTGGCCATCAGGGCGATGTGCGTGACGGCATCATAAAGCCCGTGGTGGTCGAAGTGAATCTCGCCCTCACCGAATGCCTCGCCGTGGTCGCTCATGAAGATAAAGATCGTGTCGTCCCAGAGGTTCTCGTGCTTTAGATGTGCGATCAGCCGACCGACTTGCACATCCACATAGGAAATCTCGCCATCGTAGAGCGCCATGTAGGCCGCGTAGTCGTCGGGGTGGTCGCACTTCATCTCGCCCAAAAACGCCTTGTAGTACTCCGGCGCGTGTGCGTAGACCTCATCCATCGAGTAGAGTGCGCTGCCCGGCGCATAGTGCATCGTGTTGAACGGAGCGGGCGGGCCGTAGGGCGTGTGCGGGTCCCAGAGGTGGCAGTAGAGAAAAAACGGCGTTTGTTTGTCTTGCTCGTCCACAAACTGGATCGCCCGATCGATAAGCTGCTCGCTCTGGTTGGTGGAGGGCGCGTAGAGAAACCCCGAGTAGTGGTCAAAGCCTCGCGCAAACCACGAGCCCTTGCCGCCGCCCTGAATGACTAAGTTATCGATCCCAATGGTCGTCCAGCCCGCCTTTTGCGCCAGCTGCGGCAGGGTTTGGACGCTCGCCGCGACCCGCTGCTTCTCCCCGATATGAGCCACGATTCCGTGGCGCAGGGGATGCAGGCCCGTGAGCATCGTCGTAAACGATGGCATAGTCGGAATGCCCGCCGCAATCGCCTGCTCAAAGACGACCGATTCTGCCGCCAGCGCATCGATCGCAGGCGATGTGTTTTTATCATAGCCATAGCACCCGAGATGATCGGGCCGCAGGGTGTCTATGGCTAAAAGAACGACATTCATAACCTCTCCTCCCCAGCCCTCCTCCCCCGGGCACTCGTTCCTCGTTGGGGAAGGAGGGGGCTATAGTGCGGATGCACCCCTTTCCCAGTGAGGTACGAACGCCCGGGAGAGGGGCTAGGGGAGAGGTTGCTCACTTCTTCTCCACATATCCATGGAGCGGTTTGCCTGATTTCTGATCCGTCGCAGAGTTGAGCTCCTCGGGTTTGGGGATATTGGCGGCCTCTCTCGCCTTACGCAAATGCAACGGAGTCGCGCCCGCACCGGGCGTCTCGCCCTCAATGGGTTTACCGATCTTGCTCCCACAGCGACCTTGCACAGGAACCGGGTCCTCCGTGCGGCCTGTCTCGGCGAGGCGCTTGGCTACCCAGGCATCCAGTCGGCCTTTTAGTTCCGCGACAATCTCCGGATGAGTTTCGGCAAGGTTGACTTGCTCGGTGGGGTCGGCCTCTAAGTCGAAAAGTTCTTGCAGGGGGCGGTTGTGCGGGTCGGGCTCGAACGAGTGGATGAACTTCCACTTGTTGTTGCGGTACGCACGCTTGACCTCCCATGTGGCCTCGCTGAGGAACAGCTCCTCGTAGTTACCGTCGCGCTCCCCGAAGATGCAGGGCAACAGGCTCTTGCCCTCCAGCTTCTCGGTGTCGGGGATTCCGGCCAGCTCGAAGAACGTCGGTAGGTAGTCCAGGTTCTGCACAAAGCCGGGGACGCGCTTGCCGGCGGGGAGCTTGCCGGGCCAGATCAAGATCAGTGGGATATGGACGTTGCCCTCGTACAAACCATGGTGGTCGTAGAAGCCCAGCTGCTCATCGAGAATCTCGCCATGGTCAGCGGTAATCACGATCAGGGTGTCGTCCTTGATGGGCTCCAGCGCCGCAAAGAGCCGCCGCAGCTGCCAGTCCATGTAGGCCGTCTCCGCATCGTAGAGCGCGTTGACATAGCTGCTATCCGTGACGCCGGGCATCCAGTCGTGGAAGTACCACTGGAACATCTCGTCGTTCCAGGCCTTGTCCATCGAGTGGTTGTTGGCATCGTAAGGGTCGGCACCTTCCGGGTAGAACATCGTCCGAAAGTCCGCGGGTGGCAAGTACGGGGTGTGTGGGTCCCAGTAGTGCAGAAAGAGGAAGAACGGCTTCTCTTTATCAGCCTTCAGCTCTGCCAGCACAGGAAGCGCCGCATCGGTGATATGCTCGGCGCGACGTAGGGTCAGCGGGTCGGAGCGATCCCAGTTGGGGGAGATGTAGGTATCAAAACCCCGGTTAAAGTGCCGCCCCATCGTATCAATCGCCGCCGTGTTCCAGCCGTGCTCTTTGAGTATCTCCGGCAGGAGCTTTACGCCTTCCTCAATGGGGACGCGGCCACCGATATTGACGATGTTGTGGGTGATGGCCTCTTTGCCCGTGAGCATCGTGGTAAACGAGGGATGTGTCGGGATATTGGGCGCGTAGCAGCGCTCAAAGACCACGCCCTGGGCGGCAAGGGTATCAATAATCGGCGACGTGTTCTTTTCGTAGCCGTAGCAGCCGAGGTGATCGGCGCGCTGGGTGTCGAGTGCAATAAAGACAATATTCATAAGTGTTTTCTCTGTTGCCCTCCCTCCCCCCGGCCCCCTCCCTCCCGATAACGGGAGGGAGGGGGAGACGCAGAGGGAGCTGGGCTGATTCCCCTCCCCAACCCTCTCCCATTATTGGGAGGGGGTGGCGAAGA
>NZ_JANNYP010000435.1:0-10742 GCF_031410135.1 Armatimonas sp. | reverse complement strand
CTGGATCGCTCTCTGGCGGAGCAGCGCATCTTCCCAGCCATTGACATCAAGCTCTCCGGCACCCGCCGCGATGAGCTACTTCATGGCGAGGACGATCTGCGCAAGATCTGGCAGGTGCACCGTATCCTGGCCAACTTGGGCAACAAAGAGGCGACCGAGCTGCTCCTGGATCGCTTAGGACGAACTCGCTCCAACCGGGAGTTCCTTGCCGCCATTGGAGCCGCCCCGACGGTCAGCAAGCCGGATTAACACGGGGGATGTCCAGCCCATACGACGAGACCAGTGAGAACGAGAACCGCCAGCCCCGTGCTCTTGAGGAGAAAGAGGTGGAGGTTCTCGGGCTCTGGGAAGCGCGCACCGAAGGCCAGTCCGAAAACTCTCCGATTGGTGAGGTGATGCTGATGCTACGCGATGGTCGTGGCCGCCGCTTGCCGGTGCACATTGGGCCGTTTGAGAGCATGGCGATTCAGAACGCGCTTCAGAAAACGGCTCCCGAGCGGCCTCTCACCCACGACCTGCTCCGAAATCTCTTAGACAAGCTGGGAGCGTCTCTGGATCGCGTCGTGCTCGATGACCTCTGGCAGGGGACTTTCTACGCCAAGCTCCACCTAATCCGCGAGAAAGCTCCTGCCCTAGAGATAGACTGTCGGCCTTCGGATGCCATCGCCCTGGCTCTTCGTGTCCGTGCTCCGATCTTTGTTGCAGAGCATGTCTTAGTCGAAGCCGCTCAAGACGAGTGATGCAAAGTACCCCGCGCTCTGTCCTTGCCGCACTCTGTTGTGTCGTGATGGTGCTCTACTCGGTCTACCTGGGGGCGATCGGGGTACTTTTGCCCTATCTGGGGACGGCATTCTCACTGGGCGCCGAGGCGCAGGGGCGGCTCTTTCCGGCCAACTTTGTGGGCTTTGTGGTGGGGGTGCTGCTCTGTGGCTACTTATCGGATCTCTGGGGGCGTAAGGCTGTCTTACTGGTGGGCTTGGTGCTCTACGCAGGTGGCTTGGTGCTCTTTGGGAGCGCAAGCAGCTATGCTCTTGCGCTAGCCGCGGCACTTCTCGTCGGAGCGGGTAGTGGCGCGATGGAGGTGGTCGCCAATGCGCTGGCCGCCGATCTCTACCCCGAAAAACGCGCGTTTCTGCTCAATGCGCTACAAGTCGCGTTTGGTGTCGGGGCCGCCGCCTCTCCGACGCTCTGTCGCTACTTACTCACGCATGGCACGGACTGGCGTGGGCTGTACTTTGGGCTAGCCGGGATCAATCTCATCGTTTTTGTGACTCTCAGCCTCTGCCGCATCCCTAAGAGCGCCGCCCCCGAGGCGCTGGAGCTCTCGGCGCTACGAGCGGTCTTGCAGAAGCCCAGCTTTGCGATTCTGTGCGTGATGCAGGCGCTCTACGTGGGAGCGGAGGTGAGCTTTTTCTCCTGGCTCCCGACGTACTTTGAGAAGCAGCTCCCCGGTGGCGTGGCCTGGATGGCGGGCGTGGGGACGCTCTTCTGGATCACGATGACGATTGGGCGCTTTGCTCTGGGAGGGCTGCTGGGGCGCTTTCCGCTGATGCGGCTCACCGCGCTCTGTGCCGGGGGGGGCGTGCTCTTTGCGACACTGGCGCTGCTCCTGCCGACACTACTGCCGGTCTTGGTCTGCGTCGCTCTGACCGGCCTCTGCATCGCGGGCATCTTTAGCCTGGTGCTAGCAGAAGCAGGCGAGCGCTTCCCGAGCGTGGCAGGCACGGCCTTTGGGGGCGTCGTCGCCGCTGGGGGAGTTGGCGGCGCAGTGATCCCTTGGGTGGTCGGTGCACTCGCCTCTACCAGCCTTGGCTGGCAAGGGGCACTGGTGCTCGTGCCCCTCACGCTAACTGGAACGCTGGTACTGAGCCTCGTCCTGCTACGCACGCCGCCGTCGGGCCAGTACCAGAGTCCCGCCGAGCGCTAGGAACGCAAGGGAGGTAGGCTCGGGAGCGGCAGCGGTGTGTGTCGCCAGCTCTATCGTCAGACCATTGGAGAGGGACGAGCTTGTCCAGCTGGCGCGGTTGTTATCGCTGAAGCGGTAGCCCTCCAAAACGACCTCCCCCGCACCTGCTCCCGTGGCACCGGGGAGGGCGTTTCCTACCGCAAGATCCCAGCGCACGACATTCTGAAAGTCGGCTCCCCCGGCGTTGTAGACCTCAGAGGTCAAGACAAACCAGTAGGTAGTGCTGGGAACCAGCGTGACGGTGCCTGCGGTGGTGAAGGTGAGCAGTGTCGCGGCGGGAGCGCTTGCCCCGACAAGCTGGGAGCCAAATGCCCCGCCTGCGATGAGCGTACTGGAGGGATTGCCCGCGCTATCGGTGTAGATACCGCCACTGATGGTATGCGGGGCATTGTGCTCATTCTCCGATGACATCTGGAGTGAGGTGAAGTCAAAGGTGCCCGATGCGCTCGTGGTGATCCCATAGGCTTTCCAGTATTTGTTGGCCAGAACACCGGCGGAGTTGCCAAGAACCGTTCCCTCCGTGGTGGCGGTGGCGGGGTTGTTGGAGATAGTCACTTGTGCTTGGGTAAGTGAAGAAAGTGCGCCTAGTGCGATGGTACTAAATAAGAGTCTACGAAAGAAATGGGTAAGGTTCATGATCTTTTCCTTTTTCCGGTGGCTAGAGATTGGGCTGGTTGCTTGTAGGGGTGACCTTGATGCTGTACTTAACTCTGTAACTCCAGTCGGAACCAAAGTAGGCAGAGTTCTTGAGAGAGAAGCTATCGGAGAAATTACGCTGTGTCTGGATGGTGAGATCGGGGAAGCCGTACTGTCCCAGAACGTCATCCTGATCCAGCGTCGAGATTCCTCCAATCACACCGATGGCTCCGTTGAGGAGCTCCTTGATAGCACCCCCTTTTTTTCCACCGAGCTCCTTTATTCCCTCACCAACTGCCTCTCCCGCTTTCGTGAACTTGGCATCCACCTTGGTCCAATCTTTGCTCACGTCTTCGTCCAAGCCCATGAGCTCACCAGAGAGCGTGGTGCCGTGAGGAACTGTCACATCAAGGATCGTGGTGCCTTTCTTGCGGTTGCCATTATTGATGCTCATTACCCCCGTGGTGCGGGTACGAATGAGCTGGCGACCATCAGGGAGGCCAAAGGTAAAGCCGCTCAGGGTGTAGAACTCGTCCGAGCCCAAGAGATCTTCCGTCTCAATGCAGTGAATCTCATCAATTCTAACGATGACACGCCAGTTCGTGGTCTGCTTGGCTGCCTGCGTGGGAGTAGATCCTATGGGAAGAAGCGCGAGGGCGCTGAGCGCCAGAAACGATAGTTTTTTGATTTGTTTGTTCATAGTGTTTAAAGTCCTCCTACTTCCTCAATGCGGAGGTAGAGTCGTGAAGAGCCGTTTTGTTTTTTGCCACTGTAGGGAATCTCTGCGGTGAAGACACGCTTGCCCTCGACCGTACTGAACTGCCAGTTCTGCGCCTCAGGGAACCCTGCGAGTGGTGTGCCCGGAAGTGGCTTGCCTTTGTTGTCACCGAAGATCGCACGGGGCTTGAGGGTGAACTTGAAGCTCCCCATGTAGTCATCCTTGGATGCACCGCCATCGTTGTCTTTGATAAAGCCCTCGAAGCTATAGCTGGGGGAGGGCTGTCCCTCGTAGCAGTTCATGGTGAAGGCGGGAGACGTAGAGCCCGCACTGGTTCCGGGGGCTTCCAGCGAGCTACTGGCACTGGTGGTGAAGATGTCAATGAGGTCCCCACTTTTCTTGCTCTGCGCACCGCTGCCACTATGGCTCTTGTCCCAGGCCCAGATTTTGTCTCCATTCACACGGAACTCGCCGTAGATCTCGCCACTGGCGTTGGTGACCTCAGGCCGCGATGTCAGCTTGACATGAGCCGTCAGCTGGTAGCGTCTTCCCACGGCATTGCCGATGTACTGGGTCTCGGTGTACTTATCGGTTTGTAGCACGATCACCGGGGCATCGTCGGTGACCGTGCGAATCTCGTAGGAGATGGGCACGAGCTGTCCCGGCGTGGGAGCGATCGCAAAGTACGCGCTGAGGTCTCCCTTGAGCAGCAGGCTCCCGAGCTTATCGGGGCTGGGGCCACCCTGTCCGGCGACCTTGATGGTCGTCTGGCTGTCCTTGAACACTTTGGACGCCTCGGTGTCCAGCGCCACTTTGGTCACTCCCGCGTTGTAGGCTGCCTGGATGGCGAACTTCATCTGCGACGCGCTAAACTTCGAGGTCATGCTAAAAACCAAGCGTCGTCCGTACGTGATTCCTGCTACATAGCAAGGCACATTGTCGTTGCCAAGGAGCTTATCGTCGGCGAAGGTCTTGAGGACATCCATGGTGCAAGCGGGAGTTACCCAGCGGTCAGCGAGCTTGTACCCATCGCGGGTTCCCGGCTTTGCCGTCAGGGTGAAGGCACGCTCGATAAAGGCAACCGTGATGGTATGCTGGCCGCTGGATTTCTCGGTACTCAGGGCACTCTTGAGATCGCCTCCCATGTAGCGGACATTGATTCCCAGTTTGAGAGCGGCCTGTGTCTCGTTCTGGTTCTCCACCATCTCAAAGCTATAGGCCTCGGACAGGTTTTTCGGGTCGCCCCAGGTTTTCTTTTGTTTGATGGCTTCGGTTAAGAGGGCATTGACGGCGTTTTTGACATCGCCTTTGCTCGGCTGAGTCACAATCTTGCTGCCGCCTCCCAGGCTAGAGAAGGTCAGCTCCAGCGGGGCGCGCATCGTGGGGGGAAGCGGAATCTCGGCGATATCGTTGCCCCCCTTGCGGACACCGCGCTCTGAGAGCATCGCGCCCAGCCAGAGTGCGGAGATCTCGCCCATGCTCACTAGCTCTTTGGGAGTGGAGTCTAGGGTGTAGGACTTTGTGACATAGTCGCCTTGGGTGGAGTCGGGCTTTTTCGGGTCTTTCTTAGGTATTGCTTGGTCAACGGGCTTGTCCATGCGCATCTTGGGAAGCTCGTCGAAGAACTTCTCCACCCGTTCTTTTTCCGCGAGGAGCTTCTTGGCCTTGGGGGTGACATCAACGGCGCGGGTGCTGGTTTCTTTCCGGCCCACTTGCGGTGTGGCCAGAGCTGCTCCCAGGAGGGAGAGCGTCAGTGCTAGAGTGAGTGTGGTTTTCATGATGACTCCAGCGTATCGAGCTATCGTAAACGTACCGTAAGATTTGGAGCGATCCAAAAAAATAGGGTCATTCAGTTCTTGCCTCCCGGCTCGCTTAGGCTCACCACCCTCCGGCTCCGCGAAGGGTTTTGTGTGCTGAACTATCCCCTTCGCAGGGAGGAACGACCGATCAGCCGGAGGGGGTCGGCGGTGGTGCCGCCGGGGGGAGGCAAAAACTGAATGGCCGTGTCCCAAAAAAAGATGCGAGGAGGAATCAAGGCTTGCTGTGGCAAACTAATGTTCATGAAGGGGATTACTCACCACCGCGAGCTCTACGACTATGAGAGAGACGCCAACGACAAGATGCTGACGATGCTGGAATCCGTGCCCGAAGCCAGCCGCACCGACCCGCGCTTCCCGCGTGCCCTCGGGATTGCCGCGCACCTGGCGGCATGCCGGGAGAACTGGCTGACCTGGATGGCGGGAGAAGACCGCCCCATCGGGCTGTGGTTTGAGACCGACACCACGCTAGAGTCGCTGCGCCCGCGCTATGCTGCTCTGGAGGAGCGCTGGGTTGCCTATCTCGCCGACCTCACTGACGAAGATGTCGAGGCGACCTTTAGCTTTAAAGAGGCCGATGGCAACACCTACCGGGTGGTGCGTGGCGGACAGCTCACCCAACTCGAAGGCCACGCCTGCTACCATCGGGGCCAAGTGGTGCTGCTCGTGGATATGCTCGGCGGCACGACCGTGGACACCGACTACATTGACTGGGTCTACCCCCGCGACTCTCGCTATGGGATGATTGTATCGTCGTAAAGAGCAGCACCTTTACCAGAAGGCTCCGTCGGTACGATAGAGATGTGGAGGCTACGACCATGAACACAAAAAACACCCCGATTACTCTTAACGACGACACCCCCGAGACCTCCTGCTTTTGAGCGTGAGGTAATCGCCAAGCGCCGACGTGGCTACCCTTCGGAGACCAACGTCGGCAAGGGCGTTCGCTCGGTTCAAGGCGGCGTAAAGATCCTGGAAGAGAAGCTTGGACGGCGCGACCCGTGCCCCTGCGGCTCCGGGAGGCGCTTTTGACCGCTGCTGCCTCCGCTCAGGCCGCTATGATGGGGCGCTGCGCAACGACTACTCGCGCTGATGTGGCATAGGACGGGCGGCTAAAGCGGCCCGCTGCTACGGCAAGGAGGCTAAAGCCCCCTCAGGACCATTTATGGGTCTTGCCGCAACAGCGGGCTCATTT
This sequence comes from Armatimonas sp., assembly GCF_031410135.1. Lineage (GTDB taxonomy): Bacteria > Armatimonadota > Armatimonadia > Armatimonadales > Armatimonadaceae > Armatimonas. The sequence goes on along the minus strand of NZ_JANNYP010000435.1, from coordinate 4,410 downwards.
ATGTGCCTGCTACGCGTTGGTCGTCATCTTGCCCTTGTCGGCAGCCTGGGCGTTCTTGCGCGACTCTTCCTTGGCGGCAGCCATCTCCTCCACGGTTTTCGTGTGTTGGCGCGCCGTGCCCTTGAAGCCCACCATGCGATGCACCCGCGTCCCATTGGCAGTCTGTGCTTCTAGCTCGGCTTGGGCGGCGTCAATGGCACCGCTTTTCTGGTACCGCGGGAGCCACTCCGCCTGGGCGACCAGCATCTGGTCGGTCATCTGCCAGATCTCTTCCGGGTCGCAGACCGCGCCAGTGAGCGGGTCGTGGAGCATGGCTTGCTTAAGGAGAGTTCGGTCGCCGGTGAGCGCAGCGTGCACCGACATGCGCTGGACATTGATCGAAGCCGTGCACGTGGCGGCGCAGGCAAGCGGCAGGTCGCCGACAATCGGGATATTGATGCCATTGCGGTCCACATAGCCGGGAACTTCCACAATCGCATCGGCGGCGAGGTTGGGGATCGCGCCGTTGTTGACGACATTGAAGTGCCCCCGGTAGACACGGCCCGTCTCCAGCGACTCGATAATGTAGCTGCCATGCTCCTCGGAGCGCTTCTCCTGGGTGAACTGCGGCGGGTCCTGCGCCAGCCAGTTGGGGAAGTCGGTCTCAAACCAGTTGCGGCCCTCGGTGCAGACTCTGAGATAGCCGCCGGTCTCGCCATTGATCCAGGAGGATAGATCAATCCACTTGGTCACTTCATCGAGGCGCTTACGGTACCAGGGCAGGTACTCGGAGAGGTGCCCGTTGCTCTCAGTGGAGTAGTAGCCAAAGCGCTTGAGGGCATCAATGCGCACTTTCTCCGTGGTGGGGAACTTGTCGTGCCCCGTAAACAGCTCATAGAGCTTGGGAATCAGATCAATGCCGCGCCAGACGGCCTTTACGCACCAGGTCTGGTGGTTGATGCCCGAGAAGACAAAGTCAATGTCGCGGCGATGCACTTTCTCGTCTTCACCAAGCAGCCCCTCGCGCTTGGCCCACTGCTCGACGCAGCTGGCGATCTGGTGCTGTGCACCCTGCACACCGTGGCACAGCCCGACGGTATTCACGCCGCCGTAGTGGTTTGCGGCCCAGGTGAGCATCGCCATCGGGTTGGCGTAGTTCAGAAAGAGGGCACCCGGTTTGGCAACTTCGCGGATGTCTTTGCAGAAATCCAGGGTCGCGGCGATCCCGCGCTGACCGTACATGATTCCGCCTGCGCAGAGCGTATCGCCGACGCACTGATCAATGCCGTACTCCAGCGGAATATCAATGTCGTCCGCAAACGCCGAGAGTCCGCCGATGCGCACGGTGCTAATGACGTAGTCCGCGCCCTCCAGCGAGACTCGGCGATCCGTTGAGGCGCTGATCGTGGCGGACAGGTTGTTGCCCCTGATATCGCGCTCGGCGAGCTGCTTGACCATGTCGAGGTTCTGGGCATTGAGGTCGTGAAACGCGAAGTGCATGTCCGCGAACTCGGGGACGGTGAGCAGGTCGCCCATCAGGCGACGCGTGAAGCCGATACTTCCAGCTCCGATCATAGCAACTTTAAGAGGCATAGTTCTTCCTTAGTGTTTCCGCGCAGCTGCGCAGGGATAGGTCATTTTAGCGCCGAAGAGACACGTATTGCAATCGTCGCTTTAGAGACGTATAGTCGTTTTGTGTCGCTAGATAGAATTGAGGAACAGCTACAGCAGACCCGGCGTTTGGGAGGGCAGCAGTTTTCGCCGGATGCCTGGTACCATGCCGGGCTAGAGGAGCGTGTGCAGGGCGATGGCTACTTCTGGGACGGCTTGCAGCGTGCCCGCAGCGCCCCGCAGCTGGTCTTTCAGGTGACACTCTCAGGGTGGGGAGCCTACGAGGAGGCGGGCGTGGTACAAAAGATCGAGCCAGGAAAAGCGTTTCTGGCGCTTGTGCCCTCTCCGCACCGCTACTACCTGCCCCCCGACGCGCCGCACTGGCGATTTTTCTGGTTGGTGATCCGCCATGCCTATATCGTGCAGAGGCTCAGCGAGCAGCACCAGACGATGGGAGCGGTGCTGAGCCTCTCGCCCGAGAGCCGCTTGCTCGCCCAGGCTGCGACACTCTGTGCGGGAGGCTTTCGGGATCGGTTCGCCGAAGAGCTTGCCCTCTTTAGTTTTCTGACCGAGTACGAGCGCCACGCCGACCACACGCTCACCCAGAGCACGCCAGGGCGGGAGGTGCTGGAAGAGAGTGTCCGGCGCTATGTGCGAGAGAACTTGGAGCGCCCCGTGGACATCTCCGAGCTGGCACGGCACTTCGGTCTCAGCCGTACCCGCTTTACCCACCACTTTACTCAGCGAATCGGGGAGCCACCTGCTCGCTATCTCACGGGGCTACGGCTTGAGGAAGTCGCGCAGCGCCTTGTCACAACCGACGATACGCTGCAAGTCATCGCGCTTGCCACGGGGTTTGCGGATGCCAATCACCTCGTGAAAGTCTTTCGGCGGCGCTACCACACCACCCCCGGAGCGTTTCGAAAACAGCTCCGGGGATAGAGGTGTCTTTAGCGTGGGTCGCCGATCAGAACAAAAGGAGCCCAGTAGTAAGGATGGTGGTGCCTGGGCTCGCTCCGAACGTGCAGAGCCGCCTGTCGAAGCGCCGCACTTTTTCCCACTCCCTTTGCCAAGCCATCGTAGAAGCGCGTCATCAGAGTCGCGGTGCTGGCATCGTCCACGCCCCACTGGGAGAGCACCTGGGTGGGGCAGCCCGCCGCAAAGAGCGCCCAGGTCAGTCCCATTACCCCCTCGCCGCCGTGCTGTGCCCCGCGTGCGGTGTTGCACGCCGAGAGGACAACAAGCTCAAGATGGGAAAGATCCAGCTCAAATATCTCGCGTGCTGTGAGGAAACCATCGTCGCTGCTCGTTGGGCTTGGGTTTGCGAGAACCACCGATGAGAGCAGAGGTGAGGCATCGTTGACAAAGGCGTGGGAGGCCAGATGGAGGCGCTGGAACTTGTTGGCATCTTGCTTGACGATACTTTCTTGGGCTTTGCTGCGTGTGTAGAGGGTGGTGTTGGGAAAACGCTTGGCAAGTGCATCTGCCTCGCGTTGCGTTCCGGGCAAGTCTACGAGCCGTATTCCTCGCGGCAGGAGGAAGTCGCGATTCGGGGCTGTCAGCGGACGATTCGGGGCTGTCAAGGGTCGGTTGGGAGCAGTCAGAGGGCGCTGTCCTGCCACGGCGGGGTCATTCTCGAAGCGTCGCTCCGCATCGAACTGTGGGTTGGCCAGCACCAGTAATTTAGGAGAGGAGGTGGGCTTGCGTGGCGTTGCTTGCGCAGCATGCCAGGTGGTGGCGGAACTGGCGTAGGAGATCGCAAAGCGTGTGAGGAGCGGCACCCCCTCAGGGTCGGCTAGCACCGCAAACGGGACATCCCAGAGCGAGCGATCCGGGCAAAAGATGAGCTGTGTCTTGCCCGCAAGCCTTGCTTCCACGGGGGCGAGAAGCACCTGGTAGAGACGCTGCGCCTCGCGCCTCCAGCTCTTTTTCGGATTGGTGCAGGCCGTGCGCAGCCCACGGGCCTGCCGCTCTAGCTCCGTGGCCGACACAGCCAGCCGGGACACGCTCACACTTGCCTTACCCCGCTGGTCGCACGTGACCACAAAGAGCGCGACACGTCCCGAGGCGAGGGGCGCGAACTCCAGAAGTGCAGCATGGGCAGGCAGTGCCTTTGCCACCTGTTCTAGGTTTGCTGTGGTGGCGGCGCGGCGCTGCCCAAGGCTGGGGTGGCGGGCGTAGAGCGTGTCGTGAAAGACCGCCAGCTCCTGCTCTGCTGCTAACAGCTCCCGCTTAATCGCCTCAAAGCGCTTCTTGCTGCCCAAGGCATTGAGTGCCGCCTCGCGCACCATGGCCTCGGAGAGGCTGTCGCACTTTTGACGTCGCTGCTGCTCCTCGGCCTGCTCGCTCTCCGAGAGCTGTTGCCTCAGGTCTATTTTTCCGCCCGCCATGAGGTCGAGCAAGCCTCGCGCCTTCGTTTTCTGCGCCAGCACAAAGGCTTCGGCGACCCGTCTCTGCTCCACCAGAAGCGTCAGGTAGCCCACATAAGGACTGCTCAGCTGTTCAAAGAATGCTCCCTGCGACGAGAACCCACTCCCTGCATCGGTTCGAAGCTGCTCGGAGAGGGCGATGGCACTCCGGTAAAAACTCTCTGCCTCACGACTTCGCCCGGCGACAGACTCTAGGTGCCCCAGGGCTGCCAGCAGCTGCACCTCACCCAGCCGTTCGCCCCGCACACGGTAGAGAAGCAAGGCACTCTGAAAGTAGTGCCGCGCTAGGGCGGGCTGTTTTTCCTGATACAGCTCCGCGAGCTGTGTCAGGGTGATGGCCTCCCCCTGCGGCTCTCCCGCAGCCCGTTGCAGCGTGAGAGCCCTCTGGTAG
>NZ_JANNYP010000434.1:0-1154 GCF_031410135.1 Armatimonas sp. | reverse complement strand
GCGTGTCCGAGACAAAACGACGGCAGAGCTTGGTCGAGATACTCTTGATGGTTGCTGGGTGGTTGGCGAGGACTTCCAGCATCTTCTCGCCCTCTTCTTGGCCACCCCCTGCGGGGAACTTTACGCCCAGCACTTCCTTCTCGTTTCTATCGTGGAGGCCCGCGTGAAACTCAAACTCGCCGCCGTAGCGCCCGCCGCGTACGCCCCAGCCGGTGAGACAACGTGCCAGCTCGGTGACGTCTTTTTGGGTGTAGCCGCCGTCAACGCCAAGCGTGTGAAGCTCCATCACCTCGCGGGCGTAGTTCTCGTTCAGACCCTGTTTCTGGCGCTGCGCCAGTGCCGGTCGGTTGGGCATTCCCTGGCCCGAGAGCCGCTCGAAGGCTTGCTCCTCGGTGATATTTTGGTTCTTTGCGATCTCCCGCACCCGCGCCATCATCTGCACGGCAGGCGCGAGCCCACGCTCGGCTCCTTGGCGCACTTGGGCAAAGCTAAACTGCGGGCGGCGGCTGTCCGTCTGAGTGCGCTCGGGCTGCGCGGCGACGGACTGGGCATTGTCCAGATAGAGCATCATCGCGGCGGAGTGCGCGGAGGCGGAGAGCAGCCCCTTAAACTTACCCAGCACATGAGGCCGGATCGCCTGCTCTTCATCAATGACCTTGGCGGCCCGAACTTTGGTGGCGTCTATGTTGAAGTGATTGCTCCAGAAGTCCACCAAGACTTCCTGAAGCTGCTTCTCGCTCTCCACGGCCCGCACCAGCTTGTTCATCACGAGCTGCGAGCCTGCCTCGTTCACTTTTTGCCGCGCCAGCTGTCCCTCCTGAAGCTGCTTGCGCTCGTCCGGAGTAGCATTGCGTAGGGTCTCTAAAATACCCTGGCCCTGGTTCTGTGCTTGTTGCGGCGGTGGTGTGTCTGTCTGAGCCATGCTACGCTGTGCAACTTTACTCTGGAGCTGAATCAAGCGGGCGTTGTTCATTTGAACATTGCGCTCCATCTCCGCAATATCAAGGCCGGTCAGCTTGAGGGCCTCATAGCCTGCCGTCTTGGCGCTCACGGCGGCATCTTTGAGTGTTTCGGGGTGAAGCTGTTGGTTGATATACGCCTTGAGCCCGAGTTTCTTGACCTGCTGAATATCGCCGGGGCGCGGCCCAAAGCCC
>NZ_JANNYP010000433.1:0-1466 GCF_031410135.1 Armatimonas sp. | reverse complement strand
AGCGCAGCGCTCTCATAGCCCAAGTTGTACACTGGACAGGAGGCCATCCCTACCTCACTCAGCGCCTCTGCTATGAGGTTGCCAAAGCGGAAGCCACCACGTCGCAGCAAGTAGATCAGCTCTGCCGGGAAACCTTTCTGGATCGTAAGGCCCGCGAGACCGATCCGAACTTGCACTTCGCCCATGAGCGTATCCTCAAAGACCCAGAGAACGATCCTGGAGAGCTACTTCGTCTGTACGCTACCGTCCGAAAGGGGACACCGGTTCGCTACAATCCCACAAACAGTTTGGCAAATACTCTGCGGGTCTCAGGTCTCGTCGCGGTCTTAGAGAGCCAGCTTCAGGTGCGAAACCGTATCTACGCCGAGCAGTTCACCTCCACCTGGGTTCAGGAGAGTCTGCGGAGCCTACCAGATGTAGCTCGGCGCAAGGCGTACTGGCAGGGGTTTCGCCGCGCTGCTCTGCTCGGGTGTATTCTTCTGCTTTCTACATCGGCTGCAATCTGGTTTGGGGTGAAGGCGAAGCAAGAAAATCGAGAGAAAACGCAGCTAGCCAAGAAAAATGATCAGCAGACCAAGCTTCTACTCAAGGGGAAAGAGGAGTTGCTCACTATCACCAGGCAGCTCTCCAATAGAACGGGGGAAGTCGCCGGAAAGACCAAAGAACTTTCCGCTAAGATCGGCGAGCTCACACAGAAAAGCCAAGAACTTCAGATGCGAAAACAAGCCGTAGAGGATCTGAAAAAAGCACAAGGAGTTACCGCAGTGGCACTGGCTCAAGCCCAAAGCAACCTCACCCAGGCACAAAGGAAAGTGAATCAGGTTCGCGCCCAGGTCACCCGCCTGCAAGCGAGTGCAAGGTCTGCGGTACTCAAGGTAGAGCAGCTAGGACAAGATGAGTTCAAGATCGCCGCTAGGACACCCGGTCAGGAAAAAAGGGCACTCACTCTTGGAATCCGCACCATCAGCTCACTGCTTGAATCCGGAATCACACCAAAAGATGAGACTTTGGAGAACTTGTCGAGGGTCGTCAATCGAGGCTTGGTTCGTCTCGCCCATCTCCGCCATGACTGGCGCGTAACCTGCGTTGCCCTCTCCCCCGATGGGAAAATGGCGGTCACGGCGGGTTTTAGCAACGAGATTTGGGTATGGGATGTCGCTACAGGTCAGTGTGTCCAAAAGATAACGGGCTTTCCTAATAAGCTGCGACCCAACGAACAGTACTGTACGGTTATTTTCTCCCCCAGTGGCGATCAGGTACTCACAGGTGCCCAAGACGGTGTGCTACGACTTTGGGAGGTACGAGGCGGACGATTGTCCAAAAAGCCTCTTGAACACACTGTTCAAGAGCTGGCAAATGGTGAACTTGGCACAATGCTTTTTGCCCTGTTTTCCCCTAGTGGTAAAGAGATCGCGACAACAGCGCGGCTTGCAAACGGCAGATACACCGTCCTCGTGATAGACGCT
>NZ_JANNYP010000432.1:0-4308 GCF_031410135.1 Armatimonas sp. | reverse complement strand
GCGGCGCATCTCAACGGTCTCACAGGCCGTGATGTGCTCGTCCATCTGCCCGGCGGCGATCTTAGAATCCAGTGGGGCATCAATAACCACGTCTACATGACCGGCCCCGCCACCCTGGTCTATGAAGGTACGATAGAATTGTAGCGTTATGCCCATTACGCCGCTAGATGTTCTCAAAAAGCTCTGGGAGCAGCGCGACCTGCTCCAGAAGGGCTGGCTCTCGCTTCAGCGGACGATCAAATCCGGCAAGACCGTGATCGCCGTCTTCGGCCCCGGCGGGGTCGGCAAAACAACATTCGGTGTTTATCTCTCCCCCGACTTCGACCCAGCAAGAATCGCCAAACAATACGAAGAGTCGCCTGGAATCGAAGAGCAGTGGCTCAAACTCGACAGCGCCCAGAAAATCTGGATCGCCCCCGGACAAGAGACATCGCGCATCGAAAAAACCTGGCCCCTCCTCAACCAGAAGCTCACCAGAGCCAAGCGCAAAGCCATTATTGTCTTCGTCGTTTCCTACGGCTACCACACTCCAAGACCAGATAGAACCATCACGGATTGGAATGCCTACATCATAGAGAAACGCACTGAGGAGCTTCGTTTTTTGGAGCGTGTTGTCAGCTACTTCGAGCAAACCCCAACAAGCGATCTACGTTTTCTGACTCTCGTCACCAAAGAAGACATCTGGTGGCCTGAGCATGACACGGTCATAGCGCACTACGAACAAGGCGAGTATAAGAAGCTCATTGACCGTCTCTTTTCTCAGAAAGGGCGCGATAACTTTCATCATGAGTTTGCCTACTTGTCTCTTCGGCATGAAAACTTGAAGAATGCCAGCGAAAGTACGATTGCTTTCCCCACTGCGGCAGGCTATGAAGACACTCTCTTCTATTCACATCAAGAGCGTGCCATGAGCATCTTGAAAGAGCTACTCAAATGAGCGCAGAACCAATCCCGTCACCAAGTATACAAAAGCAAAGTTATACTAGGATAGAATATGGCGATCTGCCCCGTGATACTGGTGAAATATCAGAAATACTCGCTATCTACGCCGCGAAGATTATCAACCAAACTAAAAAACAAAATACAATTAATGATGAAGTGTATAAAATTGGATTATACACCCTCCTTACAGCTACTATATTCATAGCAATGTCAATATCAGGAACTTACAGAATATACTTTGCATTAATGGCAATTTTTTCTAATTTGTTTATCTTTATTTTATTCAGAGGTCATTTTTTATTATTGAGAGATGAATCGGACTCTAATAGCTATTCAACACTATCCTATTTGGTAAGAAATCTGAAACCTGTTAATTCACTAGCCTCTGCAATACTACAAGACGAATCATCACTGACAAAAGGTGAGCGGCTTTTACTGGAGCTTCGTAGTTCCGAAGCCGATGAAGCGATTATCGAGGCGACGAGGTTTCTGAAGCGGGCGAAGTGGAAAGATATTCCCTAAGGTGACTTCGCGTGGGGCGAGGTGATGTTCCTGGCAAGTATTGTGATATTTCTGGTGGCGTGGTAAAATTTCTTTGTGCGAGGTGACTTCGCTTTGTGGCGAGGTGATATTTCGTACAGAAAATTGACATTTCAGAGGTGATGCTTCATGGCGCAAGAAATAAAATCACGTAAACGTCTTTCTCTGTCGGTTCTGGATGCGGATACGGTTAAAACCAGTGGAATCAAGCGTATTGCTACGCGCTACACCCCCGCTCGTGCAGAGTTCTCTGCCGCTGCGATAGCCAGTGCGGATGCCGAAGCACTTGCGGCGCAAGAAGCGGAGCGTGATGCGATTGCGGCGCTCGATGCGGCGCGGGACAAGGCACGTATTGCGGAGCACAAGCGCCATGATCTCTTAGTGGGCGCGACGGAGCAAGTCGCGGCGCAGTTTGGGAAGGACTCCGATGAGTACCAGGGACTGGGGCTGAAAAAGAAAGCGGAGTACGGGAAGTAAGGCGGCCCCCTGACCCCCAAGATTGGGGGAACGGTAAGGAATTTTCCTTTTATTTCCCCCACGTGTGGGGGTCAGGGGCTACCGCATTCAACTCGCTAAGTGAGACGTTCTCGCCGGAGTAGAGCACCCGCTCGAAGTGCGCTTTTTTTGCTTCCCACTCCCCGTCCAGCATCGCAAACCAGAGCGTGTCGCGGCTGACGCCCTTGCTGATCATGTGCTGACGGAAGCAGCCCTCGTAGGTGAAGCCAAGACGACGGGCGGCGGCGGCACTGCGTTCATTGCGGGAGTCGCACTTCCACTCGACGCGCCGGTACTCGCATGCCTCGAAGAGATGCCTGAGGAGTAGATAGATTGTCTCGGTGTTGGTCGCCGTACGCTGTGCCGCCGGGGTGTACCAGATGCTCCCCAACTCCGCGACCCCATCGCGTGGCTCGATCCGCATCACGGAGATCATTCCCAGCACCGCGCTATCAGAAAGCCGCCGCACCGTGTAGGGCTGCCAGTCGTCGCGGCCTTGCAACGACTCCAGATACCCCCGAAACTCCGCCTCACTCTCAAACGGCCCCTGGGTCATGTAGCGCCAGACAGCCTCGTAGTCGCCTCGATGAGCGGCAGCAAAGAGCTCCAGGCTGTTGCGCTGGGGGTTGGTCGGCACAAGGCGAATAAACTGCCCAGTGTGTTCAAGATAGCTGGGCTGCTCCCAGAGCTTGGTAAAGGGTGTGGTACGCATCTATTTTTGACTCCCCCGTTGGACGGGGGCCGGGGGGGAGGCTTTCGCCGCCGCGATGAAGTCGCGGAGCTTTTGCGGGTCTTTCTTGCCGGGGCTTGCCTCTCCGCCCGAGGAGACATCTACCGCGTAGGGCTGCACCAAGGCAATCGCTTCCGCGACGTTTTCCGGGGTGAGGCCACCGGCTAAGATAAGCGGCTTGCCGCTGAGCTGCGCCTTTGCGGCCACGGCGAGTCCCCAGTCAAAGACGACGCCCGCGCCGCCCAGGGATTTTTCGTGGTAGGCATCTAGGTGCACAGCGGCGACAGGCTCAGCGGCGGCCTCGGCGATGGCAGCCAGGCTGGCCGCATCGCGCACCCGAACCACACGAACGCAGCGGGTACTTGCCACCAAAGGCCCCTCGTAGAGCTGAAAGACATCCGCGCTCTTTTCGTAGCCTTGTGCTTGTTCGGTGTTCTGAGCGACCACAACAAGCGGCAAAAACGGCGGGAGCGCGGCACGAATCTCAGCGACAAGCTCCGGCGTCACGTAGCGAGGTGTCCCCGGGACGACAATCACACCCAGCGCATCGGCCCCAAGCTCGGCAGCCAGCAGAGCGTCGTGAACGGACGTAATCCCACAAATTTTAATGCGCATGTTAAGATATTACCTCCGTTAGGGCAGTATTACAGGTAAAATCCCGACATGAAATGCCATTCCCTTCCTTTGACAATCCTTAGTTTAAGCTTACTCACAACGCCTCTCTTTGCCCAGGAGAAACGAGTAGACCCCCTCCTGGAGAACCTAAGCTGGCGGAATATCGGCCCCGCGATCATGGGCGGGCGCATTGACGACTTCGCCGTGGTGGAGTCCGATCCCAAGACCTACTACGTGGCCACGGCGGCGGGCGGTATTTTCAAGACGCTCAACAACGGTGTCACGTTTGAGAGTATCTTTGACGGCTACGAGACCAGCAGCATCGGAGATATTGCCGTTGCTCCCAGCGACCCGAATATCGTCTATGTGGGAAGTGGCGAGGCCAACAACCGCCAGAGCAGCTCCTGGGGCTACGGGATGTACAAGTCAGGCGATGCGGGCAAGACCTGGACGCACTTGGGGCTGGAGAAGACGCAGCACATCGGTCGCGTCGTGGTGCACCCTACTGACCCCAATACGCTCTATGTGGCGGCGCTGGGCAAGCTCTGGGGGCCGAACCCGGAGCGCGGGCTGTACAAGTCCACCGATGGCGGCAAGAACTGGGTCAAGTCGCTCTATATCAATGAGGATACGGGCGTCACCGATGTCGCGATGGATCCGAAAGACCCTAACACGCTCTATGCGGCGGCCTACACGCGGCGGCGCACGGCGTTCGGGTTTGCAGGCGGGAGCGTCGACGGTGGGCTCTACAAGACCACGGACGCGGGAAAGACCTGGAAGAAGCTCTCGGGTGGCCTGCCCGGTGGCGAGGTCGGGCGTATCGGAATTGCGATCTATCCCAAGAACCCCAAGATTGTCTATGTCACGTGGGAGAACGACAACAGGGGGGGCACGCAGTCGGCACAGGGCAATGGCTTTATCTGGCGCACCGAGGATGGGGGCGAGAAATGGGAGAAGCGTGCCGCGACCAACCCGCGCCCGATGTA